>CALMQI010000240.1 GCA_937871935.1 uncultured Burkholderiales bacterium
GAGGTCGTGGGCCACAAATGCCAGGTACTCCTCACGCCGGTGCTGCACTTCGAGCGCTTTCTGCGTGGCGAAGGTCTGCACGGCCGATCCGATCGCCCCGTCAAGGACGCGGTTGAGGACATGAAACGGCTTCCCCTGCATGCTCAAGCCGTTCCGGTCGGCCAGGTCGTGGATACAACCACGCAGGATGTTGTATTCGGCGACGACCTCGTCGATCTCGCCGCGCCCGAACTCGCGGGCTGGGCCGACGAGACGTTGCTCGAGAGCCTGGTCTTCGGCGCTGGCGAGCGCGCGCTCGCCAGCACCTGGGTCGGCGGTCGGCGCGTGTGGGCGGCCGAGGATCGCGCGCGGTCGTAGAGCTCGTCCATCCCGTCCTTGTGGACCCAGTGGATGAGCTTGCGGCGCTCGGTGCGCAGCGCCTTGTAGCTCATGCCAACGATCCAGGGCCAGGCCGACTCGTTGTAGTACTCGACCAGGAACGCGCTTCTCCACGCCGGCACGCCGGATCAACGGTTGGGTGAGTCGATGCGGGTGGTGCGTGTAGTCGAAGCCGTAGCGGCCCTTGACGCACAGGCGCGATTGGTTGGCCGGGCCGTTGCGGCCTTCGACGAAGAGGATGCGGTTGTCCTTGACGTGGTAGGTCAGCTGGCAGCCGACACCGCAATACGGGCACACCGAATCCACTTGCCGGTCGGGCACGGTCAGTGCGGCGTCGCGCGCCGGCATCAGCGCGCCGGTGGGACAGGCCTGCACGCATTCGCCGCAGGCCACGCAGGTGGACGCGCCCATCGGATCGTCCATGTCGAACACGATCTTGGCGTGCTCGCCACGAAAGGCCAGGCCGATCACGTCGTTGACCTGCTCGTCGCGGCAGGCGCGCAGGCAGCGCGTGCACTGGATGCAGGCATCCAGGTGCACCGCGATCGCGGGATGCGAGGTGTCGGCTGCGGGCTGGGCGCGCGGCGCGAACCGCGGCTTGCCGATCGCGAGCTTGGCCGCCCAGTCGTCGAGCTCGCTGTGCCGTGTGTAGCCGGTCTCGGGCATGTCGGCCAGCAGCAGCTCGAGCACCATCTGCTGCGACTTGAGCGCGCGCGGGCTGTCGGTGGTGACCTTCATGCCGGCGGTGGCCGTGCGGCAGCACGACGGCGCCAGCACACGTTCGCCCTCGATCTCGACCACGCACGCGCGGCAGTTGCCCACGGCGTCGAGGTCTTTGCGATAACACAGGCGCGGAATCTCGACGCCCTCGCGCGCGGCGATCTCGATCAGCGGCTCGTCGGCGCGCGCGCTGACCTCGCGGCCGTTGAGCTGGAAGCTGACACGCAAGGCTTCAGCTTCGGTCGCTCGCCGGCGAGTGACTGCGCTCATCTTGCCCCCTTGGCTCTGCGAGCCGTCCCCCCAAGGGGGAGCGAGCGCCTTCGGATCGGCCGTGCGGCGCTCATCGCGACTCCTTGGCTGCCAGCTCGTGCGGAAAGAACTTGATCACGCAGTCCACCGGATTCGGCGCCGCCTGGCCCAGGCCGCAGATCGACGCATCACGCATCACGGCGGACAGGTCCTGCAGCAGGGGCACGTCCCATGCCTTGCCGGCGATCAGTGTCGACGCCTTGGCGGTGCCGTTGCGACACGGCGTGCACTGGCCGCAGCTCTCGTGCGCGAAGAAGCGCATCAGGTTGCGCGCCGCGCTCACGGCGCTGTCCTGGTCCGACAGCACGATGACCGCGGCCGAGCCGATGAAGCAGCCGTGCGGCTGCAGCGTGTCGAAGTCGAGCGGGATGTCGCCCATCGCCGCCGGCAGGATGCCGCCCGACGCGCCGCCCGGCAGGTAGGCGTAGAACGTGTGGCCGTCGGCCATGCCGCCGCAGTACTCGTCGATCAGCTCGCGGATCGTGATACCGGCCGGCGCCAGCTTGACGCCGGGCTGCTTCACCCGCCCCGACACCGAGAACGAACGCAGCCCCTTGCGGCCGTGTCGGCCGTGCGACGCGAACCAAGCGCCGCCCTTCTCGAGAATCTCGCGCACCCAGTACAACGTCTCGAAGTTGTGCTCCAGCGTCGGCCGGCCGAACAGGCCAACCTGTGCCACGTAGGGCGGGCGCAGCCGCGGCATGCCGCGCTTGCCTTCGATCGACTCGATCATCGCCGACTCTTCGCCGCAGATGTAGGCACCGGCCCCACGCCGCAGCACGATCTCGGGCATGCCGGGATACGGCGGGTTCGCGCGCAGCGCGGCGAGCTCCTGCTCGAGCAGCGCGCGGCAGCCGTGGTACTCGTCGCGCAGATAGACGTAGATGCGCGCGATGCCCACTGCCCAGGCGGCGATCAGCATGCCCTCGAGAAAACGGTGCGGGTCGCGCTCGAGGTAGTAGCGGTCCTTGAAGGTGCCGGGCTCGCCCTCGTCGATGTTCACCGCCATCAGCCGCGGCGCCGGCTCGCCGCGCACGATGCGCCACTTGCGGCCGGCCGGAAAACCCGCGCCGCCGAGGCCGCGCAGGCCCGAGTCTTCCATCGCGCGGATCACCGGGTCGACCTCGCGCTCACCGGCGATGCACTGCTTGAGCAGCCGGTAGCCGCCCTGCTCCACGTAGGCCTCGAGGCCGATGTGGCCGGCCGGACGGTCCTGCGTGACGCCCGACTTCACCTGCGCCACCACGGTGTCGACGCTCGCCTGCGCCAGCGGCGCCTGGCCAACCACGACCGCCGGCGCCTGCTCGCAGCGGCCGATGCACGGCGCCGCCACCACACGCACCTCGCGGCCGAGCAACGCCGGCAAGCGCTGCAGCAACTCACCGGCGCCTGCCATCTCGCACGATAGGCCGTCACAGACGCGCACGGTCAGCGCCGGCGGCGCGGCCTGCCCGGCCTTGACGATGTCGAAGTGGTGATAGAACGACGCGACCTCGAAGACCTCGGTCTGCGCCAGGCGAAGCTCGCGTGCCAGTGCAGCGAGATGCCGGTCGCTCAGATGGCCGAAGCGATCCTGCAGCTTGTGCAGGTGCTCGATCAGTTGATCGCGGTCACGCGGCGCGTCACCGAGCAGCGCGCGCACCTCGTCGAGCGCTGCCGGGTCGACCGTGCGCCCCTTCGGCGCCTCGCGCTTGCGCTGGCGCGTCGCTGGCAGCGGCGTGGAGGCTATAGCAACCCCGCTCCGCGCGCCCATTGGTACTTGGCCGCCAGCACCGCGACCGGGATCTCGGTCGAATACGCATAGGCCGGGATGCCGTGCTCGTAGAGGTACTGCGCCGCCTCCTCGACCTGCACGTCGCCGGCCAGCGAGGCCACCACCGGCTTCTCGATGCCCTTGGCGCGCATCTCTTCGACGACCTCGACCATGTTCTTCGCAAACACCATCGGCGGCGTCACGATGGTGTGCCAGTAGCCCAGGATGAGTGCGTGGATGCGCTCGTCCTGCAGGCCCAGGCGCACCGTGTTCATGTAGGTGATCGGCGGCTCGCCACCGGTGATGTCCACCGGATTGCCGGCCGCGCCGAACGGCGGGATGAACTTGCGAAACGCGGCGTCCAGGTCGGCCGGCATGGGCTTGAGCAGCTTGAGGCCGTTGTCGACACAGGCATCCGACAGCAACACGCCCGAGCCACCGGCGCCGGTGATGATGACCACGTTCTCGCCCTTGGGCGTGGGCAGGATCGGCACGCCGCGCGCGAAGTCGAGCAGGTCGCGCAGGCTACGGGCGCGGATCACGCCAGACTGGCGCAGCACGTCGTCGTAGATCTTGTCGTTGCCGGCCAGCGCACCGGTGTGCGAGCTGGCGGCCGCGGCGCCGGCCGACGTGCGGCCGGCCTTGAGCATGATCACCGGCTTCTTCTTCGACACGCGAGCCGCCACCTCGGCGAAGGCGCGGCCGTCCTTGAGGTCCTCGCAGTGCTGTGCGATGACCTTTGTGTTCGGATCCTGCTCGAAGAACAGCAGCAGATCGTCTTCATCGATGTCGCTCTTGTTGCCCAGGCCGACGATCGCCGAGACGCCCATCTTGGCCGAACGCGAGAAGCCGATGATCGCCATGCCGATGCCGCCCGACTGCGACGACAGCGCTGTCGAGCCCTTCACGTCGTAGGCGGTGCAGAAGGTCGCGCACAGGTTCGCCGGCGTGTAGTAGAAGCCGTAGATGTTCGGCCCCATCAGGCGGATGTTGTACTTGCGGCCGATCTCGATCAGCTCGAGCTGGCCTTCCATGTTGCCGGTCTCGGCGAAGCCGGAAGGAATCAGCACCGCGCCCGCAATCTTCTTCTCGCCGCACTCGGTGAGCGCTCCCGCCACCAGCTTGGCAGGAATGGCGAACACCGCGGTGTCGATCTCGCCCGGCACGTCCTTCACCGACTTGTAGGCCTTGTAGCCCATGATCTCGGCCGACTTGGGGTGGATCGGGATGATCTGGCCCTTGTAGCCGCCGTTGATCAGGTTCTTCATCACCGAGTTGCCGATCTTGCCGGCCTCGTCTGACGCGCCGATCACCGCCACAGCCTTCGGCTCCATGATGCGCTTCATCGACACCACCACGTCGGCCTCGGGCGGACGGTAGCGCGGCGTCTTGGCGGCGAAGTCGACCACGATGCGCACGTCGGCGGCGATCGCCGACGTCTTGGTCGCGAACACCGGGTTGAGATCCATCTCGGCGATCTCGGGGAAGTCGCTCACCAGCTGACTGACGCCGACGATCAGCTTGGCCAGCGCCTCGCGGTCGACCGGGTCGCCACCGCGCACGCCCTTCAGCATCTCGGCCGCCTGGATGCCGTCGAGCATCGACAACGCGTCGGCGCGCGTGCACGGCGCCAGCCGGAAGGTGATGTCCTTCAGCACCTCGACCAACACGCCGCCGAGGCCGAAGGCCACCAGCTTGCCGAAGCTGCCGTCGGTGACCGCGCCGACGATGACCTCCTGCCCGCCCTTGAGCATCTGCTGCACCTGCACGCCCACCACCTTGGCGTCGGCCTTGTAGGCCTTGGCGTTCGCGAGGATCGTGTCGTAGGCCTTGGCCGCCTCGTCGGCGCTCTTGACACCGACGATCACGCCGCCGGCTTCGGTCTTGTGCAGGATGTCGGGCGAGACGATCTTCATCACGACCGGAAAGCCCATGCCCGCAGCGAGCTTGGCGGCCTCGGCCGCGCTGCCGGCCACGCCCTCCTGCGGCACCGCGATGCCGTAGACGTCGCAGACCTGCTTGCCCTCGGGCGCGGTCAGCGACGTGCGGCCGTCGGCCTTGACGGCATCGAGCAACTTGCGAACCTTGGCCTTGTCAATGGTCGTCATGGTGTCCCCTTGGGTCGAAGTCGTTCGATGAAGCGTTCGCGTGGATGTTCCGCGACGATGGGTCAGATCACGCGCGCGTCGCGCAGGCCGGCGATCTCGGTGGCGCTGTAGCCCAGCTGCCCCAGCACCTCCTCGGTGTGTTCGCCGAGCAGCGGCGAGCGCGTCACCTCGGTCGGGCTGTCGGACATCTTGATCGGGTTGCCCACCGTGAGGTACTTGCCGCGCGTGGGGTGGTCGACCTCCACCACGGTGCCTGTGGCACGCAGCGACGGCTCCTCGGCAATCTCCTTCATCGACAGGATCGGCCCGCAGGGGATGTCGAACTTGTTCAGGATGTCCATCGCCTCGAACTTGGTCTTGGTCATCGTCCATTCCTCGATGCGCGCGAAGATCGACTTCAGGTGCGGCAGGCGCGCTGCCGGCGTTGCGTAATGCGGGTCGGTGATCCAGCCTTCCTCGCCGATCACCTTGCAGATCGCCGCCCACACCGGCGCCTGCGTGATGAAGTAGATGTAGGCGTTGGGGTCGGTCTGCCAGCCCTTGCACTTGAGAATCCAGCCCGGCTGGCCGCCGCCCGAGGCGTTGCCGGCGCGCGGCACCGCCTCGCCGAAGCCGATATCGGGGAACTGCGGGTACTCCTTCATCACGCCGGTGCGGTCCAGGCGCTGCTGGTCGCGCAGCTTGACGCGGCACAGGTTCAGTACGCCGTCCTGCATGGCGGCCAGCACCTTCTGGCCACGGCCGGTGGTGTTGCGCTGGTACAGCGCGGCGACGATGCCGAGCGCCAGGTGCAGCCCCGTGCCTGAATCGCCGATCTGCGCGCCGGTGACCAGCGGCGGGCCGTCGTCGAAGCCGGTGGTCGAGGCGGAGCCGCCGGCGCATTGCGCGACGTTCTCGTAGACCTTGCAGTCCTCGTACGGTCCTGGGCCGAAGCCCTTGACCGAGGCGACGATCATGCGCGGGTTGAGTTCCTGGATGCGCTCCCAGGTGAATCCCATACGATCGAGCACGCCCGGCCCGAAGTTCTCGACGAGCACGTCGCACTCTTGCACGAGGCGGGTGAGCACCTCCAGGCCCTTGGCGTTCTTCGTATCGAGCGTCAGCGAACGCTTGTTGGAATTCAGCATCGTGAAATAGAGGCTGTCGACGTTCGGGATATCCTGCAATTGCCCGCGCGTGATATCGCCGGTGCCGGGCCGCTCGACCTTGATGACGTCGGCGCCGAACCAGGCGAGCAGTTGCGTGCAGGTGGGGCCCGACTGCACATGCGTGAAGTCGAGAATGCGGACACCGTCGAGGGCTTGGGGGGACGGCTGGGACATGGGGAGAAACTCCGGAGTTTCCCCCTCTCCCCGCTTGCGGGGAGAGGGTTAGGGTGAGAGGCCGAATGCAGGTAGGGCTCGTATTGAGCGTTAGCCGCCTCCGAATGTGACCCGGCGATAAAAATCGGCGACAGAGACCTTCAGGCCAACGCTTTCGAGCGCGATCTCATCGGCCGGTCCAAACGTCTCGGGCTGCCATCCGGTCCGCTTGCGAAACACTTCCACACGCGGTTCCGTCTGCTGCACCAGGATGTACTCCTGGAGTGACGAAAGTAGTCGATACCCCTCGAATTTTTCCC
>CALMQI010000241.1 GCA_937871935.1 uncultured Burkholderiales bacterium
GTGTCCGAATCGAATGTGTCCGAACTGGAGATCACCGAGGCCGAGGGCAAGGTTCGCATTGTCAAGGGTGGTGGGGCCGCTCCGCAAGCGATGATGCAGGTGCCGATGCCGGCTCAGGCGCCGGCGCTGGCGCCCGCCGCGATCGAGATCACGGCGCCGTTGGACAGGGTCACCGTCACGGCGGCGAGCGCGGGGCTGGTCAACGCGGCGGTGTAAGTGATGCTGCCGCCTTCGGCCACGCTCGGCGTCGCGCTCAGGCTCACGGTGGCGCTGTCGGCCACCGGCGTCACCGTCACCGCCACGGTGGCGGTCTCGGTCGTCGCGCCGGAGGCGACGGTGTAGGTGAAGGTCGTCGGGTTGCCCGGCGTGTTGTTGTAGTCAGGCGCCGGCGTGAAGATCAGCTGACCCAGCGCGTTCAGCGTCACGCTGCCGTTGGCCACCGCCACGGCCGGGCCGCCCACCGTGATGGCCTGGCTGTTCACCGCGGTGATCGCCGGACTGCCGCCTTCGAAACTGTCGTTGGCCAGCACGTTGACCGCGATCGGCGTGTCCTCGTTGGTGGTCACCGCGTCGTCGGCGATGTCGGCCACCGCCACCACGCCGATCGCCACGCTGCCGGCCGTGGCCGTGCTGCCGTCGTTGGCCGACAGGGCCAGCGTGGCGGTTCCGTTGAAATCGGCGTCGGGCGTGAAGCGCGATCCTTCCAGCGCCGCGTTGATCGCGGCAGCGCTGCCGCTCAGCGTCACGCTGCCGCTGCCGTCGCCGCTCACCGTCACGCCGGCGATCGAGCCGAGCGTGAACGTCCCGTGGTCGACCGAGAGAGTCGCGGTCAACGGGTTGCCGTCGACATCGGCCACGCTGAGCGCATTGCCGTTGCCGGCCGAGAAGACCAGCGCGCCGTCCTCCACGGTCGTCAGTGCCGTCGCCGGCACGCCGACGGTCGGCGCGTCATTGGCCGGCGTCACCGTGCCGGCCACGGTGGTAGATACCGCGTTGACACCGTCCGAGACGGTGTAGCTGAAGCTGGCCGGCCCGTTGTAGTCGGGTGCCGGTGTGAAGACCAACCGGCCGCCGACGAGCTGCACGCTGCCGTTGGGCACTGAAACCGGCGCGCCGCCATCGCTGATGGCACTGCCGTTGACCTGCGTGACGGTGAGCGTGTCGCCGTCGATGTCGCTGTCGTTGGCGCGCACGTCGATCGTCACCGCGCCGTCCTCGGCCACGGTAAACGTATCTGCACCGGCCACCGGCAGGTCACTCATCGGCGTCACGTTGCCCGTCACCGTGGCCGTGGTGACGAGGCCGCCGTCGCTGACTGCGTAGGTGAAGGTTGCCGGCCCGTTGTAGTCGGGCGCGGGTGTGAAGACCAGCTGGCCGCCCACCAGTTGCACGCTGCCGCGGGCCACGGCCACCGCAGGCCCGCCATCGGTGATGGCCACACCGTCGACATGCGTCACGACGAGGCTGCTGCCCTCGACCTCGGCGTCGTTGGCCAGCACGTCGATCGAGACCGAGCCGTCCTCGGCCACGGTGAAGGTGTCGGGCGTGGCACGCGGTGCGTCGTCGACCGCGGTGATCGTCAGCGTCCAGTCGGCGCGCGACGACACCGCGCCCTGGTTGTCGATGACCGAGAAGCCGATGGCCGTGTTGCCGGAGAGGTCGGCATCCGGGCGGAACAGCAGGCCCGAGGCCTGCGCCGCGGTGAGTGTCTGGCCGAGCGCGACCGGCGTCACGCCGTCGGCAAGCAGCAGCGTGCCAAGACTCGGCAGCTGGTCGATGCGCACCTGGGTGACGGTGCCGTCGATATCGGTGCCGAGCAGGGCGACCGGAATCGTCGCGTCCTCGGCACCGGTACCGGCGCCGGCAACGGCCAGCGGCGCATCGTTGACCGGAATGACGCTGATGTTCACCACGCCGCTGGCCACGCTCGGGCCGTTGCTCACGGTGTACTGAACGATGCCCACCGGTGTGCCCGGCAGGTAGTCGGCCGGCGGCACGAAGACCAGGCCGCCCAGCTGGGCCGGCGTCAGCATGGCGCCCGCCGTCACCGGCGTGCCATTGGCCAGCAGCAGCTGGCCGACCGTGGGCACCGCGTCGATGCGGACCTGCGTCGTGCCGATGGGGGCCGTCAGCCCGATCGCAACGTTGGGGCCCTGCTCGAAGGCCTGGATGTTCATCGGACCGAGCGCCAGTACGCCGGCACTCAACTCCGGCGGGTCCGATTCGATCAGCCGCGTCTGGCGATCCTCGCCGTCCACGCGCGGCAGCAGCAGCGCGGCCGGTGTCAGCTCTTCGGCGATGCGCGCGACGCGAAACCCGAGGTCGAGCGTGCCGGCCTCGCCGCCGCTCAGGCCGGCCGCCGGCGCTTCGCGCGGCTCGCCTTCATTCACCGCGTCGATCACGCGATCCAGCTCGGCCGCGGCAGCGGTCTTGTCCTTGGGCCTGGTTGCAGACGGTGTGTGGCCGGCCACGACGCCGGTCACCGGCTCGGGCCGGGTGTCGGAGCCGCTGAGTTGCACGATCGCGTTCTGCGCTGTCAGCACGACGTCGCCGCGTTCGACCACGTCGCCCACCTTGAGCAAGCGGAACCCTCCGTCCGGCTGACGCAGCCACGCCTTGCCCCAGATTTCCGAGACAGTTCCGAAGTTGATCTTGTTCATGGTGGGCATGGTTGAACCTATGCGCGCGCACGCGCAATCGACCTGGAGGATAGGGCCATACCGAGGCTGTTCTCAGAGGCAGCGCAGAGGTCTGCGTGAACGCCGTCACCAAATGTGACCAGGGCATTCGGCGGCCCGCACGGCGCTCGTGAAAATGCCGCTCGCCGATGCGAGCGGCGTGTGCGGAATTACCGTTCGCTCAACGCGCGCGAATGCACCTTCAGCACCGGCTTGAGCAGGTAGGCGAGCACCGATTTGCGGCCGGTGAGCACTTCCACGTCGGCCGTCATGCCGGGAATGATCGGCAGCTTGTCGCTGAAGCCCGCCTTCGCCGTGCGCACGCGCACCAGGTAGTACGCGTTGCCGCGCTCGTCGATCACGCTGTCGGGCGAGATGTTCTCGACCTTGGCCTCGAGGCCGCCGTAGATCGAGAAGTCGTAGGCGGTGAACTTCACCGTCGCGGCCTGGCCCGGCGTGATGAACGCGATGTCCTTCGGCTGCACCCGGGCCTCGAGCACCAGCGTGTCGTCGAGTGGCACGATCTCGACGATGTCCTTGCCCGGCTGCACCACACCGCCCACCGTATTGGCGAGCAGCCGCTGCACGCGGCCGCGCACCGGTGACTTGACCTGTGCCTTGTCGACCTTGTCGACCAGCGCCACCGCGCCTTCGTTCAGCGCGTTCAGCTTGGCCATTGTCTCGCCGAGGTCCTTGCGCGCCTCGTTGCGGAAGGTGATCTCGGTCTCCTGCGCCTTGCGCTGGCTTTCGCCGATGGCCGCTTCGGCGCGCGCGATCTGCGCGAGCGTCTGCTCGGACTCGCCGCGAAATCGCGCCACGTCGCGCTCCAGTCGCAGGACATCGACCTGCGACACGGCGCCAGTGGCCAGCAGCGGGCGCGTCTGCGCGAGCTCTTGCTGGGTGAGCTCCAGGCCACGCAGGGCGGTGGAGCGCTTGGACTGCGTTTCGCTTAGCTCCTGCCGGCGCTGGGTGAGCTGCTGCGCGTTGATCGACAGCTGGTTGGCCAGCTCGTTGCGCCGCGCTTCGTAGAGCCGGCGCTCGTCGAGCAGCATGCGCCGCTCGTCGTCGTCGCGGGCCCGCGGCGGCACGAAGGCGGCGCCCTCGGCGAGTGCCCGCAGCCGCGCTGCTCGCGCTTGCAGCGAGAAGCCCTGCGACGCGCTTTCGCGCACGCCGGCACCGGCACGCGTCTCGTCGATGCGCAGCAGCAGCTGGCCGACTTCGACCAGCTGGCCCTCGCGCACCAGGATCTCGGCGACCACGCCACCGTCGAGCGACTGCACCACCTGCAGCTGGCGCGACGGGATCACGCGCGCCTCGCCGCGGGTCACCTCGTCCACTGGCGCCAGCGCGGCCCAGACCAGCAGTACCAGCACCGCCAACGCAGCGGCACGCACCAGCAGCTGTGCGCCACGGATGCGCTCGCGCGAGATCAGCGCGTCCGCCTCGTGCTCGAAGGTGCGCACGCCGCTGGCGGCGGCCTCGGCATCGCTGATCGTCGGGCCGAGCAGGCGATTTGTCAGCGGCGCGAGACGCACGCGCACGCGATCCAGCGCGCCGAACAGGCCGGCGCCGACGAACACGGGCGCGGGCTTTGCAGCGGCAGCAGCGGGGTGTGTGGACTGCGCAGGGCTGCTCATGCTGCCTTCGCGATGCGCCCGGTCTGCAGCGCTTCCATGATGCGGTCGCGCGGGCCGTCGGCGACCACCTTGCCGCCGTCGATGACGATCACGCGGTTCACCATCGCCAGCAACGAGGTGCGGTGGGTGACCAGCATCACCGTCTTGTTCTGCGCCCAGGCGGTGATGCGCGTGGTGATGTGCGCTTCGGTGGAGAAGTCCATCGCGCTGGTCGGTTCGTCGAGCAGCAGCACCGGCGCGTTGTGCAGCAACGCGCGCGCCAGGCCCACGCATTGGCGTTGTCCGCCCGACAGCGACTCGCCGCGCTCGCCCACCGCCATGTCGAAGCCGCGCGGATGGCGGTTCACGAAGTCGGCCAGCCCGGCTGTCTCGGCCGCGGCCAGGATCGCCGAGTCGTCGGCATAGGGCAGGCCGAGCGTGACGTTGTCGCGCAGCGAGCCGTAGAACAGCAGCACGTCCTGCGACACGTAGCCCAGGTTGCGCCGCACGTCGGCCGGGTCGAGCTGGCGGATGTCGGTGCCGTCGAGCAGCACCGAGCCGTCGCTCGGTTGGTACAGGCCCATCGCCAGCCGCTGGATGGTCGACTTTCCCGAGCCCACGCGGCCGATCAGCGCCACGCGTTCACCGGGCTGGATGCGGAAGCTGACGCCGTCGAGCGCCAGGTCGTCGCGGCCCGGGTACTTGAAACGCACGTTGCGGAATTCGATCTCGCCCTTGAAGTCACGGCGCTGCACGAACGGCGTGCCGCCTTCCTCGGGCGTCGGGCGCTCCACCGGCTGGGCCATCAGCGTGTCGAGCGAGGTGAGGGCAGTGCGCGCACCCTGGTACTGCATCAACAGGCCGACGATCTGGCCGGCCGGCGCCAGCGCGCGGCCCGCCAGCATGCTGCAGGCGATCAGGCCGCCCATCGTGAGCTCGCGTTCGCCGATCAGGTAGACGCCGATGATCACCACCGCCAGGCTGGCGACCTGGCTCAGCGTGCTGGCGCCGTACATCGCGCCCGACGACAACGACCGCATGCGCACGTTCACCCGCGACAGGAAGCGGTTCACCTGCTCCCAGCGTGCCTGGATCACGCCTTCGGCACCCTGGGTCTTGATGGTCTCGATGCCGGTCAGGCTCTCGATCAGCGTGGCATTGCGCTGCGCTGCCGCGCGGTAGGTCGTCTCGGCCAGCTCGTGCAGCCGGTGTTGGGCGATCATGCCCATCATCAGGATGGCGAGGAACACCACCACCGTGGGCAACGCGAGCCAGGGCGAGATCCAGACCGTGACCAGCAGGAACAGCGCGGCGAACGGCAGGTCGATCAGCGCCGTGACCGTGCTCGACGCGATGAAGTCGCGCACCTGCTCGAAGCCGCGCAGGTTCGACGCGAACGACCCCACCGACTCGGGCCGGTTCTCCAGCTTCATGCCGAGCACACGCTCCATCAGTCGCGCCGACAGCTCGACGTCGATGCGCGCGCTGGCCTCGTCGACGAAGCGGCTGCGCAGCTTGCGCAAGGCCAGATCGGCCATCAGCACCAGCGCCATGCCGATGGCCAGCGCCCACAGCGTCTCGACCGCGTGGTTGGGCACCACGCGGTCGTACACGTTCATCGAGAACAGCGGCAACGCCAGCGCGAACAGGTTGACCAGCAGCGCAGACAGCATCACGTCGCGGTAGACGAAGCGCTGTGTCAGCACCGCGCTCCAGAACCAGTGCCCGGTGCGGCCCGGCCGGCGCTCCGGCGCGCGGGCGTCGAAGCGGAAATGCGGGCGCACGAACAGCACCACGCCGGTGAAGCGCGCCGCCAGTTCGGCGCGCGGCAGGCTCACCGCGCCTTGCGCGGTCTCGGGCAGCAGCACCTGCGCCATCGCGCCGTCGGCCGACCAGCCCTGCAGCACGCAGGCCTTGTTGTCGTGCAGGATCAGCAGCGCCGGCAGCGTGGCTGGCTCGATGGCGGGCAGCGGCAGGCGCTGCAAGCGGGCCGACATGCCCACCCGAGCGGCGGCGCGCTCGGCCAGCTCCAGCGTCAGCCGCCCGGCCACCAGCGGCAGCCCCGCCGACAGCGAGGCGCGCGACGCGCCCACGCCGTGCAGACGGCACACCTCGACCAGGCAGTCGAGCAGCGGGTCGGGGTGGATCAGGTCCTCGCGCAACCGCGCCGAGGCAGGGGCCGCCGCCGGCGGCAGGGCGCCGGCCGGGCGGACGACGGGCGTGCCGGCTGCAGCGGGTTTGGCGGTGGCGGTGTCCATCGTCATCCGATATCGGCGCAATGCAACTCGAACTGACCGCGCCGGCGATCGTCGAAGAAGTGGGTCAGTGTCTGGCGCACGGTGCGGAAGGCAATCTCGTCCCACGGCACCTCATGCTCGCGGAAGAGCCGTGCCTCGATCGTCTCCGGGCCGGGGGCCAGCGTGGTGTCGAGCATGCGGGCACGATAGAACAGATGCAGCTGCCCGACGCGCACCACGTTCAGCAGCGTGAATAGTCCCTGCAGTTCGATGTGCGCGCCGGCCTCCTCGTCGGTCTCGCGCAACGCACCGGCCTCGGTGGTCTCGCCGAGCTCCATGAAACCGGCCGGCAGCGTCCACAGGCCGTAGCGCGGCTCGATGTTGCGGCGGCACAGCAGCACCTGTTCTCCCCAGACCGGGATCGTCCCGACCACATTGAGCGGGTTCTCGTAATGGATCGTGGCGCACGCTGCACAGACCGCGCGCTCGCGGTTGTCGTCGGCCGGAATTCGGTACTCGACGGCCGTTCCGCACGCGCGGCAGTGCTTGATGCGTCGCGGCTCCAGCATGGCAGCGGGCAGTGTAGCGCCGGGTATGGGCCGTCTCGAGCGCGTGGCATCATCGGCGACCCCGTCGAAGTCCAGGATCGAGCCAACCATGACATATGTCTTCAATCCCGCCCCGCAGGTCGTGGTGCCTACCTCCGATGGCCGCGAATTCCCGGTGCGCCGCATCTACTGCGTCGGCCGCAACTACGTCGAGCACGCCCAGGAGATGGGCTTCAGCGGCCGCGAGCCGCCGTTCTTCTTTCTCAAGCCGGCCGACACGGTGGTGCCGGTGGCCGAAGGCCAGACCGGCGCGATCGACTACCCGAGCCTGACCCAGAACCTGCACCACGAGATCGAACTGGTGGTGGCCATCGGCAAGGGCGGGCGCGACATCGCGGCCGCCGCTGCGGCCGGCCACATCTGGGGCTATGCCGTGGGCCTGGACATGACGCGTCGCGACCTGCAGGGCGAGATGAAGAAGCAGGGTCGCCCCTGGTGCATCGGCAAGGCCTTCGAGCAGAGTGCGCCGATCGGCGTGCTGCACCCGATCGGCAAGACCGGCGAGCTGAAAAGCGGGGCCATCACGCTCAAGGTCAACGGCGAGCTGCGCCAGAAGGGCGACCTTGCGCAGCTGATCTGGAACGTGGCCGAGACCATCGAGCACCTGTCGCGGGCATGGACGCTGCAGCCCGGCGACCTGATCTACACCGGCACGCCCGCCGGCGTGAACGCCGTCGTCAAGGGCGACGTGATGGAAGGCGCCATCGACGGCCTGGGCACGCTGCGGGTGGCCGTCAAGTAGCGGGAGCGTCGCGATGGAGCTGTACAACTACTTCCGCTCGTCGGCGTCGTACCGCGTGCGCATCGCGCTCGCGCTCAAGGGCCTGGCCTACGACTACAAGCCCGTGCACCTGGCGAAGAACGAGCAGTTCAACGAGTCGTATGCCGCCGTCTCGGCGGCGCGCCTGGTGCCGCTGCTGAAGGACGGCGACGCGATGCTCACGCAGTCGCTGGCGATCATGGAGTACCTCGACGAGACGCATCCGCAGCCGCCGCTGCTGCCGAAGGACCCGCTGCAGCGCGCCCGCGTGCGTGCACTCGCGCTCGATGTCGCCTGCGAGATCCACCCGTTGAACAACCTGCGCGTGCTGCGCTACCTGACACGCGACCTCAAGGTCAGCGAGGACGACAAGAACCGCTGGTACCGCCATTGGGTCGAGACAGGGCTGGAGGCGGTGGAGCGCCAGCTCGCCGCCGCGCCGGCGCGCTACTGCCATGGCGACGCGCCGACCCTTGCCGACTGCTGCCTGGTGCCGCAGATCTTCAACGCGCAACGCTTCGAGTGCCGCACCGATCACGTGCCGCACGTGATGCGTGTGTTCGAGGCCTGCATGGCGCACGACGCCTTCAGCAAGACGCAGCCTTCGGCCTGTCCGGATGCCGAGTGAGGTCGAGACGATCCGCCCCAGGTGGGCGGCGTCCCCGCGCGTCGGCGCCCTGATGACCACGCGGCGTGGCGGCGTCAGCCGCCCGCCGTGGGACAGCCTGAACCTCGGCCTCGGCTGCGGTGACGATGCCACCGCAGTACACCGCAACCGCGAGGCGCTGGCGCAGACGATCGGCGCGACCCCGGTCTACCTGCGCCAGGTGCACGGCACGCAGGTCGTGCGGTTGACCGCGCCGCTGCCGGCCGATGCGCCGGCGCCGGTGGCCGACGCGAGCTGGACCAGCGAGCCCGGCGTAGCCTGCCTGGTGCAGGTGGCCGACTGCATGCCGGTGTTGCTGGCCGCGCCCGACGGCGCGGCGGTCGTCGCCGCGCACGCCGGCTGGCGCGGCCTGGCCGGCGGCGTGGTCGAAGCCGCCGCGCGCACCCTGTGCGAGGCCACGGGCTGCGCACCGGCAGATCTGTGCGTGTGGCTGGGTCCGTGCATCGGGTCGCGCGAGTTCGAGGTCGGCGCCGACGTGCTGACGGCGTTCGGCGCCGAGCCGTTGCCGCGCGATCAAACGTACTTCGCATGGCGCCCGCGTGCCGACGGAGCCGCGCGCTGGCGCGCCGACCTGCCCGGCCTGGCGCGGGCCCGACTGCGCGCGCTCGGCGTGCAGCAGGTCAGCGGGGGCGAGGGGTGCACGGTGGAAGATGCGTCAAGGTTCTTCTCGTTCCGGCGCGACGGCACCACCGGGCGCATGGCCGCCGCCGTCTGGATCCGCCGCTGAGGCTTGCACCGCGATCGTTCGCGCCGCGCCGCGACGTTGCCGCCGCCGTGCCGCGGCGGCCACCAGGTACAGCATCAGCGCCAGCGGCAGCGCGCCCCAGAAGAGCAGGGTACCCAGCGCGCCGAGCAGGCTGCCGTTCGGCGCCGTGGCCTCGACGATCGCGACCATCAGGACCACGAACATCCAGGCGACCGCAATCACCAGCATTTCATATCGCGGTCAAATGAACCGCTAAACGGAACAGGATTCAAGTTCGGGTAAGCTTGTGCCGGTACAAATCCACGGTTCATCATAGACAGCATCCGCCGCCGCTCCAGGGCGTCGCAGGCGGTGCCAAGGAGACAGGTTCTTGAAGGCGAAACACGCTTCGCAGCCGGCCGAGTCGGCCGACAGCGCCCGCGCGCTCGGCGCGGCAGTCGGCGACATCTGGAAGTCGATGTCGGGTCTCAACCTGCCGATGCAGGCCGTCGCCAAGATGCAGGGCGACTACCTCAAGCAAGCCACCGATCTGTGGAACGGCACGCTGATGCACCTGCAGCCCGACGGCGCCCGGCCCGACGCCAAGCCGCTGGCCGATCGCCGCTTCGCCGCAGCCGACTGGGCTGCCAACCCGGCCGCGGCCTACACCGCGCAGATGTACCTGCTGAACGCGCGCACGCTGATGCAGATGGCCGAGGCGGTCGAAGGCGACGAGAAGACACGCCAGCGCGTGCGCTTCGCCGTGCAGCAGTGGATCGACGCGGTCAGCCCGGCGAACTTTCTCGCGCTCAACCCCGAGGCGCAGCGCAAGGCGCTCGACACGCAGGGCGAGAGCATCGCCGCCGGCATGCGCCAGTTGTGGGACGACCTGCAGAAGGGCCAGGTCTCGCAGACCGACACCACCGTGTTCGAGGTCGGCCGCAACGTGGCCACCACCGAGGGCAGCGTGGTGTTCGAGAACGAGCTGTTCCAGCTCATCGAATACAAGCCGCTGTCGGCCAGGGTGCACGAGTTGCCGGTGCTGTTCATCCCGCCGTGCATCAACAAGTTCTACATCATGGACTTGCAGCCCGACAACTCGCTGATCCGCTACACCGTCGAGCAGGGTCACCGCGTGTTCGTCGTCAGCTGGCGCAACCCCGACAAGTCGCTCGCCGCGAAGACCTGGGACGACTACATCGAGCAGGGCCCGATCAGGGCGATCGAGGTGGTGCAGGCCATCACCGGACAGGACCGCTTCAACATGCTGGGCTTCTGCGTCGGCGGCACCATCATCGCCACCGCGCTGGCGGTGCTGGCCGCGCGCGGCCAGCAGCCGGCCACCTCGCTCACGCTGCTGACCACGCTGCTCGACTTCGAGCACACCGGCATCCTGGACGTCTTCGTCGACGAGCCCTCGGTGCAGCTGCGCGAGATGACCATCGGCGAGCAGTCGCCCAGCGGCCCCGGGCTGCTCAAGGGCAAGGAGCTCGCCACCACCTTCAGCTTCCTGCGCCCGAACGACCTGGTGTGGAACTATGTGGTGGGCAACTACCTCAAGGGTGAGGCGCCGCCGCCGTTCGACCTGCTGTACTGGAACGGCGACGCCACCAACCTGCCTGGCCCCATGTACTGCTGGTACCTGCGCCACACCTATCTGCAGAACGAACTCAAGCAGCCCGGCAAGCTCATCGTGTGCGGCGAGAAGATCGATCTCGGCCGCGTCGAGGCGCCGGTGTTCATCTACGCGTCACGCGAGGACCATATCGTGCCGTGGACGGCCGCCTATGGCTCCACGCGCATCATGCAAGGCAAGAAGCGTTTCGTGCTCGGCGCGTCGGGCCACATCGCCGGCGTGATCAACCCGCCAAGCAAGAACAAGCGCAACTACTGGACCCACGACAAGCTGCCCGCCACCGCCGAGGAGTGGTTCGACAGCGCCACCGAAAAGCCCGGCAGCTGGTGGACCGACTGGTCCGGCTGGCTGAAGGGCCACGCCGGCAAGCAAGTGCCCGCGCCCAAGGCGCCGGGCAATCGTCAATACAAGCCCATCGAGCCCGCCCCGGGCCGCTACGTCAAGGCGAAAGCCTGACCACCTAGGAGATTTCCATGAGCACCGATATCGTCATCGTCGCCGCCGCCCGCACCGCAGTCGGCAAGTTCGGCGGCACCCTGGCCAAGACCCCGGCCGCCGAACTCGGCGCCGCCGTCATCAAGGCGCTGCTCGAGCGCAGCGGCGTCGCGGGCGACCAGATCGGCGAGGTCATCCTCGGCCAGGTGCTGCAGGCCGGCACCGGTCAGAACCCGGCGCGTCAGGCGCTCATCAAGAGCGGGCTGCCGAATTCGATCCCGGCGATGACCATCAACAAGGTCTGCGGCTCCGGCCTGAAGGCCGTGATGCTGGCCGCGCAGGCCATCCGCGACGGCGACAGCGAGATCATCATCGCCGGCGGCCAGGAGAGCATGAGCCTGAGCCCGCACGTGCTGCACGGCAGCCGCGACGGCCAGCGCATGGGCGACTGGAAGATGATCGACTCGATGATCACCGACGGCCTGTGGGACGTCTACAACCAGTACCACATGGGCATCACCGCCGAGAACGTGGCCAAGAAGTACGCCGTCACCCGCGAGCAGCAGGACGCGCTCGCGCTGGCCAGCCAGCAGAAGGCTGCCGCCGCGCAAGAGGGTGGCCGCTTCAAGGACGAGATCGTGCCGTTCAGCATCGCGCAGAAGAAGGGCGACCCGATCGTCTTCGTCAACGACGAGTTCATCAACAAGAAGACCAGCGCCGACGCGCTGGCCGGCCTGCGCCCGGCATTCGACAAGGCCGGCAGCGTGACCGCCGGCAATGC
>CALMQI010000242.1 GCA_937871935.1 uncultured Burkholderiales bacterium
GCATTTCGGTGATCTCGTCCAGGAACAGGGTGCCGCCGTGGGCGCGTTCGAAGAACCCGAGATGCTGGCGGTCGGCGCCGGTGAAGCTGCCTTTTTCGTGGCCGAAGATTTCGCTTTCGATCAGGTTGGGGCTGATGGCCCCGCAGTTGACGGCCAGGAACGGGCGCTTTCTCCTTCGGCTGAGGTCGTGCACGGTCTGCGCGACGACTTCCTTGCCGGTGCCGCTCTCTCCGGTGACGAAGACGGTGACGCCGGTGCCGGCGACGCGCGAGATCTGTTCGTACACGCGCAGCATCGGTTCGCTCTGGCCCCACAGCTGGCCGAAGTGGCCGCTGCGGCTTAAGTTCGCGGTGAGGTCGTCGACTTCGGCTTTGAGCGCCGCGGGTTTCATGAAGCGCGACAGCACGCCCTGCAGCTGGCGCATGTTGATGGGCTTGATCAGGTAGTCCGCCGCCCCCAGGCGCAGCGCCTGGATGGAGGTCTCCAGACTGGCGTGGCCGGTGATGAGCACGATCTCCGAGTTGGCCACCAGCGCGGGGTCGGCAAACAGGTCCATGCCGGTGCCGTCGGGCAGCTGCAGGTCCAGCAGGATGATGTCGGGCTGCTGCAGCGCGATCTGCCGCCGCGCGTCCCTCAGGTTGTGCGCCACCGCCACGCTGAACCGCTCGGCCGCCACCAGCGCCTGCAGTGTCGCAGCGCTGTCGATGTCGTCGTCGACGATCAGGGCGTGGGCCATGGGGGGGGAAATGGGAACGGAGGCCATCTTCGCACGCGACGATGGCGGACGCGAGGTGGTGTCGGGCAACGATGTGGCGGCCATAGGGTCCCTCGGCAAAACCTACATCGCCGGCAATCAGCGTGCCTGCAGAACCATCAATCCTCCAATGGACAAGACAAGTCGACTTGAACCCGTACAAGTCATCTGCTAGCTTGCGTCGCTCCGACACGAGGGACTGGCGGACGGAGCGCCATGCACGCAGACATCACGACGCAAGCGCCGACCGCCACACGGCCCGCTGCAGCCGAAGAGCAGTTGCTGCCCGGACTGGCGAAGACCCCCACCGGCATCGCGGGCCTCGACGAGATCACCTTCGGCGGCCTGCCGCGCGGAAGGCCGACGCTGGTGTGCGGCGGTGCGGGCTGCGGCAAGACGATGCTCGCCGCCGAGTTCATCGTGCGCGGCGCCGCGCAGTTCGGCGAGCCCGGCGTCTTCATCATGTTCGAGGAGACGGCCGCGGAGCTGACCGCCAACGTGCGCTCGCTCGGCTTCGACCTCGAGGCCCTGCAGCAGCAGCAGAAGGTGGCGCTCGACTACGTGCGCGTCGAACGCAGCGAGATCGAGGAGACCGGCGAATAC
This sequence comes from uncultured Burkholderiales bacterium, assembly GCA_937871935.1. Taxonomy (GTDB): domain Bacteria; phylum Pseudomonadota; class Gammaproteobacteria; order Burkholderiales; family Burkholderiaceae_C; genus JAEUPI01. The sequence continues at coordinate 1,358 of CALMQI010000242.1, forward strand.
GACCTCGAGGGCCTGTTCATCCGCATCGGCCACGCGGTCGACCGCATCGGCGCCCAGCGCGTGGTGCTCGACACCGTCGAGGCGCTGTTCGCCGGGCTGCCCAATCATGCGGTGCTGCGCGCCGAGTTGCGCCGCCTGTTCCGCTGGCTCAAGGACCGCGGCCTGACGACGGTGATCACCGGCGAGGGCGGCGAGCACTCGCTCACCCGCTTCGGCCTGGAGGAATACGTGGCCGACTGCGTGATCCTGCTGGACCACCGCATCATCGACCAGGTGTCGACGCGGCGGCTGCGTGTCGTCAAGTACCGCGGTTCGGCGCACGGCACCAACGAGTATCCGTTCCTGATCGGGCACCGCGGCATCTCGGTGTTGCCGATCACGTCGATGCGGCTGGACCATCCGGCCTCCGACGAGCGCGTGGGCACCGGTGTCGAGGGGCTGGACGCCATGCTGTCCGGCCGCGGCGTGCACCGCGGCGCCAGCGTGCTGGTGTCCGGCTCGCCCGGCACCGGCAAGAGCAGCCTGGCGGTCGCCTTCGCCCACGCCGCCTGCCAGCGCGGCGAGCGCACGCTGCTGTTCGCCTACGAGGAGTCGCCCGAGCAGCTGCGCCGCAACATGCGCTCGATCGGGGTCGACCTGGCCGGCTGGCAGGCGCGCGGCTTGCTCGACATCCATGCCTCGCGGCCCACGTTGTACGGCATCGAGCAGCACCTGGTGCACATGTACGACCTGGTGCGCGAGCGACGCCCGGCCGTGGTGGTGATCGACCCGATCAGCAACCTGACGATGAGGCGCGAGGACCGCATGCTCAAGCCGGCGCTGATGCGGCTGGTCGACTTCCTCAAGCAGGAAGGCGTCACCGCGCTGTACACCGACGTCACCAACGACAGCGACGTGTCGGTGCTCGACGCCGAGCTGGGCATCTCGTCGCTGATGGACACCTGGATACGCGTCAGCAATCGCGACCACGACGGACGACGCGCGCGCGCCATCCGCGTGCTCAAGTCGCGCGGCATGCCGCATGCGAATCACAACGCCGAACTGGTCTTCACCCACCGCGGCTTGCAAGTGAAGGAATCTTCATGATGAATACCTTGGCCGACTGGTCGAACACGGCGCCGCCCGCCGGCGGCGACGACGAGCCCGAGTGGCAGCTCAAGCTCTATGTCGCCGGGCAGACGTCGAAGTCGGTCACCGCCCTGGCCAACCTGGAGCGGTTGTGCGAAACGCACCTGAAAGGGCGCTATCGCCTCGAGGTGGTCGACCTGCTGCGCAACCCTCAACTCGCCGCCGGCGACCAGATACTGGCCGTGCCGACCCTGGTGCGCCGGGTTCCGGAGCCGATGCGCAAGATCATCGGCGACCTGTCCAACGAGGAGCGGGTCCTCGTCGGCCTGGATGTGCAGGCGCTGCCGCGGAGCGCGCCATGACCGGCGCGGAGTTCGTCTTTCGTCTGTACGTCACCGGCACCACGCGGGCCTCGGCGCGCGCGGTGGTCAACACCCGCAGCTTCTGCGAGCAGCGGCTGCCCGGACGCTACCGGCTCGAGATCGTCAACGTGGCCGACGACGTCGACGCGGCGGTGGCCGACCAGGTCGTCGCGTCGCCGACGCTGATCAAGCTCGAGCCCAGGCCGCCGCAGCGTTTCATCGGCGACCTGTCCGACGCGGTCCGGCTGGCTGTCCGCCTGCAACTGCCCGCGGAGCCCGCCCTGCATGGCTGACACGACACTCGGCGACGCGCCCTTGCGGGACAGCGGCACCGCCGCCGCCGCGCAGACGCTGGAGGCGCTGCGCGCCGAGAACGCCGTGCTGCGTGAACACGCCGCCGAGGCGCAGGAGACGCTGGCGGCGATTCGCCGCGGCGAGGTCGACGCGTTGATCGTCGGCAACGACGTCTACGTTCTCGACACCGCGCACGCCGCGATCAGCCAGCTGCGCAAGGCCGTGCTGACGCAGATGCAGGACGCGGTGATCGCCTGCGACAACGCCGGCCACGTGGTCTACCTGAATCCCGCCGCCGAGCGGCGGTACGGCCGCAACAGCGCCGACATCCTGGGCCGGCCGCGCAGCGAGCTCTTCGCCGAGCAGGTGCTCGGCGTGCCGGCACCGGACAGCGGCCACAACCCGCGCATCGTGCAGGCGCTGCACAACCAGCCGGGCGGAAAGCACTGGCACGTGGAGTCCACCGTGTCGACGCTGCGCGACGAGGACGGACAGCCGCGCGGCGAGATCGCGGTCGTGCGCGACGTCTCCGAGCGCCAGCTCGCGGAGGCACAGCTGCGCCAGGCCGCGCAGGCGCTGGCGCGGCGCGAACGCCAGTTCGCGACGCTGGTGGAGAACTCGCCCGACATCACGGCCCGCTTCGACCGCGCGCTGCGCCACCAGTACGTGAGCCCTGCCGTCGAACGCATCACCGGCCGGCCGGCCGCCGAGTTCATCGGCAAGACCAATGAAGAGCTCGGCGCCGCGCCTGAACTGTGCACGCGCTGGGCCGAAGCGCTGGTCGGTGTGTTCGCCAGTGGCCAGCCGGCGCGCCTGAGCTTCGAGCTCCGCGATGGCGCCGGCGACGCGCGCCACTACGAGTCGCGGCTGGTCCCCGAGTTCGCCGACGACGGCAGCGTCGAGTCGGTGCTGGCGGTGGCGTCCGACGAGACCGAGCGCCACCAGCTCGACCAGGCGCGCGACGCCGCCGCCCTGGCGTTGCGCGAGGCCGACCTGCGCAAGAACGAGTTCCTGGCCATGCTGTCGCACGAGTTGCGCACGCCGCTGGCGCCGATCACCCACGCCCTGGAGATCCTGCGCCAGGCGCCCGAAGGCGCGCGCCGCGAGGCGGCTCAGCAGACACTCGTCCGCCAGGTCCGCCAGCTGGTGCGCCTGGTCGACGACCTGCTCGACGTGAACCGCATCGGCCAGGGCAAGCTGCAGCTGCGCCGCAGCGCGCTCGACCTGCATGCGGTGATCCAGCAGGCGATCGAGACCAGCCAGCCGCTGATCGACGCCGGCGGCCATCGGCTGGAGCTGTGCCTGCCGCCGCCGGGTGTGCTGATGGTCGATGGCGACCTGCCGCGCCTGACGCAGGTGGTCGCCAATGTGCTGGGCAATGCCGCGAAATACACCCCGCCGCCCGGCTGCATCACGCTGAGCGCGCAGCGCGAGGGTGATGCCGCGGTGATCACGGTGGTCGACAGCGGCATGGGCATCGCGGGTGAGATGCTGCCGCGCATCTTCGATCTGTTCACGCAGGCCGACGCCGGCACCGACCGCGCGCAGGGCGGGCTGGGCATCGGCCTGGCGCTGGTGAAGAAGCTGGTCACCCTGCACGGCGGCAGCGTCAGCGCCCACAGCGAAGGCATCGGCCGCGGCAGCCGCTTCACGCTGACGCTGCCGCTGCTGCCCGACGGCAAGCGCGCGATGCCGGCCCCGCGCGAGCGCGCCGTGGCCCTCGCCCCGGACGGCACCGAGCAGCGCTGCGTGCTGATCGTCGACGACAACGTCGACAGCGCGCAGACGCTGGCCGAGCTGCTGCGCATGTCGGGCTTCCGGCCGGAAGTGGCGCACGACGGCCCGCGCGCCGTGCAGCTGGCCGACGAATGCAGGCCCGACGTGGCGTTGCTCGACATCGGCCTGCCCGGCATGGACGGCCGCGAGATCGCGCGGCGCATCCGTAGCCGACCCTGGGGCAACCAGGCGCTGCTGATCGCGCTGAGCGGCTGGGGCAGCGACGGCGACCAGCGGCGATCACTCGACGCGGGCTTCGACCACCACCTGGTCAAGCCGGTCGAGATGAATGCGCTGTTCGGCCTGCTGCAACAGCAGCAGCCCCGCCGCGGCGCCGACGGTGCATCGGCGCCCGCGCGCTGACGCGCCGACGGCGTCCGGCCGACGACCGACGGTCGACGGTCGACATTCTTGCAGGGTGCGCGGCAATTCCTGCCGCTCGACCGCGAGTCCATGAAGCACAGGTCGCGCACCTTTCGCCGACGGCAGCGGACGGGCGGTGCAAGCCGCGCGGCCGTCGGCGGGCGGTGCAAGCCGCGCGGCCGTCGGCGTGCGGTCCGCGCCGCGCGAGGCGCTCAGCGTTTGGCGTGCGAGCGACCGGCCTGCTCGGCCGACTTCAGATCCTCGGCCTCGGCTGCCGAGTCGGGCTCGGCATCACGCGCGGCCGGGTCGACCTTGCCGTCGTCGACGAACTGCTCGACCGCCTTCCGATGCCGGCGCGCCGCGGTGTAGCTGCCCTCGCCCTCGATCGCATCGCGCTCGTCGGCCGCTGACGGATCTTGCCGATCGTCGCCGGCGGGTGTCGGGGTGTCCTTGGGCGCCATGGTGGTTCCTCGATGAAGTTGGAAACCGCGGGGCATGGCGCATGCCCGGATCGACGGCCTGCGGGCCGGTCCGCAGGCGGGAACGCGGCTTGCACCCAGAGGGCATTGGTCAGCGCGTGGCGACGCGCCGGGCCAAATGGCAGCGCGTCGGTCGACGCCTGACTGCCTTGCCAACCGACCCTCTGGAGACTGACGATGCCCACCGTATCCGAGATCATGTCCACCGACGTGCAGGTCATCGGCCCGCAGGAGACGCTGCGCAGCGCGGCCCGCCTGATGCAGGAGCTCGATGTCGGCGCCTTGCCGGTATGCGACGGCGAACGGCTGCTCGGCATGCTGACCGACCGCGACATCACCGTGCGCGGCGTGGCCGAAGGCCTGAAACCTGACGAATCCTGCGTCGGCGACGTCATGAGCGCCGAGGTGCTGTATGCCACCGAGGACCAGAGCGCCGAGGACGCGCTGCAGATGATGGGCCAGCAGCAGGTGCGCCGGCTGCCGGTGATCGACAACGACAGGCACCTCGTCGGTGTCGTCTCGCTCGGCGACTTCGCGCTGCGCCAGGACGGCCACATCGACGAAGCCATGCGCGACATCTCCCAACCCACCGTTGGTGGACCGCTGTGAAGACCGTCGAAGGCGATGCACTGGACCGCCTGCTGGATGAGCAGCGGCAGATCGACGACCTGTTCGAGACCTATGCGCGGCACCGGCGCGACCCGAGCTACCGGCCGGCCGAGGCGGCGCGGCTGGCGGCGCTGATCATCACGCTGCTGCGGGTGCACGTGGAGCTGGAGGAGGCGCTGCTGCAGCCCGCACTGGCGCGCGCGGTCGGCTCGCACGCAGCGCTCGTCAACGCCACGGCGCAGCGCAACGCGGTCAGCGAGGCGATCGAGCGCGTCGAGGCCATGTCGCCGCGGGATCCCGAGTACGCACTCGAGATGACCGCGCTGGCGCGGCGCGCCCGCCGCTGGTTCGCCGCCGACGAGTCCGACGTGTTCGAGCTCGCCCGGCAGTCGTCGCTCGATCTGGTGGCGCTCGATCGTGAGCTGGCCGAGCGCCAGGAGGCCTTGTTGACGGCAGGTCGCGCCGCGGTCTGACGACGGGCGGCATCGACGCGCGCCTTCGCGCGTTCGTCGCGAGGCGCGTGCCACCGGGCGCCGGGTACACGGTCTGCCCAAGGCGGACCACGATGCCGTCGCGTGTGCCCGACACTGCGCCCCATGCCGAAGCTGCCGCGCCGGGTGGTCGGCGCCGCCCGGTGACGGCCGGCGATCTGTGGGCGTGGACCATCGCGCTGCTGCTGATGCTGCTGGCGTGGCGGCTGTCCAGCGTGCTGCTGCTGGTGTTTGCCGGCGTGCTGCTCGCCATCGGCCTGCGCCGGCTGACCCAGCCGCTCGAGCAACGCCTCAGGCTGCCGCCGCAGGGTGCGCTCGCGGTGGCGGTGATCGGCCTGGCCGCGCTGCTCGCGGCCAGCGTCTGGCTGATGGGCGCCGGCGTCGTCGAGCAACTGCAGTCGCTGCGCGACACGCTGCCGCTGGCCTGGCGCGCGCTGCAGAAGTGGCTGACCGGCTACGGTTGGGGCCGCTGGGTGATCGAGACGCTGTCGGCGGCGGAGATCAAGCCCGACGACTGGCAGCAGATGGCCGGTGTGTTCACCGGCACCCTGAACGCCACCGTCGGCGGCGCCGGCGCCCTGGTGCTGGTGGTGGTGCTGGCGATCTACCTCGCCGCCGATGCGCAGACCTATCGGCGCGGCCTGTTGCGCCTGACACCGCACGCCCGCCGCCCGGCCGTGGCGCGCGCCCTCGACGCCGCGACGCACGACCTGTCGCGCTGGCTGCTCGGCCAGGCCGTGTCGATGCTCGCGGTGGGCGCGCTCACCGCGATCGGCTTGATGCTGATCGGCATGCCGCTGGTGGTGAGCCTGAGCCTGATCGCGGCGCTGCTCGAATTCGTGCCCTACTTCGGGCCGGTGGTCACCGGCGTGCTGGTGGTGGCGGTCGCCTTGACCCGCGGCGAGGACTTGGCGTTGTGGGCGGCCGTGGTGTGCCTGGCGGTGCAGCAGATCGAGGGCCATGTGGTGCAGCCGCTGGCACAGCGCTGGGCGGTGCGACTGCCGCCGGTGCTGGGCATCGTGTCGGTCCTGGTGTTCGGCCTGCTGTTCGGCCTGCCCGGCGTGCTGCTGGCGCTGCCGCTGATGGTGCTGTGCGTCGCGCTCGTCGGCGAGCTCTACCTGAACGAGCCGGCCGAGGCCGCCCCCTTCAGGCCGCGACCGCGTGGCGGCGGCGCCGGTCGACCGCCTCGATCTTGAGCATCTGGCGGTACTTGGTCACCGTGCGGCGCGCGACCACCAGGCCCTGCTTCGCCAGCTGGCGCGTGATCTCGGCGTCGGACAGCGGGTTGTCGGATTTTTCGGCCTCGATGATGTCCTTGATCAGCCCGCGGATCGCGGTGCCCGAGCAGGCACTGCCGTTGGCGTTGATCATCGCGCGCGAGAAGAAGTACTTCAACTCGAACACGCCCACCGGCGTGGCCATGTACTTGTTGTTGGTGACGCGCGAGACGGTGGATTCGTGGATGCCCACCTCGTCGGCGATCTCGCGCAGGCCGAGCGGCTTCATCGCCATCGCGCCGTACTCGAGGAAGTTGCGCTGCCGCTTGACGATCGCGGTGGCGACGTCGAGGATGGTCGAGAAGCGCTGCTCCACGTTGCGCAGCGTCCAGCGCGCCTCCTGCAGCTGCGCGCCCATCTCGGCGTTGGCCGGCGTGCGGTGGCGCTGGAAGAGCTGGGCGTAGATGTGGTTCAGCCGCACCTTGGGCACGATGGCCGGATTGAGCTGCACGTGCCACTGGCCGCGCACCTTCTTCACCACCACGTCGGGCACCACGTAGGCCACCTGCGAGGTGCTGAAGCGCCAGCCGGGCCGCGGGTCGAGCCGGCGGATGCGGTCGCACACCGCCTCCACGCGCGTCACCGGCAGGCCGAGCTCGCGCGCCAGGCTGTTCAGGTCGCGCGACGCGAGCAGCTGCAGGTGGTCGTGGACGATGGTCTGCGCCAGCGCGCGCTGGTCCGGGCACACGATGTCGGGCAACTGCAGCAACAGGCATTCGGACACCGTGCGCGCACCCACGCCGGACGGCTCGAGCGACTGCACGCGCTTCAGCGCGATCTGCATCTCGTGCAGCGTGGCCGGCGGGTCGAGCTCGGGCACCGCCAGCAGCTCCTCGAGCGGCGTGCGCAGGTAGCCGTCGTCGTCGAGCGACTCGACGAGCGTGCGTGCCAGCGCCAGGTCGCGCGGCTCCAGCGGCAGCACGTTGAGCTGGCTGTGCAGGTGGGCGTTCAGCGAGGTCTCCACCGCCATCATGTCGAGCGCGGAGATCTCGCCGTCCTCGGCGCGACGCAGGCGCGAGCCGCTGTCGGCCTGCCACAGGTCGCGGTCGTTGCCGTCGTCGTAGTCGGCCGTCGCGCCGCTGTCGACCGCGGCCTCGCGTTCGTCGGCGGCGGCGGGTGCGACATCGATCTCGTCGCCCGCCGGCGGCCCGCCCTCGGGCGACGCGGCGGCGGGCAGGGGCTCGCCCTCGTCGCCCTCTTCGGTTTCGAGGAAGGGGTTCTTGCCCAGCGTGTCGCGCACCATTGCCGCGAAGTCGAGCGACGACATCTGCAGCAGTCGCACGGCGTGCTGCAGGCGGGGCGATAGCGTCTGGGTCTGCCGATGGTCGGCACGGATGTCCATGGAGGTCACGCTGTTTGTTCCTTGTGCAGTGTTCGGTGCCAGAAGAGATTGAAGGCTCTCGTCTCTCGGACTGCGGCGCGCCGGTCGGGCGGTCGCGTCTCGGAACCGAACTAAAGCAACGGTCGTGCCGCACCGTGGCGCGCGCGATGTCAGCGCCCACCCCGCACGCCGCTGCAGCCAACTTTCGTTGTGCGACAAGGGGTTGCGCGAACGGCCGGGCGCACGCCGTAGCCCCGGCGGCCGGAGGGTTTTACCGATCGACGCCGATGTACGGCAAAGCGTGCCGGGACGCGCCGTCGTCTTCACCGGCAAGCCGTGCGACCCCTTCGGTCCGCGGCACAGCGTTTGCCTTGCCGCTGTCCCGAACCCGCCCTGTCTTTCATTGGAGAGCCCCATGCCCAGCCGCAGCACCAGCCGAGCCGCCAGCAACGTCCGCACGCAGATCCTGGGTGATCTGAAGGAAGATCACAAGCGCGTCAAGAAAGCGTACCGCGACTTCCAGAAGCTCGACGCCCAGCAAGACCCCGAGTCGTGCGAGGAGCTGGTGCTGCAGGTGCTCGACGAGTTGTCGATGCATGCCGCGATCGAGGAAGAATTGCTGTATCCGGCGGCACGCGATGCGATCGCCGACGCGCAGCTGATCGACGAGGCCGAGGTCGAGCACGAGTCGATGCATGCGCTGATCGACCAGTTGCGCCAGATGAGCCCAGACGACGCCAAGTACGCCGCCCGCTTCACCGTGTTGTGCGAATACGTGCTGCACCACGTGAAGGAAGAGGAAGGCGAGATGTTCCCGCAGCTCGAGCGCGCGCGCCTCGACTGGGAGGGCCTGGCCGCCGACATCGACGAGCGGCGCGCCGAGATGAGCGGCCAGGAGCAGGCCGACGACGAGGCCTCGGAGCATGACGAGGACGGCCGGACCGAGGACGCCGACGACCGCACGATCGCCGACAAGACGGCGGCGCGCAGCATCGACCGCAACGCCTGAGAGACCGACGTGTCGCTGCCTGTCCTGATGGTGTTCTCGCCGCTGCGCTGGGACTTCGTCCACCAGCGACCGCAACAGCTGCTGTCGCGCCTGGCCGGCCGCTGGCAGGTGCTCTATGTCGAGGAGCCCGTGAACGCGCCAGCCGACACGGCGCCGTGGCTGGAGGTCAGCGAGCGCGGCGCGGCGCTGTCGGTGCTGGTGCCGCACCTGCCGTCGCAGGCGGCGCCCGGCAGCACCGGCCCGGCCAGCCCCGGCGCCGACGGCGGCCGCGATCCGGCGTCGTGTGCGGGCGCCCTGCACGCGCTGCTCGTGCGTCACCTGCGCACGCTCGGCGCGGCCGCGCCCCGCGTCAGCTGGCTGTACACGCCGCGCTGGCTGCCGCTGGCGCGCGCGCTGCAGGCCGACGCGCTGGTCTACGACTGTCTCGACCGGCCGCGTGCCGGCGCCGGCACGCGGCAGCTCGACGACGAGGCGGCCCTGCTGCGCGAGGCGATGGTGGTGCTCACCGCCGGCCCCACGCTGTACGAGGCGCTGCACGCGCGCCATCCGCGCGTGGTGTGCCTGCCGAGCGCGGTCGATGCGCTGCACTTCGCCGCCACGCAACTGCGCCGCGGCAGCGCGCAGGACCTGCAGGCGCAGCGCCTGCAGGGCGATCTGCCATCGCCGCGGCTGGGTTACTTCGGTGTGATCGACGAGCGGCTCGACTTCGAACTGCTCGACACGCTGGCCGCCAGCCGGCCGGACTGGACCGTGCTGATGGCCGGGCCGGTCACGCTGCGCGAGCCCGCGCGGCTGCCGCGCCGGCCCAATCTGCACTGGCTGGGGCCACAGCCCTATGCCCGCCTGCCCTACTTGCTGGCCGACTGGGACTTGTGCCTGGTGCCGTTCGCGCAGGGCGAAGCCACCCGCTACATCAACCCGACCAAGACGCTCGAATACATGGCCGGTGACAAGCCGGTGGTCAGCACGCCGGTGCCCGACGTGATGGCGCTGTACGGCGAGGCAGTGGCGGTCGCGTCGACACCGGAGCAGTTCGTGCGCCAGTGCGCCGGCCTGCTCGGCGAGCACCCGGCCGCACGCTGCCGACGCGCGATCGAGATGCTGAACATCGTGTCGATGCACTCATGGGACCGCAGTGCCGACAGCGTGCACCAGCTGCTGACGCAGGCGCTGACGCCCGCGCGCCCGGCGCCGATCGTCGCCGCCGGTCTGCAGCTCACGACCGGTCGGCTCTCGAGCACCAGCGCGGCGGCGGCCTGAAACGCCGCCCCTGTCGGCTGCCCGCGGCGGCAGGCGCGGCGTTTGCCGTAGTGCTGGACCGACTCACTCAACGGAGACCGCACATGAAGAACATTCTCGTGGCCACCCTGGTGGCCGTGGCCGCCCTCGCGACGACGGGCTGCGCCGTGCGCAGCGGGCAGAGCAGCATGGGCCAGTACGTCGACGACGCCACCATCTCGTCGCGCGTGAAGACCCGCATGGCTCAGGACCCAGACGTGAGCGCCATGCGCATCGAGGTCGAGACCTTGAACGGCACCGTGCAGCTCGCCGGCTTTGCCACCAACCAGGCCGAGAAGGACAAGGCCGCGCAGATCGCGCGTGCCGTGCCCGACGTGAAGGACGTCCGCAACAACATCATCGTGCGCAGCGCCACCCAATAGACCCGGGCTCTCGTCGCGCCCGCGCCGCCGCGTCGGTCTGCATTGCC
>CALMQI010000243.1 GCA_937871935.1 uncultured Burkholderiales bacterium
CGTGCCAGTATCAGCAACTGGTTCACCAGTCGCGCCGCGCGACCGGCGCCGACCTGTAGCTGCTGGATGGCATGGGTGCGTTCTTCCGCATCTTGCGCACGCAAGGCCACCTGCGCCTGAATGCCCAGCGCGGCCAGCGGTGTGCGTAGCTCGTGTGCGGCGTCCGCCGTAAAGCGGGAGGCAGAGGAGACAGAAAATGGGGGGGGAGGAGTCGTTTTTTCATGGTGGGCGCTATTTTGACTGCCTTAACTTAAAGTAGCCTTAAGAGAACAGCCCACACCAGAATCACGGTGTTCTACATTTTCTGATTCATCCGCGAAATGCGCATCGAACTACGTGTGAAACAAACTACACAGGTTGAATGTGATCAAGCCCTGCTTGCGCCAGCTCAGCCGCGCGGATCAGGGCGCGGGCCTTGTTTTCGGTTTCTTGCCATTCGCTCTCAGGCACTGAGTCGGCGACGATACCGGCGGCGGCTTGCAGCGACGTGCCGCACGCCTGCATCATCGTGATACCCGGCGTCGATGCTGCGAGCCTGGTGCTGATCACGGCCTCGCGCGCGATATTCCAGTCGCGGCTGTGCGTGACGACGGAGCCGCCCACGACCTCGTCGATATGCACGCCCTTCAAGTTGTAGCGATCGACGAGACCGTTCAACGATGCCGTGAGCATGTCGAGGTTGGTCAAATCCGCATAAAGCGTATTGGAACGGCAGAATGGGATGCGCACGCCACCGATCACGGCCACACGGCGAATGGTTTGGGTCATGTTTCGTCCGTCTCCTCGGGCAGCTCGGCCAATATGGCCGTCATCGCACGCTTCAGCTCAGGCAACTGATCCTGAACCACATTCCACAACACATCATCCTCGACACGGCCATACTCGTGTCGAAGCACATTTCCGATCGCTCGGACCTTGTGCCAGGGAATTTCGGGATGACGCGCCTGTAGTTCATCAGGCACGTGCCGGCTGGCTTCCGAGATGATCTCGAGGCAACGCTCGGTCGCGCGCTTCATAATTACATCCGCCCGGTAGGCAGCCAAGGTCTGGCCGTCGAGCATCTGCTCGATGTTCCCGATCTCGGCGAGCAAGTCGAGGACACGAATTCGGATGGACCTGTCAGCCATTTCATATGACCCTGATACTCGACCTTACGATTCGCCCCCTCAGCAAGGGGTGCAGTCCGCCTCGAGTGGTCAGGTCGACTTCGCGCTGCAATTGCGCCTTCAAGTACTCTTGCAAACCGATCTGATCGAATAGCGAGAACCGGCTTTGCAGATCGTAGTCGATGAACACATCCACATCGCTGTCGGGGCCCATCTCGTCGCGGGCGGCCGACCCGAACAGGTAGAGCGCAGTCGCTCCGAGCTTTCGGATCGCTGCGGCCTCGGCGCGCAGGACCGCAATCACCTCGTCGCGCGTTGAGACGCGGGGGCCTTGATCAGCGGGGCGCTGCGCCTCTTGCAGTTGCGCGATCGTATCCGTCGTGCCGGCCATGGCCTTGGTCCATCCATACTGCGTTGGTGTCACACCGCGAGGGTCGGACATCCTACTCCGCCGCCGCGCGCTGGGCAGGCTTGGCGCCTGCCCCGGCCTCGCTTGCGCGAAAGTGCAGCGGCCCACCCCGGAACGGCGCGAAACCCGTGCCGAAGATCACGCCGGCATCGACGAGATCGCCGCTCTCGACGACCTTCTCGTCCCGGCAGCGCTCGCATTCGGTGAGCAGCGGCTCGATCAACTCGCGCCCGAGCATCTTGAGGTCGGCTGGCTCGTAGGCTTTCTCCGTTTTCTGCGCACGGCCATCGACCCACCGGTAGAAGCCTTCGCCGCTCTTCTTGCCGAGCTTGCCGGCCTTGACCATGTCTTCGAGCTTCGATCCTTCGCCCGCATGCTTCAGGATCTGACCGACATGCAGGCAGACATCGAGGCCGACAGCATCGGCCAATTCGATCGGTCCCATCGGCATGCCGAACGTACGCGCCGCCTGATCGATCTTCTCCTTGGCTTCGCCCTTCTCCAGACGTTGCAGCGCGCCCATCAGGTATGGCGCCAGCACGCGATTGACGAGGAAGCCGGGCACGCTGCGTGCAACCAGCGGGAACTTGTCGATCTGGGTCACGAACGTTGCGCCCTTCTTGATCTCCTCCTCGCGGGTGCTCGTGCCGCGCACGATCTCCACCAACGGCATCTGGGCGACCGGGTTGAAGAAATGGATGCCGATCAGGCGGCCGGGATCGGCGAGATCGCGTGCGATGTCCTCGATCATGATCGAGGAGGTGTTCGTCGCCATCACGGCGCCGGGCTTGAGTTTGGCCTCCAGTTCCTTGAACAGCGCCTGCTTGACCTCGAGCTTCTCCACGATCGCCTCGATGACGACGTCGGCGCGGCCGACGAGATCGCCCTTCGGGTCGGCGATCAGCCGGGCCTTGGCGGCATCGCGCTCCGGCTTCGTTCGGAACTTGCGCGCCAGGGTTTTCGCCTGGGCCTCGATGCCCTTCTTGATCTGCTCGGGATTGAGATCCTGCAGCGAAACCTCCATGCCCGAAGCCACGCACCACCCGGCGATGTCCGCGCCCATCGTGCCCGCGCCGATCACGTGAACCCGCTGGGCTTTCCACGTGCTGCCCTTGGGGGCCTGGCTCTTGAGCAGCTCCGACAACCGGAACACCCGGCGCAGATTGCGCGAGGTATCGCTCACCATCAGCGGGGCGAAGGCACGCGTCTCCGCTTCCTTGAGCGCGGCAAGATCGCCGCCGTGGCGTTCGAACAGGTCGATCAGGCGGAAGGGCGCGGGATAATGGTCCTCGCGCACCTTGCGGGTCGTCTCGGTGCGCATCCTGCCGGCGATGAAGCCGCGCAAGGGCCAACTCCCCATCACGGATTTGGCGAACCCAGCCGGTTTCGCCTTACGCTTCTGCTGCACGGCCTTGCGCGCTGCCCAGCGCAACTCCTGCGGACTGCCGACGAGCTGGTCGATGTAGCCGAGTGCGCGCGCCACGTTCGAGCGGATCATCGATCCCGTCAGCATGTTCTGCATGGCCGCGACCGGGCCCGCCTGCCTGATCGAGCGCGCGGTGCCATTGAAGCCGGGGAATATGCCGAGCTTGACCTCCGGGAAGCCGACGCGCGTCGAGCCGTCACGCGTGGCGATGCGGTAATGGCAGGCCAGGATCAGCTCGAACCCTCCCCCGACGCACACGCCATGAATCGCGGCGACCACAGGCACCGGCAGGCGCTCCAGCCGGTCGAGCATGGCGTTGACGGGCTTGATGCCGTCGATCACCTTGGCCTCGGTGTCGAGCTGGTCGAACTCGCTGATATCGGCGCCGACGATGAAGCCCTTCTCCTTGCCCGACATCAGGATCAAGCCCGTCACCTTGCCGGCCTTGGCTTCCGCCTCCACCGTTTCGATGATCGCGCCGAGTTCCTCCAAGGGGCGGCGACCCAGCGCATTCGCGCTCTCGCCTTCGCGATCGAAGATCGCCCAGGCTATCCCCTCGACGTCGACCGAGTAGCGCCAGTCCTTCAAACTCTTGATGTCGGCACTCATGGCGACCTCCTCTCGTCGGTATCAGCGTCGCGCGGATCGCCGCGGCTATTCGGCGGCAAGCCCCTGGCTCGCTTTCGAGTTGTGACCGAGGCTGACGTAGTTCGGTCTCACCTCCGCGGGATCGAAGTGATCGACGGCGATGACGCGCGCGGTGAGGTCCTCGACCTCGCGCAGCAGCGTCGCTTCCTCGGCGGTCAGGACGAACTTCGCCGCGGCATCGCCGATCCAATCGATACCGTGATAGCGCCGCACCACACCGTCGCGAATGGCGCGCTCCAGCTTGCGCTCGGCAGGCTCGGCGGCGATCACCTTCTCCAGCGTGACTTCCAGCAGGCCGGTGGGATCGCGCACGTCCTTCGACACGAAGATATGCCGCGTCAGCCGATCGCGGACGTCGCCGGGTTCGCACGCCAGCCGCACGATCTCGTGGCCGAGACGATCAGGAGCTGGCCGCCACACCCGGCCGAGCGGGAAAACGCAACGGCGCATCAGCCAGCGCACGACGAAGATCGCCGCGACCGCGAGCAAGGCCAGCATCATGAAGTTGGCCAGTTCCTCGCCCATGCCGAGGTGGCTGAACAGCGCCGCCAGGCCCAGGCCCGCCGCCAGGCCGGCGATCGGGCCCATCCATGACCGGCGCGCCGCGCCCTGCGCGGCGGCAGCAGCGTTCGGCGCCGCGGCCGCAGCGGGTGCGGCAGCATTGTTCGGCGCGGCGGCCGGGGTGGCCGGTGTGCCCTGCGGTGCCCGGTCGGGCGTGGCGCGCTGCATGCCGGTGGACTTGCCGCCGCCCAGGCGCCTGGCGTCGGCATCGGTTTGCGCCATCGTCAGCGCCAGCCCCACGGCCAGCGCGGCGATCCAACCTGTCTTGATCATGCTGTCAATCTCCTGGGTTCGACCCCTGATCGCTCGGGTCGCTATGGCCCGAGGTGGGCCCATTGTGGGCGAATTCAAGTCACCGCGCCGTTCGTGCCGCCCCTGCCACGCTGCGGGGATGGCCGGCGACGTCGGTGTGCTGGTCCCACGTTGTCAGCAGGGACAAGTCGGCGCGCAGACGCCGCGCGCACCACGGCCGGGCATCCTGCGGCCGTCAAGCCAAGGCCGGAACATGCACCCCGACACCGTCGCCACCTGGACGCCCCGCGCGCTCGCCGTGCTGCGCATCGTCGTCGCCTACCTGTTCCTGCAGCACGGCAGCTCGAAGCTGCTGCAGCTGCCGCATGTGGCGGCGTTCGATGCCCTGCAGCCGATGACGCTGATCTGGTGGGCCGGCGTCATCGAGCTGGCCGGCGGCGTCCTGATGCTGATCGGCTGGTTCACCCGGCCGGTGGCCTTCGTGCTGTGCGGCCAGATGGCCGTCGCCTACTTCATCGGCCACGCCTCGCGCGGCAACCCGCTGCTGCCGCTGCTCAACCAGGGCGACCTGGCGGTGACCTGGTGCTTCGTCTTCGGGCTGTTCGCAGTGACCGGCGCTGGCGCCTGGAGCGTCGACGCGGCGCGCACACCCGCCCGCTCATCCACGTTTGGCTAGGCCGAGCCGCTCGACCGTCGCACGCTCGGTCTCGAACGTGCGCTGAGCGTACTGGGTGTAGTCGGCCGTGTTGAGGTAGATCACCGGCTGCATGAACTTCTCCAGCGTGTCGAGCACCTTTGGATCCTCCAACGTCTTCTTGAACGCGTCGTGCAGCACACGCACCACGGCAGCATCCATGCCCTTCGGCCCGCCGATGCCGAACGGCGAGTCGCTCACCGTGTCCCAACCGCTTTCGGCCACCGTCGGCGCATCGGGGAAGGCCTTGGTGCGCGAGCGGCCGAGCGTGGCCAGCAGCCGCAGCTTGCCGGCGCTGACCAGCGGACCGAACTCGCTGGCGCCACTCATCACCGGGACGTGCCCGCCGAGGATGGCCTGCACGATCTCCGCCGAGCCCTTGAACGGCACGTCCTGCGCCTTGAAGCCGGCCTTGAAGGCGAACTCCTCGAAAGCCAGGTGCGGCGTGGTGCCGGTGCCGGTGTGGCCGTAGGTCAGCTTGCCGGGGTTGGCCTGGGCCCAGGCCACCATCTCCTTCAGCGTCTTGTACGGCGCATCGAGCGCGGCAGTGATGCCGAAGGTGTACCCGGTGAGGCAGACGATGTGCGTCAGGTCCTTCACCGGGTCGAACGCCATCTTCTGCATGTGCGGCAGCCGGTAGATGCCCAGCGGCAGTTGCGTCAGCGTGTAGCCGTCGGGCTTGGCCTGCATCATCGCGGTAGCACCCAGGGTGCCACCGACCCCCGGCTTGTTCTCGGTGACCACGGTCACGCCGAGCACCTTGCCGGCACTCTCGGCGAAGGCGCGCACCACGGCGTCGCTCGAGCCGCCGGGCGGCCACGGGCAGATCAGCGTGATCGGCCGCGACGGGAACTTCTCCTGGGCGTGCGGGGTACCGACCCAGGGCGCGGCCAGCGCGGTGGCCACGAGGCGGCGACGGCTGAGCGTCATGGTGCAGACTCCTCGGTACGGCAACGGACAATGCGCGCGAGCTTACACACGGCGCTGCTGCGCCGGCAGCACTGACTTACCCTGCGATGCCATGACACCTGTGCGACACCCCGAGCCCTCGCCGCCCGTGCTGACGGTGGTCGACGGCTGCGCGACGATCCGGCTCAACCGGCCACAGCACATGAACCGGCTGCACCGCGACGATCTGCTGGTGCTGCGCACCCACATCGACGCGCTGGCCGCCGACCCGGCCGTGCGCGTGCTCGTCGTCACCGGTAGCGGACGCATGTTCTGCAGCGGCTATCACCTCGGCGACCTGGGCGACGCGGCGGCCGACGCCGACGGCGCCGCCAGCCGCGACCCGGGCCTGTTCGAGGACACCGTCGACGCGCTCGAGGCGCTGCCGATGCCGACCATCGCGCGGCTCAACGGCAGTGTCTACGGCGGCGCCACCGATCTGGCGCTGGCCTGCGACTTTCGCGTCGGCATCGCCGGCATGGAGTTGCGCATGGTGGCCGCGCGGCTGGGCCTGCACTACTACCCCAACGGCTTGCGCCGTTATGTGTCGCGCCTGGGACTGCAGGCCGCCAAGCGCCTGTTCCTGCTCGCCGAAGGCGCCCCGGCCGACGAGCTGCTGCGCATCGGCTTCCTCGACCATTGCCGGCCCGACGAGGCCGCGCTCGATGCCTGCGTGCAGGCGATCGTCGCCGCGCTGGCCAGCAACGCGCCGCTGGCCGTGCGCGGCATGAAGGCCTCGTTGAACGCCATCGGCCGCGGCGACTTCGACCTGCCGGCGATGCGCGCGCGCGAGGCCGCCTGCGCGACCAGCGACGACCTGCGCGAGGGCCTGGCCGCAGTGGCCCAGAAGCGCGCGGCGGTGTTTCTCGGCCGCTGACGCAGGTGCGCGGCGCCTTGCCGCGGCGACCCCGGCCTTCGCCGGATGCGCCGATCGACGCGCGGCGCCAGGGCGTAGCAGGCTGCGACTACAGTAGGTGCACCCGCCACCTGCGCGCAACGAGCCTGCGATGACGCCGATTTCGCTGGAACTGCCTGCTGCGGCACAGCCCGCCGAGACCGTCGCCCCGGCGCCGCGGCCCAACGGCCGGCCGCGCATCAGCCAGCGCGTCGCCCGCGCCCAGGCGACCATGCTGTTCGAGCTGTCGCCGCGACCGATCATCGCCGGCGCTGCGTTCTCTGTGCTGGTCGGCGTGCTGCTGTGGCCGTCGCTCGGCGGCACGCTGCTGGGCAGCTGGATCGCCGTGCGGCTGCTCATCTCGGCCGCGCGCGTCTGGGACTGCCGCCGCTTCGCCCAGCAGCCCCCGCCAGCCGAGGCGCTGGCCGCGCGCTGGCGTCTCTTCATGGAACTGATGGTGCTCGAGAGTGCGAGCTGGAGCGCGATGGGTCTGTTGTTCACCTCGGCGTCGCCGCCCGGCATCGCGATCGTGCTGCTGGCCGGGCTGGTCGCGGTGGCGGCAGTGTCGGTGTTCTCGCTGGGCAGCGACTTCCGTGCCGCCAGCACGTTCGTCGTCGTCGTGCTGCTGCCCAATGCGGTGCACCAGCTCGCCGTCGGCACGCCCGAGGCCTTGGTGGCCGGCGGTGGCATGCTGATCCTGCTGGTGTTGCTGCTGGTGGAGTCGAACGGCCTGGCGCAGCGCATCACAGAGCTGATGTGGCTGCGCCACGAGAACGCCGCGATCGCCGAGGAGCGCCAACAAGCGTTGTTGCTGGCCGAACACTCCAACCAGGCCAAGAGCCGTTTCCTCGCCACCGTGAGCCACGAGATGCGCACGCCGTTGAACGGCATCCTGGGCATGGCGCAGCTGATGAAGCACGCGAGCACCGACCCGGCGCAGCGGCCGCAGTTCGAGGTCATCGAGCAGTCCGGCCGCCACCTGCAGTCGGTGATCGGCGACCTGCTCGACATGTCGCGCATCGAGTCCGGCCGGCTCGCGCTCGACGAATCGGCGGTGCGGCTGGGCGACATCGTGCGCGAGGTGGCCGACGTGCTGCGCCCGATGGCCGCCGCCAAGGGTCTGCGCTTCGACGTGCACGAAGGTGCGGCGCTGCCCGAGTGGGTCGATGCCGACGGCTCGCGCGTGAAACAGGTGCTGCACAACCTGCTCGGCAATGCGATCAAGTTCACGGCCAGCGGTGGGGTGGCGCTGGGCGTCGTGCGCCTGGGCGAGCAACTGCGCTTCACCGTGCGCGACACCGGCGTGGGTGTGCCCGCGGCGCAGGCCGGGCGCATCTTCAACGCCTTCGAGCAGGTGGCCACGCCCGGCTCGCCCGAGTACCGCAGCGGCACCGGACTCGGCCTCACCATCTCGCGCCATCTCGCCCGTGCGATGGGCGGTGACGTGACGCTGGTCCCGTCGGCCGGCCGCGGGTCGGTCTTCGAGTTCACGCTGCCCTGCCGCGTGCGCGCTGCGCCGGCGCAGCCGCCACCGGCCAGCGTGGCGCTGGCGCCGCTGGGGTGCAGCGCGCGCGTGCTGGTGGCCGAGGACAGCCCGGTCAACGCGATGATCCTCAAGGAGATGCTCGAACGCATGGGCCTCGACGTCGACGTCGCCGAGGACGGCCGCGCCGCCATCGAGCGGCTGCAACAGACCGACTACGCCGCGGTGCTGATGGACTGCCAGATGCCGGTGATGGACGGCTGGCAGGCCACGCGCCAGTGGCGCGAGCACGAGCGAGGCGCCGGCGGCCGGCGCACGCCGATCATCGCGCTGACCGCCAATGCTGTCGTGGGCGACCGCGAGCGCTGCCTCGCCGCGGGCATGGACGACTATCTGCCCAAACCGTTTCAGATCGCCGAGCTGTCGGCGCTGATCCGGCGCCACGTCGGGCCGGCGGGCACCGAGCCAGCCGCCGGCGGGGGTTCACGTTTGCCGCTGTGATGGCGGCCACTGCCGTGGACTGGTGGCAACGTGCTGGCGAGCAGCGCCGCGGACGGCGCGCGCGCAACGCCATTCAATCGCCCGGCGCCAGCCGCAGCACCGACTGCACGAACAGCGCCTTGGCGTAGAAGTAGAAGTCGGCGTTCTCCTTGCGCGCGAAGCCGTGGCCCTCGTTCTCGGCGCGCAGGTACCACACCGGCGTGCCGTTGGCGCGCGCTCGCGCGACGATCTGCTCGGCCTCGGTGTAGGGCACGCGCGGGTCGTTGCGACCCTGCACCACGAACAGCGGCCTGGTGATGCGATGCGCGTGGTTGACCGGCGAGATCGACTCGAGGAAGGCGCGCATTGCCGGGTCGCGCTCGTCGCCGTATTCCACCCGTCGCAGATCGCGCCGGTAACTCTCGGTGTTCTGCAGGAAGCTCACGAAGTTGGAGATGCCCACCGCGTCGATCGAGCCGGCGATGCGGTCGGCATAGTGCACCGCGACCGCCAGGCTCATGTAGCCGCCGTAGCTGCCACCTTCGACCAACACGCGCGAGGCATCGAGATCGGGCTGCGCGGTGATCCAGTCGAGCAGCGCGCCGATGTCCTTGACCGAGTCCTCGCGCAGGCGCCCGTCGTCGAGCGACAGGAACGTCTTGCCGAAGCCGGCGGAGCCACGCACGTTGGGCTCGATCACCGTGATGCCGAGCTCCTGTGTGAAGTAGTTGTAGCGACCCATGAAGCCCTGCGTCGCCTGCGCTTCGGGGCCGCCGTGGATCGCCACGATCACCGGCCGCTTGCCGGCAAAGCGCGTCGACGCCGGCGTCAGCACGCCGGAAATGGTGCGTCCGTCGAACGTCTTCCAGCGCACGGTGCGCTGGTCGCTGAATGTCGACATGTCCACGCCGGCTGCCGCCGACGCGCGGGTCCATTGCTGCACGCGGCCGCTGGCCGTGTCGAGCGCGAACAGCTGGTTGGGCCCCTGGGTGCTGTTGGTCGCGAAGCCCAGCATGCCGAGTCGCCGGTGGAACCGAAGCCGGCTCACGCTGCCCGGTGGCAGCGCCGGCGCCGGCAGCTCGGCCAGCGTGCGGCCGTCGAACAGGCGCAGCTCGGCGCGACCCTCGACGTTGACCTGCGCGGCGATGCGTGTGCGGTCCGCGGAGAATTCAGCGTCGCGCACGTCCCACGCAATATGCGCACTCATGCGCTGCAGCTGGCGGTCGGCGAAGCGATAGGCCATCAACTCGCGAAACTCGCCGGCGCGGTCGCTCAGCACGAACAGCCCTGCGCCGTCGGGCATGAAGTCGCCTGCCGCGTACACCGCGCGTTCGCGGCTGCCGGGCGCGGGCAGCACCTGCGTGGCCTGGCCGCTGGCGAGGTCCAGCAGCCACACCTGCGTCTCGGTGGCCGACAGGTAACGCGTCAGCGCGACCTGCCTGTCGTCGGGCGAGACAACGGCGCCGAACCAGCCGCCGCCGGGCAGTTCTGCCAGCTTGCGCCCTGCTTGAGGTTGCAGCGGATCGAGCAGGCGAAACGTGGTGGTCACGCTCGCCCGCGTGCCGCCCTGCGCGGTGCGATCGAGCGGCAGCGACGCGGTGAGCAGCAGGCTGCGGCCGTGCAACCAGCCCTGCAGCGCATGGCGCTCGGACGGATCGGTCAGCGTGGTCACCTGCCTCGTGTCGAGGTCCAGCCGGTACAGCTGGTCGGCCTCGCTGCCGCCGGCACTGCGGGCGAACACCAGATAGCGCCCTTCGCGCGGCTCGTAGCTCGCGTTCGTCACCGGGTCGGCCTGGTCGGTCAATTGTTCGGGCTCGGCCAGCGGCGAGGCCACGCGAAACAACTGGGCGGTATTGCCACCGGCCCTGCGGTGCGCCACCAGCATCTCGGCGCGCGTGGGGTGCCAGTCGACCAGCGTGTGGCCGCGGAAGTCGCTGTAGCGGTCGACCTGGCGTGCCAGTGCCGCGCGCACCGGCGGGATGCCCTGCGCCAGCAGGTTGGCGTTCGGCTCCACGACGGCCGGCGCGAGGGCCGCGCAGCCGCTCAGCCAGATCACGATGGCCCAGATGAAACGTGTCATGGCGGCATGGCGAATTGCGGTGGCGCATTGTGGCCGCTGGCACGGCACGCGCATACTGCCGGCGCATGCGCAGCCCGCTGCGAGACAAGGACACCGCATGAAGATCCTGCTGCCGATCGACGGCTCGCCGCAAGCGCTGGAGGCCGTGCGCCACGCCATCCGCCTGGTGCAGGACGGCCTGCGCGCCGAATTCGTGCTGGTCAACGCGCAGGCCGCGGCCAGCCTCTACGAGATGGCGGTGGCGCACGACGCCGAGGTGATCGATCAGGTGCGCAGCGCCGCCGGTGCCGACCTGCTGCAACCGGCCGAGGCCCTGCTGCAGGCGGCCGGCGTGTCGTTCGACAGCGAGGTGGTGGGCGGTGACCCCGAACGCGCGCTGATCGAGGCCATCGAACGCGAGGGCTGCGACGCCGTGATCATCGCCACCCATGGCACCGGCGGCCGTTTCGCCGCGCTGTTCGGGTCGGTGTCCGGATCGGTGCTGCAGCACAGCCCGGTGCCGGTGACGGTGGTACGCGCCGGCGCCGGGTCGCCCGGCTGAAGTCCGCAGCGCCAGCTTGCTGCCACGGCGCACGGCGGATCGGCCTGCGTCGGCTGGCCGCCCTGTGGCCCAATGCGCGGATACGGCGCCGCTATGTACGCCTATACAGTATCGTTGGGCCCCGCGCCGATGACGATCACCGCCACCATCCCGCCCCGCGCCGACCCGTTCGCCACGCTCAACGACGAGCAGCGCGCAGCGGTCGAGCACGGTCGCGCCGGCGCGGCGCCGGCACCGGCGGGGCTCACGTTCGAGTTGACGCGCGACGTGCTCGATCCGGTCCGGGCGCGGCTCGCGTCGGCGACTTCGAGCGCAGCGTCCTCCAGCCCGGCCGCCACCAGCGTGTCGACGTATTCCTCGTAGAAATGGCGCAGGCGCGAGGGGAAAAAGAAGCGCTGTTCCGCCTTGAGCAGTTCCGCGCCTGTCCGTTCGATGACGACGAGCGCACGGTCGAACTCGCGAATCGCGCCCGCGCGGTCGCCCATCTCGAGAAGTAGCGCACCGAGCGGCCGCAGGTCATCCCGCGGTGTCCGATTCGCGAAGTACGTGATCACGCCAGACGCCGCATTCAGATAGGCGCGCT
>CALMQI010000244.1 GCA_937871935.1 uncultured Burkholderiales bacterium
GCGGCGCTGTTCATCAAGATGAACGATCTGGTGATCAACGACGGCCATGTGATCCCGCTGTTCGCGCGTCCGCGGCCGGTAGGGGTGGTCAACAAGCTCAGCACCAGCATCTCGGCGTGGGACAACCTCACGTCGTTCATGTCGTACTGGCATAGAGAGGCTTGACCCCCCGGAGCGCCTGCGGCGCCTCCCCAGAGCCCTCGAAAGGGACTCTTCGAGTCCTGGGGGGCGCCGCCAGCGGACCGGCTGCGCCGGATCCGCGGCGGCCACTGGGCTAGACCGCGGTTTGCCATCAACGACCTCGGCCCTTGTTCAACTACATCCTCCGCCGCCTGCTGATCGCGCTGCCCAGTGTGCTGGGCATCAGCGTGGTGCTGTTCACCGTGCTCGCGCTCGCGCCGGGGGACCCGTTCGAGGAGCTGGCCACCAACCCCAACGTGCCGCCCGAGGTGCGCATGATGCTGCGCGCGCAATTCGGGCTCGACGATCCCGTCTGGCAGCGCTACCTGCACTGGCTGGCGAGCATGCTCAAGGGCGACTGGGGCTTCAGCTTCGTCAGCCGCATCAACGTCGACCAGCTGATCCTGCAGCGGCTGCCCACCACCATCATCGTGATCGGCCTGTCGCAGGTGCTCGCGATCATGGTCGCGTTGCCGGTGGGCATCATCGCCGCGGTGAAGCCGTACTCCTGGTTCGACCGCATCGCCAGCACGATCGCCTTTGTCGGCTTCTCGCTGCCCACGTTCTTCACCGGCGTGATCTTCATCCTCTTCTTCAGCATCTACCTCGGCTGGCTGCCGTTCGTGTATCGCAGCGACATCTCGGCCACCGGCTGGCTGTGGTGGTGGGAGCACTTCAAGCAGAGCATCATGCCGATCACGGTGCTGGGCCTGTTCCAGGCCGCGAGCATCATGCGCTACGTGCGCTCGGCGGTGCTCGACGTGATCCGGCTCGACTTCGTGACCACCGCGCGCAGCAAGGGCCTGACCGAGCGCATCGTGATCATCAAGCACGTGGTGCGCAATGCGATGATCCCGGTGGTCACCCTGGTGGCGCTGCAGATGCCGGCGGTGTTCGGCGGCGCGATCGTCACCGAGCAGATCTTTCGCATCCCCGGCATCGGCAGCCTGCTGATCGACGCCATCCTGCGCAACGACACGCCGGTGATCATGGCGGTGACCTTCGTGTTCGCCTGCCTGGTCATCTTCTTCAACCTGATCGCTGACCTGCTCTATGGCTGGCTCGACCCCCGAATCAGCTACCGCTAACGTCATCACCGATCCGGACATCGGTGCCCAGCGCGTGTCCGGCGGTGGCGCGCTCGGGCCGGGTGGGGCGCCGCTGGGCAAGGCGCGCGCCAGCGTGTCGCCCTGGGCCGAGGCCTGGCGGCGTTTCAAGCGGCACCGGCTGGCCTACTGGAGCCTGTGGGTGCTGGGCCTGCTGGTGCTGGCGGTGCTGTTCGGCCCGCTCGTCTACAAGGTCGGCATCAACGACGTCGACTTCAAGGCGCGTCTCGCCTCGCCGAACGCCACGCACCTGTTCGGCACCGACGACCTGGGCCGCGACCTGATGGCGCGCATGCTCTACGGCGGGCGCATCAGCCTGGCGGTGGGGATGGCCGCGATGTTGATGGCCATCACCGTGGGCGTGCTCATCGGCGCCATCGCCGGCATGGCGCGCGGCTGGATCGACGTGGCGCTGATGTGGGTGACCGATCTCTTCCTGAGCCTGCCGCAGCTGCCGCTGCTGCTGTTGCTGATCTTCCTGTTCCGCGAGCCGCTCAAGCAGGCGTTCGGCATCGAGGTGGGGATCTTCATCCTGATCGTGATGGTGATCGGCGGCTTTCGCTGGATGCCGGTGGCGCGCCTGGTGCGCGCGCAGTTCTTCTCGCTGCGCGAGAAGGAGTTCGTCGAGGCCGCACGGGCGCTGGGCGCCAGCACGCCGCGCCAGGTGATGCGGCACATCCTGCCCAACAGCCTGGGGCCGGTGATCGTGGCGGCGACCATCGACGTGGCCGCCGCCATCATCGCCGAGAGCACGTTGTCGTTCCTGGGTCTCGGCTTTCCGCCGGACATCCCCACCTGGGGCCGCATCCTCTACGACGCGCGCGACTACATGGACCTCGCCGTGCACTGGGCGATGTTCCCGGGCTTCGCGATCTTCGTCACCGTGTTGACGATCAACTTCATCGGCGACGGGCTGCGCGACGCACTCGATCCCAGGAGAGTCCTGTAGTGGCGCTGCTGGAGATCAAGGGGCTGAAGACCCACTTCAAGACCGACGACGGCTGGCTGCATGCGGTGGACGGTGTCGACCTCACCCTCGACGCCGGCGAGACGCTCGGCGTGGTGGGTGAGTCGGGCTGCGGCAAGAGCGTCACCGCCAAGACGGTGATGAAGCTGATCGACATGCCGCCGGGCAAGATCGTCGCCGGCCAGGTGTTGTGGAAGGGGCGCGACCTCGTGCCGCTGCCGCCCGACGAGATGAGAAAGATCCGCGCCAAGGAGATCTCGATCATCTTCCAGGAGCCGATGACTTCGCTGAACCCGGTGTACAGCGTCGGCGAGCAGATCGCCGAGAGCCTGCGCCTGCACGAGGGCCTGAGCCGCAAGGACGCGCTCGACCGCGCCGTCGAGCTGCTCAAGCTGGTGCGCATCCCGACGCCGGAGCGCCGCGTCAACGACTATCCGCACCAGTTTTCCGGCGGCATGCGCCAGCGCGTGATGATCGCCATTGCGCTGGCCTGCAAGCCGCAGCTGGTGATCGCCGACGAGCCGACCACCGCGCTCGACGTGACGATCCAGGCGCAGATCCTCGACTTGCTGGCCGAGCTGAAGAGCACCATGGGCATGGCGGTGATGCTGATCACGCACGCGATGGGCGTGGTGGCCGAGGTGGCGCAGCGCGTCGTCGTCATGTACGCCGGCAAGGTGGTGGAGGAGGCCTCGGTCGAGGAGCTCTTCGCGCACCCGCGCCACCCGTACACGCAGGGCCTGATCCGCTCGATCCCGCGCATCGACACCGCCGCGGTGCACAAGGTGCGGCTCGAGGCCATTCCCGGCGTGGTGCCGCAACTCATCGAGCCGGCCGAGGGCTGCCGCTTTGCCGCGCGCTGCAAGCACGCCGTCGCCGCCTGCCTGAACGCCACGCCGCCGCTGCGCGTGGTGGCCCCGGGGCACAAGGTGGCCTGCATACTGGACGTGGGAACATGACCCAACCGCTGCTCAAGGTGCAGGGCCTGAAGAAGCACTTCCCGATCAGGGGCGGCATGCTGCAGCGCGTGATCGACAAGGTGCACGCGGTCGACGGCGTCAGCTTCGACCTGATGGCCGGCGAGACACTCGGCCTGGTCGGCGAATCGGGCTGCGGCAAGAGCACCACCGGCCGCTGCATCCTGCGGCTGATCGAGCCCACCGCGGGCGAGGTGTGGTTCGAGGGCAAGGACGTCACCCGCGCCGGGCGCGACCAGCTGCGCGCACTGGCGCGCGACATGCAGATCATCTTTCAGGATCCGTTTGCGTCGCTGAACCCGCGCATGACGGTGGGCGCGATCGTCGGCGAGGGGCTGGTCATCCACAAGCTGGCCGCCAACGCGCAGGAGATCGAGCAGCGCGTGGTCAAGCTGCTGCAGACGGTGGGCCTGTCGCCCGACCACATGCGGCGTTATCCGCACGAGTTCTCCGGCGGCCAGCGCCAGCGCATCGGCATCGCGCGTGCGCTGGCGGTGGACCCCAAGCTGATCGTCTGCGACGAGGCGGTGAGCGCGCTCGACGTGTCGATCCAGGCGCAGGTGATCAACCTGCTCGAGGACCTGCAGTCGCAGTTCAACCTGACCTACATCTTCATCGCGCACGACCTGTCGGTGGTGGAGCACACCAGCGACCGCGTGGCGGTGATGTACCTCGGCCGCGTGGTCGAGCTCGCGTCGGCCAACGAGCTGTACACCCAGCCGCTGCACCCCTATACCGAGGCGCTGCTGTCGGCCGTGCCGATCCCCGACCCGTCGATCAAGCGCAAGCGGGTGCGCCTGCAGGGCGACGTGCCGAGCCCCATTCGGCCGCCGCCGGGTTGCCACTTTCACACCCGCTGCCCGATCGCGCAGAAGCCGCTGTGCAACACCCAGTCGCCCGAGCTCAAGCAGAGCAGCCAGGGGCATTGGGTGGCCTGCCATCTGCGGGGTTGAGCGGGCTCGAGCGTGGTCGAGCGCAGTGCCGGTGCGCGGCTAGAGTCAACGCTCCAGTTGCCGGCGGGCGTGGCCGTGCGCTTCGGGGCATCATGGCGGCCCGGCCCCCACAGGAGTGGTCAATGACCATCAAGACCGCCACGCTCAACGGCGTGGCCACCATCGAGATCGCGCGGCCCGAGAAGAAAAACGCGCTCACCATCGCCATGTACCAGGCCATGGCCGACGCGCTGCACGCCGCCGGCACCGACCAGGCGGTGCGCGCGGTGCTCATCACCGGCCAGCCGGGCGTGTTCACCTCCGGCAACGACCTCGAAGACTTCATGCAGCGCCCGCCGCACGGCGAGGACTCGCCGGTGTTCAAGTTCATGCGCGCGCTGGTGGAGTGCGACAAGCCGGTGGTCGCCGCCGTCACCGGTGCGGCCATCGGCATCGGCACGACGATGCTGCTGCACTGCGACTTCGTCTACGTGAGCGACGAGGCACGCCTGGCCACGCCGTTCGTCAGCCTGGGCCTCGTGCCGGAGTACGCCTCCAGCCTGCTGATGCCCGCGCTGATGGGCCACCGCCGCGCCGCCGAGAAGCTGCTGCTCGGTGACCCCTTCACCGGCGAGATGGCGGTCGAGTGCGGCCTGGCCAACGCGGTGCTGCCGGCCGGCGAGGTGGTGAACCATGCGCGGCGCGTGGCCGAGCGCTTCAACACGCTGCCGCCCGGCGCGGTGCGCGACAGCAAGCGGCTGATGCGCCAGCAGGGCCGCGACGCGATCCTGGCCGCCATGGCGGCCGAGGGCCAGATCTTCAGCGGCCGCCTGCGCAGCCCCGAGGCGATGGAAGCCTTCCAGGCGTTCTTTCAGAAACGCAAACCCGATTTCTCGAAGTTCTGATGATGTCGCTGACCCTCAAGCTCGCATTGAGCCCGCTGCTGGTGGCGCAGGCGCTGCGCACGCGTGCGCGAGTGCCGCGCCTGCCCGAGGCCGCCGGCCCGCGACGCGGCACGGTGGGCAGCGGCGACGCTGTCTTGCGCGTGCTGATCGTCGGCGACTCGTCGGCGGCCGGCGTGGGCGTGGCCACGCAGCGCGAGGCGCTCGTCGGCCAGCTGGTGGGCGAGCTGGCCGGGCGCATCGCCGGGCGCGTGCAATGGCAACTGCTCGCCAAGTCGGGCCTCACCACGGCGCAGACGTTGGCGTTGCTGCAGGCCGAGCCACCGCCCGCGGCCGACGTGGCGGTCGTGGTCACCGGCGTCAACGACGTGGTCGACCAGGTGCCGTCGCAGCGCGCCACGCGCTCGCGCGAGCAGCTGGCCAACACCTTGCGCAACCGCATCGGCGTGCAGCACGTGGTGTTCTGCCCGCTGCCGCCGATCCACCAGTTTCCAGCGCTGCCGCAGCCGCTGCGCTGGGCCATGGGTGCCGACGCACGGCGCCACAACCGCGTGCTGCACGAGTGGGTGCAACAGCGCGCCGCCACGCTGGGTGATGCGTCGTGCGCCGACATGAGCGACCTGCGCCTCAACCGCGGCGTGATGGCGCACGACGGCTTTCACCCCGGCGAACGCGCCTACCGCCAGGTGGCGCATGCGCTGGCCGTGCACATCGCCAAGAACGTGTGGCCCCGCCTGGCGCAGACGTAGAACCTGGAGAAGCCATGACCTCGCAATACACCAGCCTGAAGGGCAAGACGATCTTCATCACCGGCGGCTCGCGCGGCATCGGCCTGGCGATTGCCGAGCGCGCCGCGCGCGACGGGGCCAATGTGGTGCTGGTGGCCAAGACCACCGAACCCAACCCCAAGCTGCCGGGCACGCTGGTCACCGCCGCCGAGGCCGTGCGCAAGGCGGGCGGCGAGGCCTTGCCGGTGCCCACCGACATCCGCGACGAAGACGCAGTGGCCGCCGCGGTGCAGGCCGCGGTGGCGCGCTTCGGCGGCATCGACATCCTGGTGAACAACGCCAGCGCCATCAGCCTGACGCCGACCGACGCCACGCCGATGAAGCGCTTCGACCTGATGTTCGGCGTGAACGTGCGCGGCACCTACTGCTGCACGCAGGCCTGCCTGGCCGAGCTGATCAAGAGCGCCAAGGCCGGCCGCAACCCGCATGTGCTGAACATGAGCCCGCCGCTGAGCATGAAGCCGCACTGGTTTCAGAACCACGTGGCCTACACGATGGCCAAGTACGGCATGAGCGAATGCACGCTCGGCCACGCCGCCGAGTTCAAGCGCCACGGCATCGCGGTGAACAGCCTGTGGCCGCGCACAGCCATCGCCACCGCGGCGTTGCAGATGATCCCGGGCATCGACCTCAACAAGTGCCGCAAGCCGGAGATCCTGGCCGATGCGGCGCATGTGATCCTGACCTCCGACGCGAAGAAGGTGACCGGCAACTTCTTCATCGACGACACGCTGCTCGGCGAGCACGGCGTGAAGGACTTCGATCGTTATGCGGTGGTGGCGGGGACCAAGGATCTGATTCCGGACTTCTTTGTGGATTGAGCCGAGACCGCTCATTCACCCAGCGCGGCAGCCCAAGGTCGCGATTTCACTCGGGCACGAAAGTCTTCAGTGACGGTCGCGCCGCATGGCGTCCAAATCGCCGATCCACTCGAATTTGCCGCGCAGCCCTCTTAGCGGCGTCTGCCGCTTTGCGCGGCTAGACATCGTCTGCCTGGCCTCACAGCGTTTGGCTTCGCGTGCGAGCACATCACAGACCCAATCGTTGAGGCTCCTTCCCGATGCCCGAGCCGCACGATCAGCGCATGCGTGCACGTCTCGGTCCATCGTCAGTCCGACGCGAACGACAGATTGACGATGGGCTGAACGATCGAGGTCTGCGTAACGGGCAAGGTACCGATCGATTGCATCGTGAAACGCGGCCTCCAACTCATCGACCGAGGCACCGCGAAACCTAATGACATCGCGGACACCGAAGACCTTGCCGACGAATACGCGTTCGACAGCGCTGAACGATATGCGAGCGATGTAGCCCTTGTAGTCCATGGTGCTCATAACATGGCTTTAGAAGGATTCAGGTTTGATGCACGGCGGCGAGAGCATATTCGAGTGGCATGCAGTTGAACATCCCAACTGGGACTGCATTGCAGTAAGTCCTGGATATGGCGAACGGCAGCTACAGACTGGTTGCCGTCGGTCAGGATCGCTCATTTGGATGACTGCTCACATCAGTAGCGGTCGTTCATCGCCTTCCTAGCGTTGCTCCCGCTGCACCTCTGAAACTCCATTCCTCCAGAAACGAGTCCAATGTCAACTCTCACCGAGGGCGGCTTGGCGCTGTCGACCCAACGGAAGCCTCTTTTTTCCCAAGGAGGCAGCCCGCTTAGACTTCTCATGTGATTCAGATGAACAGCGACGAGTTCAAGGCCTGGCATGAGGTCGGCCACGCTACCGTTTGCTTGCATCTAGGCGGTGAGCTCGATGGAATCGAGTTTCTTGAACGAGATGCGAGAGGCTTTGCCGTTGCTCGCGGTTGCGACGTCATGCCGGACAAGGAACGAAGTGTTGCGTGCGGTGGGTTCGCCGTCGAGTACTACTTATTGCGAGCCGGCTACGTTGACGGAGTGAACTTGATTGATCCTAGTGCCGTTGCAGCAGTAAGCGCGCTTGTCTTTGGCAATGCTTGGAGAGATCGACAGGATTGCGCCCGGCGCACAGTTACGGAAGACAACGACTTCACCAAGGAAGAAAACGAGGAGTTCATGCGCTACGCGATAGAGCATGTTGCCCCGATCTTCGATCTGTACTTTTCGAAAATGCAGATCGTTGTGAGCGAGCTTCTTGGCGCGAGGACGATCGACGGCGCGCGCGTGAGGGAAATCCTTCAGATCGACGTTCCTCGTTAAGGGCTGGAAGAGTCCACTTCTGGTCGGAAGCGCCTGCACGCGCCGGAACCCAACAGCCGCCATCCGGTGGTAGGCCGTGCGGATGGCGCCCGGCCTGCCGAGTCCGGAGCAATGGTCAGATCTCGATCTGCTCCGCAATCTCCAGTGCGTCGTCGACTTCAATCCCAAGGTACCGCACTGTGGACTCCAGCTTTGAGTGTCCGAGTAGCAGCTGCACGGCTCGAAGGTTCTTGGTGCGACGGTAGATCAGCGTCGCCTTTGTTCGTCGCATCGAGTGCGTACCGTAGTCCGCGGGATCCAATCCAAGCTCTTTGACCCAGCCTTTGAGGATACGCGCGTACTGTCGCGTCCCCAGATGCGGTGACGCGTGCATGCGGCTCGGGAACAGAAAGTCCTCAGACCGCAGCCCGGCATGCTTAATCCATTTGTGAAGAGCATCGCGCGTGGCCTGTGTGATCTCGAATTGCACCGGTCGCCGTGTCTTGTGCTGCATCACCACTGCGCGCGTCGCCACTTGCTCGCCGTGGCAAACATCTCGGACCCTCAGGCCCACAAGGTCACACCCGCGCAACTTGCTGTCGATGCCCAGATCGAAAAGAGCCAGCTCGCGAACCCGGCTCTCGATCTGGAGATGGACACGAAGAGCCCAGATTGTCCTTGAGCTTGAATGGCGCCTTCTGACCGACGATCTTGCCCTTGTTCCACGGCTCTCGAACTGAGGCGTTGGATGCCATGACGGTCTCCCATCAAGTTGAGGGAGCGCCACGATGCGCCACAGCGGGACCCAAGGGCCTGGGGCTTAGCGTCGAAAGCCCAGCCTCTGCCGGTCACGCGAGGGGCCGGCGCTCAAAGAAGGGACTTGCAAGCATGTACCTTTTGTGGTACATATGATCCACGGTGATTGATGGCTACTGCACCCCCTCAGAAGACACCGCTGTACTTCTATCGGAGCCTCGGCGGCAAGGAACCGGTCCGCGAGTGGCTCAAGTCGTTGGCCGAGGGGGATCGGCGCACCGTGGGCCTGGACTTGATGCGGGCGCAATGGCGGTGGCCCGTTGGGATGCCGCTGTGCCGGGCAATGGGGCAGGGGCTATGGGAGATTCGTACCGACCTGCCAAGCAATCGGATCGCGCGGGTGCTGATCTGCCAGCACGAGGGCGATCTGGTGGCTCTGCATGGGTTCATCAAGAAGTCGCAAAAGACGCCTGACGACGAATTGGCATTGGCGCGCAGGCGCCAGAAGGAGTTGAAGTCATGAGCAAGAAGCACGTCGGATCGAGCCTCGACAGCTTCCTCAAGGAGGAAGGTACCTTTGACGAGGCGCAGGCGCTCGCGATCAAGGAAGTCGTGGTCTGGCAACTGACCGAAGCGATGGAGAAGCAATCGCTGACCAAAGCACGCCTGGCGGAACTGCTGAAAACCAGCCGTTCGCAAGTCGACCGGCTGCTCGACCCTACGCGCGACGTAACCCTCTCGACACTGCAGCGAGCCGCCGCCTTGGTCGGCCGCAAGGTGCAGATCGAACTGGTTTGAAGGGCCCAGCTAGCCGATATGCGTCGCGCATCCTCGCCCTCCTTTGCTCACCGGATCAGGTCAAAGAACGAACGGGTCAACACCGAGAAGGCAGACCTGGAACGCGCGGCCAAACCTGCGCGGGCGACGGCAAGAACTGCGGCCCGCTTGCGTGCGGGTGTGACGCCAGCGAGCGCTCGATCGGCAGCCCGTAAGCCTCACATTGCCGCGGGGTTTCACCACGCCTGGCTCGAAGCGATAAAGAAGGAAACGACGTCCACGCACATACTGGCCCACGTTCTCGCAAAGAAGCTTGTCGAGCAAGGGATTGATGGCGACAAGCATCTAGACGCCCTTAAGAAGGTCGCCGCCGGACTCCTTAGTGGCTCCGCCAACGGCGATGAAGCGACGTTCCATCTGGACTTGGGCGGTGCCGACTTTGACGGCCGCCACATCAGTATTCATCTTGATCCATCTGATCTTGATGCGGCCGCCGAGCGGATGGGAAGCGCAATTGAGGAGGCATCTCTCAAGGTATTTGAGGATGCCGGAGAGCGTGCGCTCAACAACGTTCTCAGGGACCCCGACCCTCAGCTACTGTACCTGGCGACTGAGCACGATGCGTTCGTGCGCAGGCTGGCGCTCAAGTGGGCAAAGCCATTCAAACTGCTCGACATCCATGTGGCGATTTGCCACGAGATCGGCGACGCAAGAAACGATTGGCTGCGCAAGACCCGCAAGAGATCGAAGGACATCATCGTTGTCGACGTGATTACGCGCTTGCACGGCCGAGCGGTGCAAGTCGCGAGGGAAGTGCAAGTCCTGCTGCGCAACGGGTTCGCCGAGGGTGCCTTGTCGCGCTGGCGTACGCTGCATGAACTTGCTGTCGTGGCCATGTTTGTCGCGCAGAAAGGCGCTGATGTCGCTGAGCGGTACAGCGCGCACTTTGACGCCGACTCCGTAAGAGCGGGCCGCCAGTACCAGAAGTTCGCCCCGGCTTTGAAGTACGCGCCAATGCCTGAATTCGAGCAACGGCGCCTGGATCGTCTCAAGCTTGAACTTGAGACGAAGTATGGCAAGTCCTTCTTTGGTGACTACGGCTGGGCAGCCGAAGCCCTACAGGTTGCGAGGCCAACCTTCGCGCAAATTGAAGCGGCGATCGAACTCGATCGCTTCCGGCCGTATGTCGGGCTTGCCAGTAACGCAGTTCACGCCGGTGCGAAGGGCACCTATTTCCGCTTAGGCCTCATCGGGAACGAGGACGTGATCTTGACCGGTGCGAGTAACGCAGGACTGGAGGAGGCGGGTCGACTCGCTGCTCATTCTCTGGCCCAAATCTCAGCCACGTTGTTGATGCTTCAAACCAACGCTGACAGCATCATCTGGTCGCGTGTGCTGCTCGCGCTGTGCAAGAAAGTTGAGCACGAATTCGTGGTGGTTAAGCAGCGCATCGAGCGGGAAGAGCGTCAACTCCGGAGAAAGGGAGTAGCTCGTCATGGGCGAAGCTGACGCGCCGAAGCCAGCAGCGGCAAATGGGGGCAACACCCAGGGAACTAGCACAAGTTCCGCAGGGCCGGCGGGTGCGCACTTCGAGGGACAGGTCGGAGCGTTTTATCTCCTCGCGATGCTCGCCGGAGCCCCGCCGCGTGGGCTCCCTGGTACGACGATCGAGCGGATCGCGCTGCAGCAAGCGAACGAGGGTCGCGCGCTTGACGACGTGATCGTGCATGCGCGCGACGCGTCGGGCAACGAGGCAGTGCTTGAGATTCA
This sequence comes from uncultured Burkholderiales bacterium, assembly GCA_937871935.1. GTDB lineage: Bacteria > Pseudomonadota > Gammaproteobacteria > Burkholderiales > Burkholderiaceae_C > JAEUPI01. The sequence continues at coordinate 11,320 of CALMQI010000244.1, forward strand.
GGTCAAGCGGGAGATTACGTTTGCTCCAACCGACAGAGTGTTTCGGAAGGTCGTGACCCAAGTCGTCAGCGCGTCGCGGCGCGCGGACTTCTTTGAGACGCGCTACGAGCTGGCGATCGCGACCGCCAAACGGTCACTAAAGATCGATGGTGCCTATCAGGATGTCCTTATGCTGGCGCGTCAGGTCGGCAACGCGGCAGCATTCGTTGCGCGGCTCGCGCTTGCCGGCGCCGCGAACGACGACATGCGCAAGTTCGTGAGCACGTTCAGGGGCCATCTGCGAACTGAGGGGGCACCGGACGACGACGCGATGGTTTGGCAGTTGCTTCGCCGACTCCAGATCATTGCCTTTGACTTCACCGCTTCCGCTTCAGCATCGGCAGACCACGCATTGGAGCGTGCTGCCCACATCCTGCACAGTGATGATGTATCGCGTGCGGGCGCACTGTGGGCAAACCTCATTGAGCAAGCGATAGAAGTTGCCAGAAGCGGGGGCGATCGCACGCGCGAGCGCCTGCTTGAATCGCTTGCTCCGCAGAACTTTCGCTTTGCCGGTGATCGCCGTTACGCGGCAGCGCGCGCGGCGCTGTCCGAGGCGTCCCGATTGGCTCTCGCCGACATTCGGAACCGCGTCGGCAGGGTTGGGCTTTCCCGACAAGAACGAGTGGAGGCGGTGCGAGAAGCCTTGGATCGCGGCCGCTACGTCGAGATCAAAGGCGATGCCGGGGTTGGAAAGTCGGGGGTGCTACGGCAGTTTGCCGAGCAGATTGGCTTAGAGGGACAAGCCGTTGTTCTAAGTCCTGGAAGGTGTGAGCCGCGCGGCTGGGTCGCCATGCGGGCGCAACTTGGATTTGACGGCAGTGTGCGCGAGTTGCTGGTGGAGCTAGCGAACGATGGCGGGGCGGTCCTGTTTGTCGATAATCTGGACTTCTTCAGCGACGAAGAGCGCCTCACCGTGATCGACTTGATCCGCGAGGCCTCTACGGTCTCCGGAGTGTCAGTCGTCACCACCGCCAGGCAAGGCGTCGATGTGGATGAGCCGCGTTGGCTGCCAGACGACGCGATTGAGCTACTCGGCCGAACTGCGCCAGTCGTGATAGAGGAACTGAGCGATGGCGAAGTTGGGCAGCTCAGGATCGGCGACGAAGCGCTCGTTCCGCTCTTGGTCGACGATCATCCAGCGCGGCAAATCACGCGGAATCTGTTTCGCCTCGCACGACTGGCAAGCCGAACGCAAACGACTGATCCTGTGCCTCGCACAGAGGTCGACATGGCGGAACAGTGGTGGAAATCCGCCGATGGAGCGGCCGATGCTGGTCTGCGCGACCGTATGCGGCTACTGCAAGACGCGGCAGAGCAGACGCTTGGTAGGGCCGATTTCCTTGAGGTCAGAGGTCGAGCGTCCGCTCCAATAGACGCGCTCGTGACGAGTGGGACGCTGCGGAACTTAGCCAGCGACAAGGTCGCGTTCCGTCATGATGTTTTCAGGGAGTGGGCGGTTGCGAACGCCCTTTGTGCCGATCCTGGTCTGTTTGACCGCTTAGACCTTCGGCGGCCGGTGCCGGCGATGTTGGTGCGTGGCATCGAGCTTGCGGCGCGAATGACGATCGAGCGGGCCGCAGACGGAGCATCCTGGCGCTCGATGCTTGCGCGGCTAAGCCCGGAAGGCGCGCATCCGAGTTGGCGTCGCGCGGCCGTGCTGGCGCTCGTGCGCAGCGAAGCGCGCGGCATCATCGTACCGCGCGCCGCAACCGAACTGCTTGCCAACGAAGGTGCGCTCCTCCGTGAGCTGGTTCGCACCGTTGGCGCTGTGGAAGTCGTCCCCGCGGCGACTGTGCTGCCGCCCGAATTGCTGAGGGCCGCTGGGGTTAAGCTCGATCGGATTCCGGCGGGGCTAAACGTCCCGCGCGGGCCGGAGTGGCCTGCGTTGATCCTTTGGACGTTGAGCCTAGGGGAAAGGGTGCCCGCGCCCGCCATCCCCGACTTGGTGGAGCTGTACAACGTTTTTTCAATCGGCTCCCTCGGCGTGACGCGGATTACGCCGCTCACGACCGGCCGCTTGTATCAATGGCTAAGGCTCATGGAGCCGCCGGCCGCGACACCCCCGCATCCCGACGAACCGCCTCCCTTTTGGAGGAGTTATGACCGCGAGCAGATGCGTTCGGTCAAAGCTGACTTGCGTAGCGGCTTCCTCATGTTCTGCAAGACGATGCCCGCTCTTGCCGCCGAGTATCTGACAGCTGTTCAACAGAGCGAGCATAGCGACGACTTGGTGCGAAGCATTTGGAAGATGCGCGGGACGCTGGCGCAAGCCGCGCCCGCTGAACTTGCTCGATTGACGGCAAAGGCACTGCTGGAGCCGCTGACGCAGCGTCAGCGGCGCATGCGCGGCGAGTGGGACGAGCCCTTCACGTTTCTTGATCATGAGTTTCTGCCGGCGTCGCCGGCCCAGGGCCCGTTTTTTGATCTCTTGCAGTACGCACCTGAGCACGGGCTGCGCTTGGTGCAACAGATCGTGGGTCACGCGATCATGCACGCTAGCGGCGGCCGCCCGGCGGGCTCAAACGCGATTGAGCTGGCGTTGCCGGGAAGCGGACGCGCCTTTCCTTGGACGCAGACCTATTTCTGGTCACGCCACAGCCACTACTACAGCGTCACGTCGGCGCTAATGGCGCTCGAAGCCTGGGGACATCGGCGACTCGACGCTGGCGAGCCGTTTGAGCGTGTCCTGACGGATGTCCTAGGCCCGCCGGGATCGTCAGCCGCCTTCCTTCTGGTCGCCGTCGATCTGATTATTTCGCACTGGCCGAAGTCAGCGGACGCCGCGACAGCGTTCTTGGGATCCCCGGAACTTCTGTGCCTCGACCATGATCGTCCGATACACGATCAATTCGAGTTACCGGATTTCTTTGGACTGAAAGCGTTGCAATCCGAGCCGTCAGGCCCAACGAGCACGGCGGACCTCAAGCGACGACCGTCACGCAGGGTGACGCTCGATGAGGTGATCGGAAACTACACGCATTTGGTTTTGCCGGAGCAGCGTGCCAAGCTCATCGCGCTGCTGCAACAGGCGGCGACACGTCTTGGCGCGCCGGCTGCTACCGCCACGCTTGCCGATCCGGCGTTCATGGTCTTGCATGCGCTGAACAGCGCCGACCCGGCGAACTGGCGAGAAGTCACTGTCACGAAGAAGGATGGGTCCACCGTGACGGGGCGGCAATACGTGTCGCCTGCTCCCGAAGAACAGCATCTCCAGGCGCTTCGCGACGCGGCCGCGCCACGGCAGACAGACTCGTCGATGCAGACGACCATCAGTCTCGCCACGGAGAATCCTTCGTATCTGTCGCCCGAAGGACGACTAGCGATCGTCGCGTGGGCGCAACGAGCGGGAGACGGGTCGGCGACGACAGAAGATGCAGACGACAGCCACTCCGTTCGCATGCGCGAGGAAGCGATCCTGACGGCCGCGATGATCGTCATGCGCGACGGTGACGACGCGTTGCGCGCGAAGTATGGGGAATGGGCGCATACGCAGCTTAGCCGCGCCGTGGCGACTCCCGACGACGATGTGGGACGCCAGGTGCGCGCGGGGTTGCGCTTTAACCCGCCGGCCATTGCGTTCAATGGACTGATCCATGCCCTGCGGCATAGAGACACGCCGGAAGCTCGACAAAGCATCCTGAGGGTTGCGGCCAGCGACAATCCCGCCGCGGCGCACGGCCTGGGCTCTGCGCTATCCGCGCTGAACGCAATTGATGCCCGGATGCCGCGCGCGCTTCTGCGATGCGCATTGAGTTCGTGCATCGTCGCGAATCGCGACTGGGATTTGCCGGCCGAGGAGGTTGCCGCGCGGGCAGGCCGCCGCGCGCAGCGCGCGGACGCGGCCGTTGCCGCGGAGATGACTTGGCTGAGCGGGGCAGGGCAAGAACCCCCGTGGCCGACGTTTCCCAACGAGCAGGTGCGTCCGAGACGACGCTTGCGGTTGGCTGGTCCTCCCGCAGAGGAGCACGTTGCGGGTGAAGGGCCTGAACCTCCAAAGGAGCATTTCAACCACCAGGCCGGCGCGACATGGTTAGGACAAGTGATCGGCCTGGCGGGGGATACCGCTTTGGATTGGGTCGCAGATGTCGTGCGAACCTATATGCCGTGGACGATCTGGGCGAACGGCGGGCAACTGGAAGAGACCGATGAAATCGATCGTGCGCCGACGGAATGGAACAACGTCTTTTTCGTTCTAGCCGCGCGATACCTACCTGGCCTTTCGGTCGAGAGTGCCACAGCATCAGTCCTTGCCCCAGTCGCATCATTGCCGGAACGGCACTTCTTCGATGTCCTTGCCGTGTTGCTACGTGCGATGGACGAAGTTTTCTTTGATGGGGTTCGCGGCTCCATGTCCGTGGAGATGGCGCTCGCCGTCAGAACTTCCCTATCAGGAAGGCTGATGAACACTTGGGGCTGGAAGCGGCTCGCCAGCAGCAAAGACATGTCGATCGAGATGCATCTTGGCCCCGCCGCTGCCGTTCTCTTTTTCAACGATCAAGTGTTCGGTCATGGACCAAAGTGCTACTTGCTGCCACCCGGTATTGATCGCGTCGACCCGTTCTTGCCGTTGATCAGCAGTTTGACGAGGGCCGCACCATCGCCATTCGTTGCGCTTGCGCTGCTGAATCTGCTTGAGGTGTCACCCCGTCCTGCGCATCTCGATGTCCTGGTTGAAGGAGCGAGATCATGGCTTGATGCCTATCCGGACTTCCGGCCATTCTGGATCGACCACGCGATAGGACGGAGGTGGTGCGCGACAGTCGACAAGATTGCGCAGGGCCATCCGTCAGCTGTCGGAGCGCAGGCTCCAGTCCGCTTAGCGCTTGACGGAATCGTGGCCGTGCTTGTGACACTTGGGATAGCGGAAGCGAGCCGGCTCGAAGAACGCCTCGAGACAGTATGAGCGCGGCGAGGCAGACGAAGCAGGGAGTCGAAGATTACGACGCGCCACGGTGCGAGGCCAATCGTCGCAACATCGCGTCACTTGACGATCCGAAGGTGGCTCGCGGCTTGCGTCTGCGGGACGACTCAGCGCCAGGAACTGCTGTTGCAGGGTTCCAAAACTGGTCGAGCTGCTGCCGCGCCGCCGGTGGCTCAGCGCGCGCGAAATCAACCTTTTCTTCAATCGGGGCTGCGAGGGCTTCAAGTGCCGCGAAGTCGACAGGCTGAGTACCTGCGCAACGGCAGTAAGCTTGAGATTGCCCAGCAGATGGCGAACCACGAGAGCGCCCGGACGACGGGGCTCTACGATCGCCGCAACGACGATGTCAGTCTCGATGAGGTCGAGCAGATCGTCATTTGAAGTCTCGGTTCAAACTTTCGGCCCCACTGCAATGTCCGTCGATTGGAAAGCCATGAAGCAAGAATGGATCGACGCCGTTCTTGACCAACTCGTGCCGAAGCTGCTCGCGGATCAGCGGTTTCATGACGACGGTCACCTGGTCAATAGGTTCCACACGGAAGTCAAAACCTGGAAAGCGACCGACCGGATTCGACCGGTGATCGAGATCGGCAATGAGCTTGCGGCCGCAGACTGTCTCTTAGGTCTATTGCCTGAAAACGATCGCCTGCACTACGAGCCTGCGATAGTCGGCACACCGAAGCGCATTGACTTTCTGCAAGTACGCGCGAATGGAGAGCGCCATTGGGCAGAGGTCAAGACGGTCGCCCCGACATGGGTTGATGATGAGGACGGCTGGCAGCGTTTCGTGCGAATTGCCCAGAGCTTCCCCGAGAATGCCAAACTTGTCGTTGCGCGCGAATGGGCTGGCGCGGCGATCGCGGGACAATTCATTAAGGCGCGCTGGAGCTTTATCGCGCGCACCGCCGAAGTCGAAGCGCGAGCGGCCCTGATCCCAGAAGCGCAGAAGGGGCCGGTGTCCTTGATGCTCTGCTCTACCGGAAGTGCTTGGTACCCCGATCAGCTCGAAGATTTCGCTGACTTCTATAGAACCGGGCGGCACAGGGCCGACGATTGGATGAGCAACGCGACCAATCGGTACATGCAGGAAGAGGGCATCACCTTCGCCCGGTCACTTGCTGGATTCCACTACCTCGCGAGAAAGCACGAAAGTGTTTTCGCCGATGACCTGCGCCTGCACGTGGCTGGCCCCCCTGCAGGCTCCTAACTCCTGATAAAAGAGGGAGGGCCTGTTCAGTTGTGCGGGGCACCTAGGACCGCCGATGCGTGCGATCACGGTGTGACATCACGCGACAGAGCCGTCAATGCATCAGCGTCGGGGACTGCCGCGTCGCGAACTCGGGTTGGCAAGGGGCTCGCTCGCGCGGTCGCACACTTGTAAGGCCCGAATGACCGCAGCGTATCCGACAGCGTAAATTCAACTGTCGTAGTTGAACGACCGCAATCGCTGCTGCATAGCGATCATCGATGGGGAGAGGACAAAGGACGACTCGGGTCGTCATCGGTCTTTACCAGCTGCTTGCCTTAGAAGCGCCAGACCCCGCCGACTCTTGCCACGGCCGCGCTTCTGGTGCAGTGCGAACCGGATCTCAGTGTCGTGGTCAGATAGCAGAAGTGCGATCAGCTCGTTGAGCTGCGCATTCACACTGATGCCGCGGCGCTTGGCAAGCGTCTTCAGTCGCTCGTACTTGTCTTCTGGCAGCCGGATCGTCAAGGCGGTCATGGTGAGACGGGTCGTTTGCCGCGGCCGGTCATAGTGCCCGCACCAGCGGCAGCACCTCCTGCGGCGGCGCTCCTGCCACCACCGCAGGCCAGCCCACCGCCTCGCACGGCCCGAACACCACCCAGACCTTGCCGTCACGCGGCTCCAGTGCCGGCACTAAGTCGGGCGCCGCCGTCCAACCCCGCGCCGTTCCCGGCTTCAGCGCCGCCGCCGGTGCTTCCAGCCGCGCCGCACCGGCGTCGCGCAAGCGCCGGGCTTCGGCCTGGCAGGCCCCGTAGCTGCTCAGACCACCGGTGAGCGTGCGCATCGGCAGCTTCGGCCCGGCATAGCCGTCGTCGGGCAACTCCACCACCCACAACGAGCGCCGCACCCCCGCCAGATCCGACGCATCGGTGATGCCCTCGTGCCGCAGAAACTCGGCCCACGCACCCACCGGCGTGTCGGCAAAGTAGTTGGCCGGGCCTTCGCCCTCGCCGTGCCAGCGTGCCGCGGGCTGCTGGTCGCTCTGCCACAGAAAGGGCATGCGCGAGTCGCAGTGCCGAAAGCCCAGCCGCTTGGCTGCCATGCGCGGGTGCGTCCGACGCAGGCGCTCAGGCCGCGAGGGGCTGCGCGCCGGTCAGCACGGCCGCCAGCGCACGCACCTGCAACGCGGCCTTGGCGTCGGGCGTCCACTTGGCCCCGAGCAGCGCGCGCGGGCTCTTGCCGCCCAGCTGCGTGCGCGGCCGCTCGAACCAGCGCCGCATGCCGAAGTCGTTGTACGAACCGGCCAGGTCCGACACCACCATCGCCACCCAGTGCAGCCGCTCGGCGGTGGCCTGCGGCGTGGCGCGCTCGGCCGCGGCATAACGCCGCAGCGAGGCAGGGGCGATGCCGAGCAGGTCGCCCAGCACCTCGTCGCCGAACACGGCGCGCATCGGCGCCCACTCGCTGGCCGGCGCGGGCGAGTCGTCGAGCACCGCGACCAGCCGATCCACGCTGTCGGCCATGCGCTCGGCCGTGGCGGCGTCGAGCTTGGCCGGACCGTCCCTGAGCAACGGCGCCAAAGCCACCGGAGCGGCGCCGATCAGCCCCTGCCGCTGCAGCGCAGCGAGCACCTGCTGCACCGTGGCGGCGTCGATCTGCGTGATCGCGGCGCCGGCCAGCACGCCCATGGCCGAGGCGCGCGTCAGCAGCGCCAGCAGTCGCTCGTGCAACCGATGGTTTACCAGCGGAGCAGAAACGGTATCTATTTGGATCTTTACCATGATCCGATCATAGTCCGACCCGGGCCCCGAGGCAACCCGTCGCCGGGGTCGACCCGGCGACGCCCGCTGTCAGTGGTGATGGTGCCCGGTTCGGATCTGCCCGCGGATCTCCCCGCCCGGCGACAGGTTGGTGTGCACGTTCACGTAGGCCACGCCGGCACGGAGCGCCGCGACGAGCTCCTCCAGCTCGCTCGCGCCCAGCTGCTGTGCGCCACCCGGCCCGACCACGCTGGCCG
>CALMQI010000245.1 GCA_937871935.1 uncultured Burkholderiales bacterium
GTGGGCGGCACGATGTGGCCGGCGTCGCCGGCGAGGAACAGGCGGCCGAAGCGCATCGGCTCGGCGACGAAGCTGCGCAAAGGGGCGATGCTCTTCTCGATCGACGGCCCGGTGGCCAGCTGCGCCGCCGTGGCAGCCGGCAGGCGCCGCTTCAGCTCGGCCCAGAAGGCGTCGTCGGACCATTGCTCGACCTGGTCGTCGAGCGAGCACTGCACGTAGTAGCGGCTGCGCGTGCGGCTGCGCTGGCTGCACAGCGCGAAGCCGCGCGGGTGGTTCACGTAGATCAATTCATGCGACACCGGCGGCACGTCGGCCAGCAGACCGATCCAGCCGAACGGGTAGACCTTCTCGTGCAGCGTGATCCTGTCCTTCGGCACGCTGGCACGGCACACGCCGTGAAAGCCATCGCAGCCGGCGATGAAGTCGCAAGCGATCTCGTGCGTCGCACCGTCCTTCACGTAACGAACGACAGCCGCCTGGCCATCGAAACCCTGCACGCTGACGTCGGCCGCCTCGTACACCGTCGGCCGGCCGCTGGCGCGGCGCGCGTCCATCAGGTCGCGCGTGACCTCGGTCTGGCCGTACACCATCACGCGCTTGCCGGTCAGGCCATGCAGGTCGATGCGGTGGCGCTGGTCGTCGAAGCACAGGTCGAAGCCGTCGTGCGGCAGGCCTTCGGCCTGCATGCGGGCACCGACGCCCACTTCGTCGAGCAGGTCCACCGTCACCTGCTCGAGCACGCCGGCGCGGATGCGGCCCAGCACGTAGTCGGCGCTTCGCTGCTCGACGATGACGTTGTCGATGCCGGCCTTGCTGAGCAGGGCACCGAGCAGCAGGCCCGACGGGCCGGCGCCGATGATGGCCACTTGGGTATGCATGAGGCTCCTCCGATCGCGTCAAACGACCTGGCGAGCAATGTACCCAAGATCGCCTGCGCCTCCCGGCGCGCCGACGGTTCAGGCGGCGCGGGCCAGTGGCGCCGGCTCGTAGACGGCGCCGAAGCGGTTTGCCAGGATCTGCTCCAGTCGCACATCCTCCTGGCGGACGAAACCGGCTTGCGGCAGCTGGCCCTCGGCCAGCAAATCGACCATCGCGCAGGCACTGCTGGCGGTGGTGACCTGGATCGCGCTTCTCATCCGGCCGCCGAGCGGCTGCGCGTAGATCTTGCGCGCATACGTTTCCTGCAGCAGACGGCCATCGCGCCAGCCGCTGACGGTGACGAAGATCACCACCACGTCCTGCATCGTCGCCGGCACCGCGTGCTCGAGGATGTCCTTCAGCAGGTCGCGCCGCTCGCGCAGCCGCAGGTCGTTGAGCAGCGCCTTCATGATGGCGGCATGGCCGGGATAGCGGATGGTGCGGTAGTTCAATGTGCGCACACTGCCCTCGAGCGTCTCGGCCAGCGTACCCAGGCCGCCCGAGGTGTTGAAGGCTTCGTAGAGCACGCCGTCGAGCGAGAACTCCTCGCGTTCCTCGAGCGCCGGCACCTCGCAGCGGCGACCTTCGACGATGGCCTCGCACGGTTCGATGTACTCGTTGATGACGCCTTCGGTGCTCCAGGTGAGGTTGTAGTTCAGCGCATTGCTCGGATAGGCCGGCAGCGCGCCGACGCGCATGCGCACGCTGTCGAGCTTGTCAAAGCGCCGCGCGAGATCGGCCGCGACGATGCCGATGAAGCCGGGCGCCAGGCCGCATTGCGGAATGAAAGCGGTGGCGGCACCATCGGCCAGCTGGCGGATGCGCCGGGTACTGGCCACATCCTCGGTCAAGTCGAGGTAGTGGGTGCCGGCTGTGCAGGCTGCCTCGGCGACGGCCACCGTCAGGTGATACGGCGCGGCGCTCAGCACGGCAAAGCAGCCGTCGAGCGCGCGTCGCAGCGCATGCGGATCGGTGGCGTCGAGCACCTGTGTCCGCACCCCGCAGTCCCCGCCGGCGGCGGCCAGTGCCGTCTTCGACGAGTCGGCCAGCGTGACCGCGTAGCCGCCGCCCGGCGCGTGGGCCAGCAGGTCGGCCGCCACTTGGCCGATCTTGCCGGCACCGATGACGAGGATGGGCTTGCTCATCGCGTGCTCCCGAAGACGATGGCCCAGATTGTCGAAGAAGACCATGCAGATCGCGCAATCCATCCAGACGAACAGTCTCGATTGTCTCGGCAAATCGACGATACTGATCGGCAATGAGTCGACAACTGCTTGACGACACCGACCGCGCGCTGCTGGCGTTGCTGCGTGAGAACGCGCGCGCGCCGACCGCCGAGCTGGCCCGCCGCCTCAAGCTCTCGCGCACCACGGTGCAGAGTCGACTGGCCCGGCTGGAGCGCAGCCGCGCGATCGCGGGCTATACCGTCACCGCGCCGGCTGACGAAGAGGCAACGCTAGTCCGCGCTCACATCCTGATCACGCTCGAGCCTCGCCAATCGGCGTCGATCGAGGCGGCGTTGCGGCGCATTCCGGAGCTGCGCACGCTGCACTCGGTCAGCGGTCCGTTCGACCTGATCGCCATCGTGGCGGCCAGTTCGATCGGCGAGCTCGACACCTTGATCGACCGCATCGGCGAGCTCGAAGGTGTCGAGCGGACCACCTCGGCGATCGTGCTGTCCACGCGTATCCAGCGCTGACCCGCCCTCGCGGGATTCGGCGCGCCTGGTCAGAGGGCGCGGCAGACTGCCCAGCCGCCGGTTCAAGTTTGCGCACTTGTTTGCCGATCTAGCCCCAGTGCCGGTTCATTCCGGATTGGCCGTCTAGCAGGTATCCAGATGTCGGCAAGCATCGGCGTCAGCGAGCTTCGTGTCGGAATGTTCGTCCACCTCGACCTGGCGTGGTGGGCGCATCCGTTCGCGCTGTCGACCTTCAAGATCACCTCGGCAGACCAGATCGCGACCATTCGCGGTCTGGGGTTGGACCGCGTGCGCTGGAGTCCCGAGAAGAGTTCGCTCGACACCGAAGATGCCGCAGCGGACGCGGACGGGCTCACGCCTGCGGCCGAGGCCGAAGTCGGCGCGGTCACGCCCGAAGCGGCCGCACCCTCGCTGGAAGCGCTGATCGAGTCAGTCGACCAACGCCGCCAGCGCGAGCAGCGCGAACAACTGGCCGCGCAGCGCGAGGCCGGCCGCGTGTGCACCCGCCAGTACAACGAGGCCGCACGGGCCTGGAAGGCTGCCGCCGAGCAGGCGGCGACGCATCCCGAGTCCGCGCGCGAGGCCACTGTGGGCCTGACGCGCGCCCTGCTCGGCAAGATGATGGTCGACGGCGAGGTCTGCATCCGCGTGCTTACCGAAGTGCAGGGCGACCGGCCGACCGCGCATGCGCTGAACGTGGCTGTCATCTCGATGCTGATGGGCCGCGTGTTCGGCTTCAACGAAGTCGAGATGCTCGACGTCGGCGTCGGTGCATTGCTGCACGACATCGGCAAACTCGAGCTGCCCGACCGTGTGCGCCATGTCGACCCGCAGTCGACACCCGCCGAGGCCGCGCTCTACCGCGAACACGTGGCGCGCGGCGTGGCGCAGGGCAAGCGCATGGCGTTGTCACCCGGTGCGCTGCTGGTCATCGGCCAGCATCACGAGATGGCCGACGGCACCGGCTTCCCGCTGCATCTGAACGTCGACCGCATGACCGGGGCGGCTCGCATCGTCGCGCTGGTCAACCGCTACGACAACCTGTGCGACCCAGCGCAGGCCGCGCACGCCCTGACGCCGCACGAGGCGCTGTCGCTGATCTTCGCGCAGACGCGCAGCAAGTACGACGCGTCGATGCTGAACGCGTTCATCCGCATGATGGGCGTCTATCCGCCCGGCTCGGTGGTGCAGCTCACCGACGACCGCTACGCGCTGGTCACCAACGTCAACTCCACACGTCCATTGAAGCCGCGTGTGCTGATCTACGACCCCGCCGTGCCGGTCGAAGACGCGCTGCACTTCAACCTCGAGTTGCACTCCGATGTCGGCATCCGCCGCAGCCTGCGCCCGCAGCAGCTGCCGGCGCCGGCGTTGCAGTACCTGTCGCCACGGCAGCGGGTGATCTACTTCTTCGAACCCGCGGTGGCCATGGCGAACTCGGACTTCGGCCAGGAGCTGGCCGCGTGACTGCACGATCCGCCCGGGCGCGCCCGGCCCGACCGGCGGCGGCGACCCGCGGTCCCCGGACACCTGCAGTCACCGTGCAGCAGGCCTGGCTCGCCATGCTGGCTGCATTGAACGAGCCCGCCTGGATCGTCGACGGGCAAAGCCTGCGCCTGCTCGGCATCAATCCGTCGGCCCTGGCGCTGTTGAAGCTGGCCGACGACGCAGTCGAGCGACTCGACGCGCTGGCATTGGCCGGCTCGCCGGAGGACCTGGCCTTCTGGGACGACGTGAAGGTCGGTCGCGGCACGCACCTTCGGTCCGAGTCGGTGGCGATGACGGCCGACGGCCGCCTGCTGCAGGTGCAGCGCTGCATCGCGCCGCTCGTCTGCGGCACGACCTCGGCGACGCACTTCCTGGTGACCGTGCACGACCGCACCGACATGCTGCGTGCCCAGACCGAGCGCGAGACGCTGGTGGCCGAGTTGCAGGCGACGCTGGAGTCCACCGCCGACGGCATATTGGTTACCGACCTGGCCGGCCGCATCCGCGCCTTCAACCGTCGCTTCGCGCAGTTGTGGGGCATGCCCGAAGACCTGTTGTCCGAGCGGCACGACGACGCCGTGTTCGACTGGATGCGCCGCAGCGTCACCGACTCACGCGGCTATCAGCGGCGGCTGGCCGGCCTGCAGGAGTCGGCTCTGATGCGGGCCAGCGAGTCGCTCCTGCTGCTGTCAGGGCAGACGCTCGAGATGGTGACGCAGCCCCAGGTGAGTCGCGGCCGGCCGATCGGCCGGGTGTGGGCGTTTCGCGACCGCACCGAGCTCGTCAGTGCCGATCGGCGCATCGAGGCGCTGACGACGACCGATTCGCTGACGGGCCTGCCGAACCGCCGTCATCTGGGCGATGCGCTCGACCTGGCACTGGCACACGCGCGTCGCGACAGCTCGACCTTCGCGTTGCTGCTGCTCGACATGGACCGCTTCAAGCAGATCAACGACAGCCTGGGCCTGGCGACCGGCGACCGCGTGCTGGTGGAGGTGGCCGACCGGATCAAGACGTGCATGCGCCAGGGTGACCTGCTGGCGCGCATCGGCGGCGATCAGTTCGCCCTGCTGGTGCACAAGGCCGACCTGCGCGGGGCCGAGGCCGCGGCGGCCCGTGTGCTCGAGGCCACCGGCCGCGCCCACACGCTGGAGGGCACCCAGTTCACGCTGACCTGCAGCGTGGGCATTGCGCTCTATCCGGCCGACGGCACCGAGGGCGGCACGCTGCTGCGCCACGCCGAGACGGCGATGCAGCGGGCCAAGCAAGGCGGCCGGGCAGCCTACCGCTTTCACCAGCCGACACAGGACGCCGACCTGCGCGAGCGCATGCGGCTCGACCATGCGATGCGCCAGGCGCTGGCGGCCAACCGGTTCCGCCTGGCCTACCAACCGCAGGTGGACATTGCCAGTGGCGCGATCGTGGGCGCCGAGGCGCTGATCCGCTGGCGCGACCCTGAACTCGGCGACGTATCGCCGGCGCGCTTCATTCCCGTGGCCGAGGAGTCGGGCTTCATCATCGCGATCGGCGACTGGGTGCTTGGCCAGGCGGTGCGCCAGGCGGCCAACTGGCGCAGCCGTGGCATGCCGCTGCCGGTGGCGGTGAATGTGTCGGCGTTGCAGTTCCAGCAGGCCGATTTCGTCGACCGTGTGGCCGAGGCACTGCGCAGCGCCGATCTGCCGGGCGCCCTGCTGGAGCTCGAACTCACCGAGTCGATCCTCGTGCGCGACGCCAGCGACGCGCTGCAGCGACTGCACTCGCTGGCGCTGCTGGGGGCGCGACTGGCGATCGACGACTTCGGTACCGGCTACTCGAGCCTGGCCTACCTGAAGCGCTTTCCGATCGAGAAGCTCAAGATCGACCGCAGCTTCATTCGTGGCGTGCCGGGCGACGGCAGCGACGCCGGCATCGTGCACGCCATCATCCAGATGGCCCGGGCGCTCAATCTCAAGGTCATCGCCGAGGGTGTGGAGACCGAGGCGCAGCGCCAATATCTGGCGCGCGAGGGGTGTGACCTGCTGCAGGGCTTTCTGTTCGCACCGGCGCTCGACCCGTTCAGCTTCGAGGAGCGCCTGAACGGACAGTCGGCCAACCGGCGGCGGTTGCGGGTCGTCGGCGACGACTGAGGTTCGCCGCAGGCCGCCCCTGGCCTCCTGCCGCCAGGCAAGGCCGCGTGGAAATCAGGGTTCGCGGCGTCACCGATTGCACGCGGTGTGCATTTGTCCGTACAGTGGACAGCACCATTTCTTCGCGTGCCGCCATGAACCCGCTCGAGAATTTGGTCGAACGCAAGTTCTCCCAGCTGCAGACCCGCGCACGGGTCATCCTGCCAGGGGGTCGCAGCATCGGCTCGGCCGACGCGCCGGTGGTGCTCGAACTGAGCGAATACGCGCCGCTGGCGCATCTGGCCACCGGGCAGGTCGGGCGATTGGCGCAGGACTACGTCGAAGGCCGCCTGGCGATCCACGGCACCATGCGTGACCTGATGTCGGTGGCGGCACAGATGATCGACACCGACCCGACGCAGACGCCGGGCGCGCGTTCGTCGTGGTGGCGTGCGCTGGTGCGCCACGGCAAGTCGCTGGCCCGGCACAGCGTGGAGGCCGACGCGCGGCAGGTGCAGTTCCACTACGACGTGTCCGACGAGTTCTATGCCTTGTGGCTCGACGCGCGTCGCGTGTACTCCTGTGCCTACTATCGCGAGGCGGGCATGCCGCTGGCACAGGCCCAGGAAGCCAAGCTCGACCACGTGTGTCGCAAACTGATGCTGCGCGAGGGCGAGCGCTTCCTCGACATCGGCGCCGGCTGGGGAGGCCTGCTGCTGTGGGCCGCCGAGCACTATGGCGTGCGGGCCACGGGCATCACGCTGTCGAAGAACCAGCATGTATTCGTCAACGACCTGATCGCCCAGCGCGGGCTGACGGGGCGGGTGGAGATGAGACTGCTCGACTACCGCGCGCTGCCCGAGACGCACCCTTGGGACAAGATCGCGTCGATCGGCATGTTCGAGCATGTCGGCCGGGCCATGCTGCCCACCTACTTCGGCAAGATCCGCCGCCTGCTCAGGCCGGGCGGGCTGCTGATGAACCACGGCATCACGGCCGGCGGGACGCGCAATGCCCAACTCGGCGCGGGCATCGGCGAATTCATCGAGCGCTACATCTTTCCGGGCGGCGAGCTTCTCCATGTGTCGCATGTGCTGCGCGAGATGGCCGATGCGGGGCTGGAGGCGCTGGATGTCGAGAACCTGCGGCCGCACTACGGGCGCACGCTGTGGGCCTGGTCGGACGCGCTGGAGTCGCGCCTGGGGCGCGCGCTCGAGATCACCGGAGAGCACGTGGTGCGGGCCTATCGGTTGTACCTCGCCGGATCGGCGATGAGCTTCGAGCGTGGCTGGATTTCGCTGAACCAGATGCTCGCCAGCCGGCCCAGCGGCGAGCTGGACGAGGGCACGATGCGCGGCGCCCGGTCGACCTACCCGTTCCAGCGCGGCTACATGTATCGTTGAGGTCTGCCACCTGCGATCGGCGATGATCTACAAGTTCAAGAGCAAGGCCGCTGCCGACCTCATCATGCTGGGCCCTAGCGGCGACCAGTTGCTGCGGCTGATCGGCCGCGAGCCGGAGGGTAAAGGCATCCTCGAACCGCAGGTGATGTTCGCCGCCATTGCCGACCTGCAACAGGCGATCGCGGCCGAGGAAGCGCAGCGTGCCGGCGACAAGAAGCCGCTGCCCGCCGACCGCGTGGGCCTGCGCCAGCGTTTGTGGCCGATGATCGAGATGATGAAGCGCGCCCAGGCGGCCGGCGAGCCGATCGTCTGGGGCGTCTAGCCGGGCCTTCGAGAACAGCAGGAACAGAACCGACATGAAACTGTGGAGCGAAAGCTGGAGCAACGGCGACGCGATTCCGGCGCGCTACGCGGCCGGGCGAATCGAAGGGGGCGCTGTCGGCTTTTCCGACAACGTGAATCCGCACCTGGCCTGGAGCGAGTTGCCGGCGGGCACCCGCTCGCTGGTGCTGATCTGCCATGACTTCGACGTGCCCAGCCGCGGCGACGACGTCAACAAGTCCGACCGCGAAGTGCCCGCCGACTTGCCACGTGTGGACTTCTTTCATTGGGTGATGGTGGACCTGCCACCGTCGGTGGGCGCGATCGCCGAGGGCGAATACAGCCGGGGCTTTACCGCCCGCGGCAAGCCCGGACCGGCCACCCTGCATGGCGCCCGCCATGGTCTCAACGACTACACCGGGTGGTTTGCCGGCGATGCGCAGATGGCAGGGCAGTACTTCGGCTACGACGGGCCGTTCCCGCCGTTCAACGACTCGCTGGTGCACCACTACGTCTTCACGTTGTACGCGGTATCTGTCGACCGCCTCGCCGTCGATGGTGCATTCACCGGGGCTCAGGTGCGCCGCGCGTTGGCCGACCTGGTGCTGGGCGAGGCCACCCTGTCGGGCACCTACACGCTGAATCGCCGGCTGTTGCGCGCTTGAAGGAGCCTGCGCGCATCCTGGCCGTACGCCACGGCCAGACGGCGTGGAACGCCGAGATGCGCATGCAGGGGCAGCTTGACACCGCGCTCGACGACACCGGTCTCCGGCAGGCCGAGCAACTCGCCGACGCGTTGCGCGACGAGTCGATCGACCTGATCGTGGCCAGCGACCTGCAGCGTACGCTGCGGACGGCGGCGCCGCTGGCCCACGTCAAGGGCATCGACGTGATTCTCGAGCGAGGCCTGCGCGAACGCTCGTTCGGTGTCTTCGAAGGCCACACCTATGACGACATCCATCGCCTGTGGCCGGACGGGGCCGCGCGTTGGCGAGGCCGCGAGGTCGACTTCGCTCCCCCGGGTGGCGAAAGCCTGCTGACGTTTCATGCACGCTGTGTCGACACAGCGACGCGCTTGTGTTCGGCATACCCGGGTCACGCGATGCTGTGGGTCACGCACGGTGGGGTGCTGGACTGCCTGTACCGTGCGGCCACGCGCATCGATCTCGGTGCGCCGCGGACCTGGAGCCTGGCCAATGCGGCCATCAATCGCCTGTTGCATGGCGACCAGGGGCTGATGCTGGTCGGCTGGGGCGACGTGCGGCATCTGAGCGCGTAACCGGACGCTGCAAAGAACGGTGACCGGCGGTCGATCGGCCGCGACGGCCGGCCGCGCGTGAACCACGTCGCGCCGTGATCGCGCACCGCGTTGGCGCCGAGCCTGTGTGCTTTGTCACGCGCCGCCGCGCAGCGCCGATGAGCGGTCGGCGCTGGCGGACGCTCGGTCATGTGCACAGACCGTCCCTTTCGAACAATGGCTGACATGAAAGGACCGGACATGCGCCACACCGACTTCACCCATGCGCGTATGCGACACGCTGGCTTCACGCTGATCGAACTGCTGATCACCGTGGCCATCGCGGCCATCCTGTCGATGATCGCCGTGCCGTCGTATCGCGATTACGTGGTGCGGGGGAACATCCCCGACGCCACGTCGAACCTGTCGACCAAGCAGGTGCGCATGGAGCAGTCCTTCCAGGACAACCGCACCTACGTCGGTGGCGCTGGCTGCACGGCCGACACCACGTCGAGCAAATACTTCGACTTCACCTGCACCGATGGCGGCGATGCCGTTGCCGCCACGACCTACACGCTGACGGCGGTCGGCAAGAGCTCGATGGCCGGCTTCAAGTTCACCATCAACCAGGCCGGCGCGAAGACCACGCGGGCCGTGCCGACCGGCTGGTCGCAGCCCTCGCCCAACAACTGCTGGGCCACCAAGAAGGCGGGCACATGCTGAGCACATCACGCCAACGCGGTTTCACCGTCATCGAGCTGATGGTCGGCATCGTCGTGCTGGGCCTGCTGCTCGCACTCGGCGGGCCGAGCTTCTCGCAGTGGCTGCACAACGTGCGCCTGCGCAACATGTCGGAGGCCGTGCTGAACGGCATTCAGCTGGCACGCGCCGAGGCCGTGCGCCGCAATGCGCAGGTACGCTTCCAGCTGGTCGACAACCTGACCAATACCTGTGCGCTGACCACGGCCGGACCGAACTGGGTGATCAGCATGGACAGCGCCGCCGGCGCCTGCGCCTCGACCAACATGGCCGACGACGCAGTCCCCGCCGCGCCGCGCATGGTCCAGTCGCGCGCCGCCAGCGATGGGTCGTCCAGCGTGGTGGTCGCGGCAGACCAGTCGAGCGTCGTGTTCAACGGCCTCGGCCGCCCGACGGCCACACTCACCGTCAACGTGACCAACCCGGCCGGCGGTGCCTGCGCAGCCGGTGGTGGACCGATGCGCTGCCTGCGCATCGCGGTGACCGCCGGCGGACAGGTTCGCATGTGCGACCCGCGCTCGTCGTTCGACGGCACTTCGGAGGGTTGCTGATCATGCGGATTGCACGTCGCCGCCGCCAAGCCGGCTTCACGCTGATCGAGGCGCTGGTCTCGATCCTGATCTTCTCGATCGGCGTGCTGGCGCTGATCGCGCTGCAGGTGATCTCGGTGCGCCAGTCGAGCAACGCCAAGTACCGCTCGGAGGCCGCCCTGCTGGTCAATCAACTGATCGGCGAGATGTGGGTCACCGACCGGGTAACCACGACCTTGCAGACCAACTACAACACCGGCGGCGCGCAATACAACGCCTGGGCCGCTACGGTGCAGGCGCAGCTGCCCTCCGGCGCCGCGAGCGCACCTTCGGTCGTCGTGGCCGCCGATGGGCAGGTGACGATCAACGTGTTCTGGAAGGCACCGAACGAGCAGCCGTCGGAGCCGCAGCACAACTACACGGCGATTGCCCGCATTCGATAAGAGGAAGAGCCGAACATGTTCAAGACACAAGGCATGCAAAAGGCTCGCGGCTTCAGTCTCGTGGAGCTGATGGTCGGTCTCGTCATCGGGATGGTCGGCGTCGTCATCATGATGCAGATCTTCTCGGTCTCGGAAGGCTACAAGCGCAGCACGACCGGCGGCGACGACGCGCAGAACAACGGCGCCATCAGCCTGTACGGCTTGCAGCGCGACCTGCGTCAGGCCGGTCAGGGCTCGTACTCTTTCACCGACAACGCCGCCGCCGCCAACGCGTATGCGCTGATCGGTTGCAACCTCACCTTGCGCGCCGGCGTGACGGTCAACGCCCTGGGCCCGGTGACGATCAACCACCCCGACATTCCGGACGGTGACGCGAACACCGACACGCTGCTGGTGTTCTACGGCAACGGCAACGACGGTCCCGAGGGCGACCGCATCGAGGCGCAACCCGCCACGACGACCTACACCTTGGCTGGATTTGCTGTCGCAGCCAGCGCGCCGTCGGTGTCGTTCTCGGCGAACGACCGCGTGGTAGCGCACCCGACGCCGCGCCCGTCGCCGTGCAACTTGACGATGGAGTCGGTCACCGCCGTCGCGATCAGCAATGTCACGGTCGGCACCGGCGTGGCCGGCATGACCGGTGGCGCCTTGTTCAATCTTGGCCAAGCGCCCCGGCTTATCGCCTACGCAGTGCGCAACGGCAGCCTGACCATGTGCGACTACATGGTCAACGACTGCGCTGGCGCGGTCGGCGCACAGTGGGTGCAACTGGCCAGCAACGTGGTGAGCTTGCGCGCGCAGTACGGCCGCGACACCACGGCCGGCACGATGGACGGCACGGTCGACGTCTACGACCAGACCACGCCGGCCAACGTCTGCCAATGGGTTCGCATGCGGGCGATTCGCGTCGCCGTCGTCGCGCGCAGCGCGCAGCTCGAGAAGGACAACGTCGCCTCGGCACCCGTCTGGGGCGGCGCAGCGTCGCAGCCCATCGATCTGTCCGACGACGCGGACTGGCAGCGCTACCGCTACAAGACCTTCGAAACCGTCGTGCCGCTGCGCAACGTGGCTTGGATGGGAGTGCAGGCCGGATGCTGATCGAACCTCTGTTGCACGCGGCCATGCCGCAACGCCACGCTGGCAAGCAGCGTGGCACCGTGATGCTGATCGCGCTGATCTTGCTGGTGGCGTTGAGCCTGGCCGGCATCGCACTGGTCCGGTCGGTGTCGACTTCCAACATCATCGCCGGCAACCTGGCCTTCCAGCAGGCGGCCACACATTCGGCCGACGTCGGCGTGGAGGCGGCCGTCACGTTCCTCGAGGCCAACAGCGCCCTGGTGGCCGGGGTGTCGCCGCTGCACAGCAGCGTGACGAGCGGTGCCGGCACCCGCTATCTGGCCGTGCGGCAGGACCCTGCAGCGGGCCAGTCGTGGGATGCATTCTGGAACGCCACCCTTGCCGGCTCCGGCGCCGTGAACACGCTGGCCGCCGACGGCGCCGGCAACACGGTGTCCTATGTGATTCATCGCCTGTGCAATGCCGCGGGCGCACCGGCCTACCCCGGCTGCTCGTCGTCGCCGACCGACGCCACGTCGGCCGGCAACAGCTACGGCGCCGGCGTGGTGCAGCTCATCGCGCCCCGGCAGGTGTACTACCGCGTCACGACCCGCGTGGCCGGCCCGCGCAACACCTTGAGCTACGTCCAGGTCATCGTCGCCATCTGACGGCGACGGGCTCACCAATTCGATAGGGAGAGGGAACCATGAACACGAATGCTCGGGTCCGTCATGTCATCAGGCGAAGCTGTTCGAGCGCCGCGCGGCGGGCGATCGCCATCGGGCTGGGGTTGCTGGCTGCCGCATCGTCCTACGGCGATGTGACCGATCTGGCGTCGCTACCGTTGATCACGTCGGCGCCGCAGGTGGTGAAGCCGAACCTGATGTTCATCCTCGACGACTCGGGCAGTATGTCGTGGACGCACATGCCCGACGCCGCGGAGAACTTCGGACGCAACAGCTCCGGCACCGCAAAGTACGGCTACTCGAGCGCCCAGTGCAACGGCGTGTACTACAACCCGAGCCTGGTCTACAAGCCGCCGACAGCCGTGGCGTCCAACGGGGCGCTCAGCGACTACGCCGATTCGAGTTTCACGAATGCCTGGATCAACGGTTTCGACACGTCGGCAGGCACCGTCAATCTCTCGACCAGCTTCCGCGCCTGGACCAGCTCTACCGTGCCCAACTTCGGGGGCATCCTGACAGGTACCAACGGCGCCTCGGGTGCGGCGTTCTACTACACCTACACAGGTGCGCAGGACACTCAGGCCGAGAAGGACTACTTCAGTTCGTCGAGCACCTTCTACCAGGAGTGCGACAGCGTCGTCGGCAGCACGCCGGGCAGCGGTGTTTTCACGTTGGTTACGGTCAGCAGCAGCTCGGGCACCGGGCCGGCAGGCGCCGACGAGCGCACCAACTTCGCCAACTGGTACAGCTACTACCGCACGCGCATGCTGATGATGAAGACGGCCACAGGCCTGGCCTTCCGCAACATCGATGACCGGTTCCGCATCGGTTACATGAGCATCAACAACAACGTCGACCCATCGTTCCTCAACCTGTCGGCGTTCGACGGCGCGCAGAAGCACGCCTGGTTCAACAAGCTCTACGGCGCCAGCCCGGACAACAGCACGCCGCTGCGCGAGGCGCTGTCACGCGCAGGCCGCATCTACGCCGGAAAGATCTCGACCTTGTACGGCGCTACCGTGAACGATCCGGTGCAGTACTCGTGCCAGAAGAACTTCACGCTGCTGTCGACCGACGGCTACTGGAACGGCAACGACGGCTTCCAGGTCGATGGGTCGACCGACGTCGGCAACCAGGACGCCGCCTCGCCGCGCCCGTTCAACGATGGCGGAACCGCCGGTGACGTCTACACGTCAACCATCGTCTTCAGCTCCTCGGTCGGCTCGGACAACGTGTCGAGCATCAAGGTCAACGGTGTCGAGATCCTGTCGAGCACGGCCGATTCCAACGGCGGCACCGGTGGCCGGTCAACGAAACTGGCGCGCAACGTGACGACCCGCGTCGATAACTGCACGGCCAGCGCAACCGGCAACTGCGGCATCGCCGGCTACTCGGCCACCCGGTCGGGCAGTACCGTCACGATCACTGCGCCGGCATCGGCCGGTGCGCTCAGCGTGTCCCCCGTGGTCGTCACCGGCGGCAGCGCCTCGGCGACCGTGGGCGCCTTCACAGGCTCTGCGGTGACCTCGGGTGGGACGTCGGACACATTGGCCGACGTGGCGGCGTACTACTACCAGACCGACCTCCGGACGGTCGCGCTCGGCAACGAGAACGGGGCCCTCGGCAATTCGGTGGTCGCGAACAACGTGCTGCCGGGTGGCGACGACGACGCGAACTGGCAGCACATGACGACCTTCACGCTCGGCCTGGGTGCTCGCGGCCGCATGATCTACACATCGACCTACAAGTCGGACGTCGCGGGTGACTATCACTCGGTGAAGACAGGCGCGACGGCTTCATCCACCGTGTGCACATGGCAAAGCAGCGGCACCACCTGCAACTGGCCGACGCCCAGTTCAGGCCAACCAGAGAACATCGACGATCTCTGGCATGCCGCTGTCAACGGTCGTGGGCAGTATTTTGCCGCCACCGACCCGTCGAGCCTGGCCGTCGGTATTGCCACTGCCCTGCAAAGCGTGACCGCGATGACCGCCGACTCGGCGTCGGCGACCACCAGCAACCCGAACGTCACGACCGGCGACAACTTCATCTTCAGCTCCACCTTCCGCTCTGCCGAGTGGTACGGTGACCTGGAGCGGCGCCAGATCGATGTGGTGACCGGTGCGCTGTCATCGAGCGCCGACTGGACCGCGGGTGCGCAATTGGATGCCAAGGCATCGCGCACGATCTACACCTTCGATGCCGGGGCCGCCAGCAAGCTGAAGTCCTTCGAATGGGCCAACCTGACGGCCGCGGAGCAGGCGTACTTCACCTCCTCCTACATGTCGGCAACGGCAACCCCGCCGCTCAGCCAGTTCTGCGCGTCGGGGGTGATCTGCCTCAGCGCCGCCAATCAGACGGCAGCCGGCGGCGCCACGCTGGTGGACTTCATCCGCGGAGATCGCACTCATGAGGGCTCGGTCGACGAAACGACCAAGTACTTCCGCCAGCGCGTGCGCCGGCTGGGCGACATCGTCAACTCGGAAGCCGTGTACGTGCGAGGCCCGGTCTACGACTATGTGGACAGCGGCTATGCGACCTTCAAGTCGGCGAACGCATCGCGCACTGCCATGGTGTATGTCGGCGCCAACGACGGCATGTTGCATGCCTTCAACGCGAGTACGGGTGACGAGGCCTGGGCCTACGTGCCCAAGCTGCTGATGCCCAAGTTGTACCGCCTGGCCGACAAGTTCTATGCCACCTCGCACCAGTTCTTCGTCGACGGCTCGCCGACGGTGGGAGACGTGTACTTCGGCGGCGCCTGGCACACCATCCTGGTGGGTGGCTTCAATGACGGCGGGCGCGGCTACTACGCGCTCGACATCACCGATCCCGCCAGTCCCAAGGCCCTGTGGGAGTTCACCGACGCGAACATGGGCTTGAGCTTCGGCCGGCCCGAGATCACCAAGCTGGCCAACGGCACCTGGACTGTCATGTTCACCTCGGGCTACAACAACGTGAATCCGGGCAACGGGCAGGGCTACCTGTACGTGGTGAATGCGGGCACCGGCGCGGCAATCCACACGATCAGTACCGGCGTCGGCAGCGACACCGGAACGGTGACGGGCGTGTGCGCCACAGCGCCCTGCCCGAGCGGTCTGGGCCAGATCCGCGCCTGGGTGGAGAACACGCGCTACGACAACACCTCGACCAAAGTCTACGGCGGCGACATCTTCGGCAACCTGTGGCGCTTCGACGTCAACGACACGTTTGGTGCGTCGGGCGTCGAGGCTCAATTACTGGCAACACTGCGTGGACCTGCCGGAGCGGTGCAATCGCTCACCGCGCGACCCGAGCTCGGCAAGGTCGCGGGCTCGTCGGTGGTCTTCGTCGGCACCGGGCGCTATCTGGGTGGTACCGACTTGAACAACGCGGAGGTGCAGTCGATCTACGCCATCAAGGACAACGACATCTCGACCAGCCTGGGCAGTCCGCGGGGCGACACCGGGGCCACCGGTTTCGTGCAACAGACGCTCACCAGCGCAACCTGCCCGGCGGGCTCGACCTTCTGTGTGTCGGGCTCGATCATCCGCACCGCGTCGACGAACCCAGTGAACTTTGCGACCCAGAAGGGCTGGTTCGTCGATCTTCCGGGTTCGCGCGAGCGCGCCAACACCGATCCCCAGCTGGCGCTGGGCACGCTGGCGGTCACGACCAACCTGCTCGATCCGAGCGCATGCACGGTGGGCGGCACGAGCTTCGTCAACTTCTTCGACTACAAGACGGGCCAGGCGATCCAGGGCGCTGGCGGCATGGCTTCCCTGTACCTCGGCGGAGCCCTGGCGACACGACCGGTCCAGCTGCGCTTCAACGACGGGACGGTTCGCAGTCTGGTGCGCATGTCGGACAACACCTGGCAGACACCGACCGCGCCGATTCCGCCGAATCCCCTTGGGACCCGCCGCACGTCGTGGCGTGAGTTGGTGGTCGAGTAGAACGGTGGCGGCGCGGCGATGCCCGCGCCGCCTTCAATGACCAGGCTACGCGATGACGTACCGAACGGCGAGGAAGATCGTGGCCATTGCGGCGCTGTCCGTCGGGCTGCACGTGGCCGTGCTCGCGAGTCTGCAGCCGACGACCGAAGCCCCGCGCGCGCGCATCGCACCGCCCGCCGCCGCAGTGACGGTGCGTGTCGTACCTCCGCTGAGTTCAGTGGCCGTCGAGCGTGTCACCACGTCGGCCGACGAACGCCTGCGGAGAAGGACTTCCACGCTTGCGGCGAACGCGTCGGCCGACGCAGTCCCCGCTTCTCCCGCCTTGGCTGTCTGGTCGACGTTTGCCGAAGGCGACTACGCGAGCGCCGACACGCTTGTGCAGCGTCCCACGCCGACCGCCGATGTGATCGTGCCCTATCCAGAGGGATTCGTCGCCGATGGCAAGGTCGAGGTCATCCTCGCGCTGTACATCAGCGAGCTGGGCGTGGTGGACCGTATCGTGCCGGAGGCCGGGACTGACGTCCCTGTGCTGTTGGAAGCCGCGCTGGCGGCGTTCCGTTCAGCCACGTTCTCGCCGGGCCTTGCGCAGGACAAAACCGTGAAATCGAAGATGCGCATTGCCGTCACCTTCGACGCCGGCGACCGCTAGTACGCGCGCCCCGTTCGCCTATCATCTGCAGGCATGACTGCCCCGCAGATCATCGTGCTCGCGACCCCGGTCTTCCTGCTGCTGATCGCCATCGAGTTCGCGGTCGGCGTTGCTCGCCGTCGCAACACATACCGCTGGCATGACGCCATGGCCAGCATCGGTCTGGGCATGATGAGTCAGGTCGTCGGCTTGTTCACGCGCCTGCTGGCAGTAGGCATCTACACCGCGGTGCATGCCAAGCTGGCGCTCTTCGACCTGCCGGCCGACTCGGTCGCGGTGTGGCTTGGCGCCCTGCTGATGTACGACCTGTGCTACTACTGGCTGCACCGCGCCGGTCACCAGGTGCGCGTGCTGTGGGCCGCGCATGTGGTGCACCACCAGAGCGAGGACTACAACCTCTCCACCGCGCTGCGGCAGACCTCCAGCGGGGCACTGTTCGGTTGGATCTTCTACCTGCCGATGGCGGTGGTCGGTGTGCCGCCTCTGATATTTGCCACCGTCGCGCTGATCGACCTGCTGTACCAGTTCTGGGTGCATACGCAGCAGATCGGCAGGCTCGGCTGGTTCGACCGCTGGTTCTGTTCGCCCTCGAACCACCGCGTGCACCACGCGGTGAACGACCGCTATCTCGACCGCAACTTCGGCGGCATCCTGATCATCTGGGACCGCTTGTTCGGCACCTTCGAGGAAGAGCACGACGACGAGCCCTGCGTGTACGGCACGCGTGCACCGCTGCGCAGCTTCGATCCGCTGTGGGCCAACGCCGAGGTGTATTGGGCAGTGCTGCAGGACAGCTGGCACGCCCGATCGGGGTGGGACAAGTTGCGCGTCTGGTTCATGCCGCCCGGCTGGCGCCCGGCCGATGTGGCGCAGCGCTTTCCGAAGCCTGTGTTCCGGCTCGACGCGGTGCAGTACTGGGACCCGCCGATGAGTCGCACCACGCGCATGCTGGCCATCGTCTGGTTCGTCGCGCTGCTGGCGGGTGCGTGCGCACTGCTATGGCACGCGCATCGACTCGACATGTCGACACTTCTCTGGTCTGCGGGGGCTCTGGTGGCGGGACTCTGGACGCTCGGACGCATCAGCCAGCGCGGCGAGTCGCCTGCTGCGCGACAGCCGGCCGCGGCTGCCTGAGCAAGCAGCGCCTGTTCAGGCGCCGAACAGGTCGTTCACCGCCTTCGACGGCGCGACGCCCAGGTGCCGATACGCCGCCAGCGTGGCGACGCGGCCGCGCGGCGTGCGCTGCAGGTAGCCTTGCTGAATGAGGTAGGGCTCGATCACGTCCTCGATCGTGTCGCGCTCCTCGCCGATGGCGGCGGCCACGTTGTCCAGGCCGACGGGCCCACCGTCGAAGCGGTGGACCACGGCCTCGAGCAGCTTGCGGTCCATCACATCGAAGCCGAGCGGGTCGACGTCGAGCATGGCCAGCGCCTGGTCGGCGATCGCGTGCGTGATGTGGCCCTGCGCCTTCACCTGTGCGAAGTCGCGCACGCGCCGCAACAGGCGGTTGGCAATGCGCGGCGTGCCGCGCGATCGCTTGGCGATCTCGTCGGCGCCGGGTCCATCGACCGGCACCGACAGCAGCTGAGCCGACCGGTGCACGATGCGCGCCAGCTCCGACGCCGTGTAGAACTCGAGCCGCGACACGATGCCGAAGCGGTCACGCAGCGGATTGGTCAGCATGCCGGCGCGCGTGGTCGCGCCCACCAGCGTGAACGGCTGCAGGTCGAGCTTGATCGAGCGCGCCGCCGGCCCCTCACCGATCATGATGTCGATCTGGTAATCCTCGAGCGCCGGATACAGGATCTCCTCGACCACCGGCGACAGGCGGTGGATCTCGTCGATGAACAGCACGTCGTTGCGCTCGAGATTGGTCAGCAACGCCGCCAGGTCCTTCGGCTTCTCGAGCACCGGGCCCGATGTCTGGCGCAGATTGACGCCGAGTTCGGCGGCGATGATGTGGCTCAGCGTCGTCTTGCCCAGCCCCGGCGGGCCGAACAGCAGCACATGGTCGAGCGCCTCGCCGCGCTGGCGCGCGGCGCCGATGAAGATCTCGAGCTGCTCGCGCGTCTTGGCCTGACCGACGTAGTCGCGCAGCTGCTTGGGCCGCAGCGCGCGTTCCAGCGCTTCTTCCTGCGGTGACGCGCGGGCGGCGTCGATGGTGCGCCGGCTGTCCGCCGTACCCGCCGCGAAGTCGTCAGTCTGGATGCCCATGCGTCGATTGTGCGGCCAAGTCGCGCGGCCAGCTCGCCGGGCTTCAGCGCGACAGCGCCTTCAGCGCCAGCTTGATGCCCTCGCTGACGCCCAC
>CALMQI010000246.1 GCA_937871935.1 uncultured Burkholderiales bacterium
GCATGGTGCCGCCGGACTGGGGCTTCATGGCAGAGCTGTGGCGCCCGCTCTGGGATACCCTGAACATCGCAACGCTCGGCACCAGCGCCAGAAGCACCAAACCTAGTGCGACCAGCACCGATCCGAGCGCGCCGTCTTCCCGAGCCACCGCCCGCCGCACCGCGGGCATGCGGGTGGAGCCGCCGACCATCACGACGCCGTGCACGTCGTCGCGGTTCGCCTTGGCGTCCCGCATGACCTTGCGCAACACCGACTGGGCCCGATCGATCAGCGGTCTCGTGAGCGCGTCGAACTTCTCGCGACTCACCGTCACGTCGAGTGCACCGGCATCGAGCCGGGCCGCCATGCGCGCCTGGACAGCATCGGTCAAGGCCTCCTTGGCCCGGCGGGCCGCCAGCTGCACGGCTCGCTTGTCGTGTGGGCTGCGTGCTTCGAGCCCGGCCTGCGACAAAGCCCAGGCCGCCAGTGCGCGGTCGAAGTCGTCGCCACCGAGCGCCGAATCGCCGCCCGTGGCCACTACTTCGAACACACCCCGCGACAGACGCAGCAGCGAAACGTCGAACGTGCCGCCGCCGAGGTCGTAGATCGCGTACAGGCCTTCGCTGCCGTTGTCCAGGCCGTAGGCGAGTGCGGCGGCGGTGGGCTCGTTGATGAGGCGCAGCACCTTCAGGCCCGCCAACTGTGCAGCGTCCTTGGTGGCCTGCCGCTGCGCGTCGTCGAAGTACGCCGGCACGGTGATGACGGCGCCGAACAGCTCATCGCCGAAGCTGTCCTCGGCACGCTGGCGCAGCGTGGCCAGGATTTCGGCTGACACCTCGACCGGCGACTTGCTGCCCTGGCGCGTTTCCACGTGCACCATGCCGGCACCGTCGATCAGGTGGTA
Source organism: uncultured Burkholderiales bacterium (assembly GCA_937871935.1). Taxonomy (GTDB): domain Bacteria; phylum Pseudomonadota; class Gammaproteobacteria; order Burkholderiales; family Burkholderiaceae_C; genus JAEUPI01. Next base: position 884 of record CALMQI010000246.1, read on the forward strand.
GGGCAGCTTGTGCGCCTCGGTCACATCGGCCAGCTTGCGGCCCATCAAGCGCTTGACCGACGCCACTGTGTGCTCGGGGTCGTCGGCCTGTGCGGCCTGCGCATCCCAGCCGATCTGCCGCGCCCCGTCGGGCGTGTAACGCACGATCGACGGCAACAGCACGCGATCCAGCGCATCGGGCAGACATTCGACCTGGCCGTGACGCATCGCGGCCACCAGCGAGTTGGTGGTGCCGAGGTCTATGCCGACTGCGATTCGCCGTCCGTGCGGATCGGGGCTCTGGCCCGGCTCGGAGATCTGCAGTAGTGCCACGCGCGTCAGGCCTCCAGCGCCTCGAGGCGCTTGTCGACATCGGCGCGGAACCGGGTGACGAACATGAGCGCACGCACGGTCTGCGCCGCTGCGGTTGCGTCGCCTTGTTCGTCGAGTTCGGTGACCAGTTGCTGCTCGAGCAGGCGTTGGCGGGCCTGCACGGCCGTTTCGAGCGCGAGCACCTCGTCCGGCCGCTGCGCCTCGGCGAGCGCCTCGCGCCATTGCATCTGCTGCAGCAGAAACTCTCGTGGCATTGCTGCGTTGTCGTGCACGTCGATGTCGACGCCGGCCAGACGGCACAACTCGACCGCGCGCGCGACTGGATCCTTCAGCCGCCGGTGGGCCTCATTGACCCGCACCGCCCACTGCATCGCCACGCGCTGTGCAGCGCCGCCCTCGGACGCAAATCGATCCGGGTGAACCTCGGCCTGCAGCGCACGCCAGCGCTCGTCGACGTCACGCCGATCGAGCGCATAGCGGCGCGGCAGGTCGAACAGCTCGAAGTCGTCGGCGTCGATCCTCATCACGCGAGTCGCTTCTCGAAGAACCATGAGAGGCCGTTGTCAGGATAGTCACCGAAGGGCCCGCGACGCCGATAGCCACACCGCTCGTACAAGCGCACGGCGGATGTCTGCAGCCCGCCGGTCTCGAGCAATGCGCGGTCGATCTGCCGGACCAGCAGGCTGCGCTCCAGCGCACTCAGGAGGCGCTCGCCGATGCGTTGTCCGCGCAGCGCGGGCAGCACCATCATGCGCTTGACCTCGCCGTAAGGCCGGCCGGAGGTCGACTGCTCGGCAGCCGCGACGCGCACGGCACCGCAGCCAACCAGCCGCCGCTCCTGTTCGGCGACGAGGAAGATCACCTCGCTGGACAACAATGCCTCGGCATCCATGATGTAGTTGTCCTGCGGCTCGTAGAGCTCGCCAAGGTAGCGATCGAGAGCCGCCAGCATCGCCGCGACCTCAGGGTGGTCGGGTCGCTCGGGTCGGATCAGCAGGGCGGCGGCGTCGGCCATGGGTGACAGGGGACGGCTGCGGCGCTGCGGGCTGGTGATGGCGTGCAATGCGCCTCGCCCCCCGAACGAACCGTCGATCAGATGCGGAACGACTCGCCGCAACCGCAGCGGTCCTTCTCCTTGGGGTTATGGAACTTGAAGCCCTCGTTGAGGCCCTCGCGCACGTAGTCGAGCTGCGTGCCGTCGATGTACGGCAGGCTCTTCGGGTCGACCAGCACCTTCACGCCATGAGCCTCGAAGATCACGTCCTCGGGCGCCACGTCGTCGGCATACTCCAGCTTGTAGGCCAGACCCGAGCAACCGGTGGTCTTCACGCCCAGGCGCACGCCCACGCCCTTGCCACGCCGGCCCAGGTAGCGTGATACGTGGCTAGCTGCTGCCTCGGTAAGCGTGACGGCCATCGAGATCAGCTCGCTTTCACGCCGGACCCATGACGGGTCTTGTAATCCTCGACGGCGGCGCGGATCGCGTCCTCGGCCAGGATCGAGCAATGGATCTTCACCGGCGGCAGCGCCAATTCCTCGGCGATCTGCGTGTTCTTGATCGTCATGGCCTGATCGAGCGTCTTGCCCTTCACCCATTCGGTAACCAGCGAACTCGACGCGATGGCCGAGCCGCAGCCGTAGGTCTTGAAGCGTGCGTCCTCGATCAACCCGGTCGAGGGATCGACCTTGATCTGCAACTTCATCACGTCGCCGCAGGCCGGCGCGCCGACCATGCCGGTACCCACCGTATCGTCGTTCTTCTCGAACGAGCCGACGTTGCGCGGGTTCTCGTAGTGGTCGATGACCTTCTCGCTGTATGCCATGTCAATCTCCTGATCGAATCAATGTGCCGACCATTGGATGGTGCTCAGATCCACGCCGTCGCGGTACATCTCCCACAAGGGCGACAGTTCGCGAAGCTTGGCGACACGGTCGCGCAAAGTGGTGACGGCGTAATCGATCTCCTGCTCGGTGGTGAAGCGGCCGATCGTCATGCGCAGGCTCGAGTGCGCCAGTTCGTCGCTGCGGCCGAGCGCCCGCAGCACGTAGCTCGGCTCCAGGCTCGCGGACGTACAGGCCGAACCCGACGACACCGCGATGCCCTTGACGCCCATGATGAGCGACTCGCCCTCGACGAAGTTGAACGACGCGTTCACGTTGTGCGGTACTCGAGCCGAGAGATCGCCGTTGATGAACACCTGCTCGATGTCCGACAGGCCGCGCAGCAGCCGCTGCTGCAGCATACGGATGCGTTCACTCTCGGTGCCCATCTCGGTGCGAGCGATCGCGAATGCCTCGCCCATGCCGACGATCTGGTGCGTCGGCAAGGTGCCCGAACGCAGGCCGCGCTCGTGGCCGCCACCGTGCATCTGTGCCTCGATGCGCACGCGCGGTTTGCGACGCACGTACAACGCACCGATGCCCTTGGGTCCATAGGTCTTGTGCGAGGCGAGGCTCATCAGGTCGACTGGCAGCGTACGCAGATCGACGGCCACCTTGCCCGTAGCCTGGGCCGCATCGACATGCATGATGATTCCGCGCTCCCGACACATGGCGCCGATGGCGGCTATGTCCTGAATGACGCCGATCTCGTTGTTGACCAGCATCACCGATGCCACGATGGTGTCCGCGCGCAAGGCGTCCTTGAAGCGCTGCAGGTCGATCAATCCGTCGCTCTGAACCTCGAGGTAGGTCACCTCAAAGCCCTGGCGTTCGAGCTCTCGCATCGGATCGAGCACGGCCTTGTGCTCGGTCTTTACCGTGATCAGGTGCCTGCCCTTGCTCTGGTAGAAATGCGCGGCGCCCTTGATCGCCAGGTTGTTCGACTCGGTGGCACCTGAAGTCCAGACGATCTCGCGCGGATCGGCCCCGATCAGATCGGCCACCTGGCTGCGCGCGCGCTCGACGGCCTCTTCGGCTTCCCAGCCCCAGGCGTGACTGCGCGACGCCGGGTTGCCGAAGTGCTCGCGCAGCCAGGGGATCATGGCGTCGACGACACGCGGGTCTACCGGCGTCGTGGCACCGTAATCCATATAGATCGGGAAGTGCGGGGTCATCATCGTATGCAATCGATCGTCGTTCGTTGCGGCACGCTGCGCCAACCGGCAGGCCGGCCGCTCCTCATGGGCTGCTGACTACTTGGACAATGCGCTGCCGAGGGCAAAGACCGAATTGGGTGCAGTCACCTTGATCGGCTTGACCACGGGCGCCGACGAGATCGCCCGCTTGATCGGCGCCTCCTCGATGGCCACCCCCTTGGCGAGCTGGTCGTCCACCAGCTTCTTCAGTGTGATCGAGTCGAGAAACTCGATCATCTTCTGATTCAGGCTAGCCCAAAGGTCATGGGTCATGCAACGACCGGTGTCATCCCCCATGCAGTTTTCCTTGCCCCCGCATCCCGTGGCGTCGATCGGCTCGTCGACCGCGACGATGATGTCGGCCACGGTGATCTCCTCGGCCTTGCGGCCGAGCGAGTAGCCGCCGCCTGGGCCCCGAGTGCTCTCGACCAGCTCATGCCGCCGCAGCTTGCCGAACAGCTGCTCCAGGTAGGACAGCGAGATCTGCTGGCGCTGGCTGATGGCCGCCAATGCCACCGGCCCATTGCTCGAGCGCAGGCCCAGATCGATCATCGCGGTGACGGCGAATCGCCCTTTGGTGGTCAGTCGCATGCGTGGCTCCTTGTCTTGCCGTGCGGCACCGCAGCGAACCGCGATCGGTCACGGAACGACCGCCTCGGACACTGCCACGCCCCACTTGGCTCTGATTCGCTCGAAATCCGAGCGCTGTGGTCAAGTATAGCGGAAGCCGACTGATTTGGTCGGCATTAGGGACATTAGGGCGAGCCCGTGGCGACTCGCTGCCGCAGGTGTTCGACCAGACCGTCGCAGGCAAGCTCGACCAGATCGAGCACTCGCTCGAAGCCGGCCGGTGCGCCGTAATAAGGATCGGGCACGTCGAAGCCGGAGCTTCGGCCCGGGACGAACTCCAGCAGGCGGCGGATACGCTCGCGCCGGGGCTCCGGGCAACGTTCGGTCAGGTACTCCAGGTGGTCGCTGTCCATCGCCAGCACAAGATCAAATTTCGCGAAGTCGTCTGCACGAACCAGGCGGGCGCGCAACCGCGACAGGTCGTAGCCGCGGCGAGCGCCATGCGCCTGGGCACGACGGTCGGGAGGCGAACCCACGTGATAGTCAACCGTGCCGGCCGAGTCGATGTCCACCTCGCGATCCAACCCCGCGGCGGCGAGCTTGTGGCGCAGTACGGCCTCCGCCGTCGGCGAGCGGCAGATGTTGCCGGTGCAGACCATCAGGACACGCAGACGTGCGCTCATGAGCCTGTCTTGACGGTTGCCAGCGGCACCACGTTGACATCGTGGGGTGCCGCGCCGAAGGCCTGTTCGCGCAGCAGCGCCAGCTGGTCGCGGGTGCGAGCCGCCTTCTCGAACTCGAGGTTGCGGGCGAATTCCAGCATCTGCCTCTCGAGCGCCTTGATGTGCTTGCCGAGGTCCTTCTCCGACATGGCCTCGACCTGCGCCGAGTCGGCCAGCGACTTCAGCTTGGCCTTGTCATCCTGCGCGTTGACCACGCCATCGATCATCTCGCGCACCAGCTTCGTCACGCTGCGCGGCGTGATGCCTTGCGCGCGGTTGTATTCGGTCTGCCGGGTACGCCGCCGCGCCGTTTCGTCGAGTGCCCGCGTCATCGAATCCGTCATGCGGTCGGCATAGAGGATCGCCTTGCCGTGTAGGTGGCGCGCCGCCCGGCCGATGGTCTGGATCAGGCTGCGCTCTGAGCGCAAGAAGCCCTCCTTGTCGGCGTCGAGGATCGCGACCAGAGACACCTCGGGCAAGTCGAGCCCTTCGCGCAGCAGGTTGATGCCGACCAGCACGTCGAACACGCCCAGGCGCAGGTCGCGGATGATCTCGACGCGCTCGACCGTGTCGACATCGCTGTGCAGGTAGCGCACCTTGACACCGTTTTCCGACAGATAGTCGGTCAGCTGCTCGGCCATGCGCTTGGTCAGCGTCGTGATCAGCACACGCTCCTTGACCTTTACGCGGGCGTGAATCTCCTGCAGCACATCGTCGACCTGGTGCGCCGCCGGCCGCACCTCTACATCCGGATCGACCAGGCCGGTGGGACGCACGAGTTGTTCGACCACCTGGCCCGAGTGCTCGCGTTCGTAGTCGGCTGGTGTCGCCGAGACGAACACCGCCTGCCGCATCTTGCGCTCGAACTCCTCGAACTTGAGCGGCCGGTTGTCGAGTGCGCTCGGCAGCCGGAAGCCGTACTCGACCAGCGTCGACTTGCGCGAGCGGTCGCCGTTGTACATGCCGCCGAGCTGGCCGATCAGCACGTGGCTCTCGTCGAGGAACATGATCGCGTCGCTCGGCAGGTAGTCCACCAACGTCGGCGGCGGCTCGCCCGGCGCGGCGCCCGACAGGTGGCGCGTGTAGTTCTCGATACCCTTGCAGTGGCCGACTTCCTGCAGCATCTCGAGATCGAAGCGGGTCCGCTGCTCCAGCCGTTGCGCCTCGACCAACTTGCCGGCGGCGACGAACTCCTCGACCCGCTGGCGCAGCTCGGCCTTGATGCCGTCGATGGCGGCCAGCACCCGATCGCGCGGCGTCACGTAGTGGCTCGACGGGTAGACGGTGAAGCGCGGAATCTTCTGGCGTACGCGCCCGGTCAGCGGATCGAGCAGCGAGAGCGACTCGACTTCGTCGTCGAACAGCTCGATGCGCAGTGCGAGTTCGCTGTGCTCGGCCGGAAACACGTCGATCGTGTCGCCCCGCACGCGGAACGCGCCGCGACTGAACTCCACCTCGTTGCGCGTGTACTGCATGCGGATCAGCTGAGCGATCACGTCGCGCTGGCCCATCTTGTCGCCCACGCGCAGCGTCATCACCATCTTGTGATAGTCGCTCGGGTTGCCGATGCCGTAGATCGCGCTCACGCTGGCCACGATGACGACGTCGCGCCGCTCGAGCAGGCTCTTGGTAGCCGACAACCGCATCTGCTCGATGTGTTCGTTGATCGAACTGTCCTTCTCGATGAACAGGTCGCGTTGAGGCACGTAGGCCTCGGGCTGGTAGTAGTCGTAATAGCTGACGAAGTACTCCACCGCGTTCTTCGGGAAGAACTCGCGGAACTCGCTGTACAGCTGCGCGGCCAGCGTCTTGTTCGGCGCGAAGACGATCGCCGGCCGCCCGAGCCGCGCGATCACGTTGGCCATCGTGAACGTCTTGCCCGAGCCGGTGACGCCCAGCAGCGTCTGATAGGTCAGCCCGTCGTGCACGCCTTCGAGCAGCTGATCGATCGCGGCCGGCTGGTCGCCGGCGGGAAAGTACGGCTGGAACAGCTGGAATGGTGAATCCGGGAAGGTGATGAACTCACCTGCCGGCGCCACGACTTCCGCAACTGGCTGATCGGACATTCTCAATGCGCTTCCGTTGACAGTCGTCGTCGATCCCACCCCGATACAATTGCGCGAGTCGGCTAGGCTGGGCGAAGACGAAACCCGTCAGAGTAATGCAGTCGCGCCGACTTTGCGAGCCGCCCGCGGCGGCTTCGAGATCTTCGATCCATCAGGACGGACCATGACGCTCTTCTCGGCGGTCGAACTGGCGCCGCGTGACCCCATCCTCGGCCTCAACGAACAGTTCGCATCCGACCCCAATCCAGCCAAGGTCAATCTCGGCGTCGGCATGTACTACGACGAGGACGGCAAGCTGCCGCTGCTCAAGTGCGTGGCAACTGCCGAGCAGGCGATGGTGCAGGCGCCCAAGGCGCGCGGCTACCTGCCGATCGACGGTATCGCAGCCTACGACAAAGCGGTGCAATCGCTGGTGTTCGGCGCCGACAGCGAGGCCGTTCGCGCGCAGCGGGTTGCCACGGTGCAGGCATTGGGGGGCACCGGCGGCCTGAAGGTGGGAGCCGATTTCCTCAAGCGCCTGCAGCCGCAGGCGCGGGTGCTGATCAGCGACCCCAGCTGGGAGAACCACCGCGCGCTCTTCACGCTCGCCGGTTTCGCGGTGGAGAGCTATCCGTACTACGACGCCGAACGGCGCGGCGTGCGTTTCGACGCCCTGCTGTCGACTCTGAACGGCGTGGCGCCGGGCACGATCGTCGTGCTGCACGCCTGCTGCCATAACCCGACCGGTTACGACCTGACTGCCGAGCAATGGAATGCGCTGGTCGCCTCGGCGGTCGCGCGCGGCTGGATTCCGTTTCTCGACATGGCCTACCAGGGTTTTGGGCAGGGTATCGCCGAAGACGGCTTGGCGGTTGGCAAGTTCCTGCGCTCCGGCGTCGACTTCTTCGTGGCCACTTCGTTCTCGAAGAGTTTCTCGCTGTACGGTGAGCGCGTGGGCGCCCTCTCGGTCGTCTGCGCGAGCCAGGACGAGGCAGCCCGCGTGCTGTCGCAACTGAAGATCGTGATCCGAACCAACTACTCCAACCCGCCGACACATGGCGCGCAGGTGGTGACGGCGGTGTTGTCCGATCCGGCGCTGCGCCGCCTTTGGGAGGAGGAACTCGGCGGGATGCGGCTGCGCATTCGCCAGATGCGAACCGATCTGGTCGAGCGGCTGGCGCGTGCCGGCGCGCGCCGCGATTTCGGCTTCATCACCCAGCAGCAAGGCATGTTCAGCTACTCGGGTCTGACAAAGGAGCAGATGCAGCGCCTGCGCACCGAGTTCGGCGTCTACGGCGTCGACTCGGGGCGCATCTGCGTCGCCGCCCTCAACGGCCGCAACATCGGGCATGTCGCGCAGGCGATCGCCTCGATCCTCTGAAGCCACGGCGCCGCCATGCGGAATACGCCGTGGCCCGCGAGCGACGGTTAACAGGCCCGATTTGGAGTGACAGCTCGAACAATTGCCCACGACTGATCGATGTCAGGCTATTGCCAGTAGTATTCGCCAGAATGCTGCATTGCACAAATCATGTGCTTCCGGCCGATGTGTCTGCTCCCCGCGGGCAAATCGGCCGGCGGTCGTGACACAACCAGGAGTCGCTCGGCCATGCTCTATCAGCTCTACGAATCCCAGCGGGCCTTGATGGCCCCGTTTGCCGAGTTCGCCAGCGCCTCCTCGAAGCTCTACAGCCATCCGCTTTCGCCGTTCACCCATGTGCCGATGGCACAGCGTTATGCGGCCGGCTTCGACCTGATGCACCGGCTGGCCAAGGAATACGAGAAGCCGCAGTTCGACATCAAATCCACCACGGTGGCCGGGGTCGAGGTGGCCGTGCAGGAACAGGTCGCGCTCGAGAAGCCGTTCTGCCGGCTGCTGCGCTTCAAGCGCTTCACCGACCATGCACCTGTGCTGGAGCGCATGAAGACGCAGCCGAAGGTGCTGGTCGTGGCACCGCTGTCGGGGCACCACTCGACGCTGCTGCGCGACACGGTCAAGATGCTGCTGCGCGACCACAAGGTCTTCATCACCGACTGGACCGACGCGCGCATGGTGTCACTCGAGCACGGTCCGTTCCACCTCGACGACTACGTGGGCTATGTGCAGGAGTTCATCCGCGCGATCGGCCACGACGTCAGCGTGATCTCGGTGTGCCAACCCACTGTGCCGGTACTGGCCGCGGTGTCGCTGATGGCCAGCCGCGGCGAGCGCACGCCGCCGGCGCTGGTGATGATGGGCGGGCCGATCGACGCCCGCCGCTCGCCGACCGCGGTCAACAACCTGGCGATGAACAAGAGCTACGACTGGTTCGAGAACAACGTGATCTACCGCGTGCCGCCCAACTATCCGGGCTCCGGACGTCGGGTCTATCCGGGCTTCCTGCAGCACACCGGCTTTGTCGCGATGAATCCTGACCGCCACATGAGCTCGCACTACGACTACTTCCTCGATCTCGTGCGCGGCGACGAGGACAGCGTCGATGCGCACCGGCAGTTCTACGACGAGTACAACGCGGTGCTCGATATGCCGGCGGAGTACTACCTCGACACCATCAAGACCGTGTTCCAGGACTTCGCGCTCGTCAACGGCACCTGGGACGTCGCCGGCGAGCGCGTGCGCCCGCAGGACATCACCACCAGCGCCGTGCTCACCATTGAAGGTGAACTCGACGACATCTCCGGCGCCGGCCAGACTCGCGCGGCGCACTCGCTGTGCACCGGTGTGCCCGCGTCGCGCCAGCAGCACTATGACGCGATCGGTGCCGGTCACTACGGCATCTTTTCCGGCCGGCGCTGGCGCGAGCAGGTCTACCCGGAGGTGCAGCGCTTCATCGAGCGCTACAACCGACCGGCTGCCCTGCTCAAGGCGCCAGCGGCCAAGAAGGCGAGCCGCGCTGCAGCGAAGAGCCGTCGGTAGCCACCGACCGGATAATCCGGGTGTGTCCACACCGACGCCCGCGACAGACTCGCTGACCGACCGCATCGACGCCGCACTGCCGCAGACGCAGTGCACGCGCTGCGGCTTTCCGGACTGCCGCGCCTACGCGACCGCCATCACAACCGAGGCAGCCCCGATCAACCGCTGTCCGCCCGGCGGCGCCGAGGGCATCAGCCGCCTCGCCGCCCTCACCGACCGTGAACCGATGCCGCTCGATCCACAACGCGGCATCGAAGGCCCGCGGGCTCTGGCCGTGGTAGACGAGGACTGGTGCATTGGTTGCACGCTGTGCATCAAGGCCTGCCCGGTGGACTGCATCGTCGGTGCGCCCAAGCGCATGCACACGGTGATCGACGACCAATGCACAGGCTGCGAGCTGTGCCTGCCCGCCTGCCCGGTGGACTGCATCGTCATGCAACCCGTGACTGGGCAGCGCACCGGTTGGCAAGCCTGGAGCTCGGCGCAGGCAGATGAGGCACGGACGCGCTATCACCAGCGCGCCCAGCGGCTGCAACGCGCGGCACAGGAAGACGATCTGCGGCTGGCGGGCCGTGCGGCAGAAAAACTGGCGCACCTGGCGCAGAGCAGCTCGCTCGTCGACGCGGCCGCGCTGGAGCGCAAGCGTGCGGTGGTGCAGGCCGCGCTGGACCGGGCGCGGACGCGGACGCGGACGCCAGGATGAGCCCCTTCGCATGAATCCAGCCGACGTCGAGTTCCTGTTCACGACATTGCGGGCGGCAAACCCGCATCCGCGCAGCGAACTCGAATACAGCAGCGTGTTCGAACTGCTCGCTGCCGTGCTGCTCTCGGCGCAGGCGACTGACGTCAGCGTCAACAAGGCGACCCGTCGATTGTTCACCCAGGCGCCCACGCCGCGTGCGATGCTGGCGCTCGGCGTCGACGCGATCGGCGAACACATCCGCACGATCGGCTTGTATCGCAACAAGGCGCGACACCTGCTGGCGACCAGCGCGATCCTGATCGAGAAGTTTGCCGGCGAGGTGCCGCGCGATCGTGCGGCACTTCAGACGCTGCCTGGCGTCGGCCGCAAGACGGCGAATGTGGTGCTCAACGTCGCCTTCGGCGAGCCGACGCTGGCGGTCGACACCCATGTCTTTCGTGTCGCGCATCGCACCGGGCTCGCCAGCGGGCCGACGCCGGAGGCCGTGGAGGAACAACTGCTCGCCGTCGTGCCCCGGGCCTTTCTGGGTGACGCGCATCACTGGTTGATCCTGCATGGTCGCTATATCTGCACGGCGCGCAATCCGCATTGCAGCGCATGCGCGATCAGTCGGGTGTGCGCTGCATATCCGCTCCGGGCGAGTTCGCCTCGGGCTGCCTGACATCTCCTGCGGACGGCGCGGCCGGCGGCGGGGTCCGCGGCGGCCGACCTACAATGCCGCCACCGTAGGTCGGTGGACGCCGATGGCCACATTGCAGGATCTTGCCGAGCGGATCGAACGCCTCGTGCTGCGTCACGAGGAACTGAAGCGCACCAACGCGCTGCTCGAGGAGCAGCTGGGTCACGTCAGCCACGAGCGCGACAACCTCAAGTCCCGCCTGTCGGCCGCGCGTTCGCGAATCGACGCGCTGCTCGAGCGCCTGCCCGCCAGTGGATCGGGTGCGCGCGAATGAGCCAGCTCGAAGTCACCATCCTCGGACAGAGCTATGTGCTGGCCTGTCCCGACGGCGGCGAGCGCGACCTGCTCGAGGCGGTGGCCTCGGTCGATCGCGAGATGAGCGCGATCCGCGATGCGGGCAAGGTAAAGGCGCGCGAGCGCATCGCCGTGCTGGCTGCACTGAACCTGGCCTATCAGCTGGCCGAAGTCCCGCCTCGTGCCATGGCGCCGGCCGAGGCACCGCCGGCGACGGCCGACCTGGCGCGCCTGATCGAACGCATCGACTCGGCGCTTCAGCACGACGACCGCCTGCTGTAGGCCGGGTCTGGGCGGTGCGGCGCTCGCGCGCCTCGATGTGGTCGTCGGCGAATGGCGCGCGGTGCTTGCGGAAATCACGCCGAAGACGATGCGCCGCGCGAACGCTGCGGCGTAGAATCCTCATCGTCCGTCGCGTTCGCGGAGGTTTTATTTCCTTGAACCGATGCTCCTTGAGCTAGGGACTGGAATATTGCTTGGCGGGTGTGATCGTCTCGCGTCAGATGAACCCGAAGCCTTGCTGACCGGGCCCACCTGAATCCCCTGGGTTCAGGAATGCGGCCTCCGGTGCGCGGCGGACACATACCTCCCCATCACTGCTTGCCCAGCCCTGCAACGGCCGAGCCGCTGCCAGACCCATGCCGCAATACTGGCTCATGAAGAGCGAGCCCGACGAGGTCTCGATCGACGATCTGGCTCGCGCACCGGGCAAGCGGGTGCCATGGACGGGGGTGCGCAACTACCAGGCGCGCAACTACATGCGCGACCAGATGCGCATCGGCGACGGCGTGTTGTTCTACCACTCGTCGTGCGCCGAGCCGGGTGTCGCCGGCATCGCGTCGGTGTGCAGCGCGCCATATCCGGACGCGACGCAGTTCGACCGGCGCAGCAAGTACTACGACCCCAAGTCCGATGCCGCCGCACCGCGCTGGATGCACGTCGACGTCAAACTGGTCAAGCGCACGCGACTACTGCCGCTGCGCGAGATGCGGACGCGGCCAGAGCTCGCCGGCATGCTGCTCCTGCGCAAGGGCAATCGGCTCTCGATCACGCCAGTCACCGAGGACGAGTGGCGCGCCGTGCTGGCCCTGCTCGACCTCTGAGCGCAGGCTGGGCTTGATCTCGCTGCTCGAGCCGGCGCTCGCGCTGCAACTGCTGGTGCTCGGTGGTGTCGCCGGCTTCCTGGCCGGCCTGCTGGGCGTGGGCGGCGGCATGATGATGGTGCCGTTCGTCACCTGGATGCTGTCGTCACGCGGCGTCGAGGCCGGGCTCGCCGTCAAGATGGCGATCGCCACGTCGATGGCCACCATCGTGTTCACCTCGATATCGAGCCTGCGCGCCCACCATGGTCGCGGTGCGGTTCTGTGGCCGATCGTGCGCACCATGGCGCCCGGCATCGTCGCAGGCGGGCTGCTGGCCGGCGCCGGCGCGTTCGCGTTGATCAAGGGCTCCTGGCTCGCCGTCGGCTTCGCCGCCTTCGTCGGCTATTCGGCCACCCGCATGCTGATGCGCCGCAATGTCGTGCCGACCGGCACGTTGCCGGGGCCGTGGGTGCAGTCGGCGGTCGGCGCGGGGATCGGGTTCCTCTCCGGCCTGGTCGGCGCCGGCGGCGCCTTCCTGTCGGTGCCTTTCATGACGCGCTGCAGCGTGCCGATTCACAACGCCGTGGCCACCAGCGCCGCGATGGGGCTGCCCATCGCACTGGCCAGCACGATCGGCTACGTCATCGGCGCCTGGCACTTGCAGACGCCGGTGTCGGGCAGTGTGGGTTATGTCGTGCTGCCGATGCTGGCCTTGATCGCCCTGGCCAGCATGAGTACCGCTCCACTGGGGGCGCGCGTCGCGCACGCCACCGACACGCGCCGCCTCGCTGGTGCCTTTGCGACGCTGCTCTACCTGCTGGCGGCCTATATGGTGTGGCGCGGCATGACCGCCTAGGCGCTCGCCGCGTCGAAGCGGATGCTGGCCAGCGCCACCGTGTTGCCGCCGCGCTTGCGCGCTTCGGACAGCGCGGATTCACAGGCGTTCAGCAGATCGTCCTGCGAATGCGCCGTGTGCGGAAAGCTGGCGACGCCCATCGACACCGAGAAGCCCAGTTCCTCACCGTCGAGCACGACGATCTGCGTCGCACACTGCCGGCGCAGCCCTTCCATGCGCGAATGCGCAGTGGCCAGGCCCACGCCCGACAGCAGCACGCCGAAGCGGCGCGCCTGCAGGCGGCACGAGGCATCCATGGCACGGGTGTTGCCGCGCAGCAGGCGGCCCATCGCCTCGAGCACGCGGTCCTGGGCGCGGCTGCCCAAGGCGCTCACACGCTCACTGTCGACGTCGAGTTCGACCAGCACCAGTGCGAACTCGCGATGCTCTCGGGTCGACAGGTCGACCTCGCGGCGCAGCTGATCGTCGAAATGCGCGCGAGTGCTCAGGCCGGTCGCGCTGTCACGCATCACCTGTTCGCCGAACTCGCGGCGCAGTTGCAGGTTCGCCGCCTGATGCTCCTCGATCTGCTGCAGCGCAGACTGCAGCTGCTGCTCGCGCATGCGCTGCGGGGCGACGTCGCGCCACACCGCGGCCAACACTCGCCGACCCGCCAAGTCGGCGACGACGCGCATGACCTCCCAGTCGTGCCGGGCGTCGCGCCAGTCGAAGCGGTGCTCGCGCAGTGGTGCGTCGTCGCCGTGCCGATACCCGACGATGATCCATCGCTCGTCAGGCGGCGGTCCGATTCCGAGCGGGCGGAACGTCAGCGAATCGAGTGCTCTGGCCATGGCGCTATCGGGGCGTCCACCACGCTCACTCTCGCCCCGGCGGCGGACGGCGTCGGCGGAGCCGCGCACGTCGTAGCCGAGAACCGCTACCGAACCTTCCTGCACGGGAAGCAGCGTGCTCAGAATACGGAAGAGGGTCGTCTTACCTCCGCCGTTGGGCCCCAGCAGCCCGAAGATTTCTCCCGTCTGCACGGAGAATTCGAGACCGCGAAGCGCCGGGCGATCGCCGTACCGGTGCGTCAAGTTGCGAACTTCGATCGCGAAAGGCTCGGACATCAGTGGGGGTTGTGCGCTGCCGGTGCAATGTGAACTGCACCGTGCGCCGTCTCGTGTGCGACCTCCCTGTCCTGGGGAACATCAAGCAAGTAATAGTGTGCGCCCACGTCGGGCAGCAAGGCCAGCGGCAAACCGAGGGCCAGAATGATCGTCGGGGCCAGCAGCACGAACTTCCATCTCCCCTCGAACTTCAGGTGCATGAAGTAGATCATCACCAGCAGGGCCTTCGCGGAGGCCACAGCCAGCGAGGTGCGAGAGGACGCGGCGTATGGGGTTGCCCGG
>CALMQI010000247.1 GCA_937871935.1 uncultured Burkholderiales bacterium
GATTCGTCAGCATCAGTGAGCAGCGCTCCTCCTGCTCGCGATTGTCGCGCACGAGCCATTCGGCGCCGAGGTAATGCATCGTCTGCGCGATGCGGCGGCCTTTGTATTCGGTGAGCGCGGGGGGCTGGATAAGGTCTTTGATGCCGCCCGGAGGTGTTCGTTCCTGGGCGCAGGCCACGCCAGCGAACAAGCAAATCACCGCGCAGGCGGACAAGCACTTGGCAAACATCGCGATCGCTCCTGACGAACTCATGGCAATACTACTAACCTACGACCGCCGCCATGGCAGGTCGAACGTCGGCGGATTGGTGTGCCGATTGAATCTCAATGTGAGTTTAGCACCGGAGCCGGGCGCAAGCTTGACCGCGACCAGCCGGCCGCCGTCCTTGAGCTGGTCGAGCCCCTCGGCCGGCACCGCCGGCACCGCGCCGTCGACCAGGATCGCACCCTCGAGCGCGCCGGTGGCCGGCTTCGGCCGGGTCTCGCGCGATCGCCATGCAGGCGGCGGCCACACCGGGTGAATAGGCCAGCGACAGGTCGCGCTGCGTGGCCATGGCCTTGGTCGGCAGCACCGAGATCTTGCCCGGCCTGGGCAGGCGGTGGTAGTCGAGTGCGGCTTGGTCCAGGTCGTCGGCCATCGGGTCGTCTCCAGCAGTGGTTCTTGTCGTGCGCAGCGGCTCATGCCGCGCGGGACGCCTGCGTCGCCCCCGGCGCGCCGAGCGCACGCCGCAGCTGCGCCAGCAGCGCGCGCGGCCGGTCGGCGTGCACCCAGTGGCCGGCACCGTCGATCACCTTGACGGTGGTGCACGGGAACATCGGCTGGTACAGCGCCGGGTCTGGCGGTTGCACGCACTCGGAGCGCGCGCCGACGATCGCCGTCAACGGCACGCCGGTGCTCAGGTAGCGCAGGTGGCGCGGAAACGCGCACAGGCCCTGGATCGAGCGTGCGATCACGCCGAGGTTGCAGCGCCAGTCCACGTAGGACTGCGCCGCCGACAGGCGCGGCATCATCAGGTGCGCCAGCGTGGCGCCGGTCGGGCATGCGGGCTGCATGCCCGCCGCGCCGGCCGCCGCGTCCGGCTGCCGGGCCAGCGTGTCCATCATGGTCTGGATCTGGTGCGAGAAGTGATCGACATAGGTCACCGGCGCGACGTCGATGACGACCACCCGCTCCACCGCATGGGGCTGCGTCAGCGCCAGCGCCATCGCCACCTTGCCGCCCATGCTGTGGCCGACCACGGCGGGCGCGCGCAGCCCCTCGCGCTCGATCAGGCGCAGCACGTCGTCGGCCATTGCCAGGTAGGACATGTCGATCGCGCACGGCGAGCGGCCGTGGTTGCACAGATCGACGCTGTAGACCCGGTACGACGATGCCAGCGCGTCGGCGACCGAGCGCCAGTTCGCCGCCGACGCGAACAGGCCGTGCAGCAGCAGCACCGGCGGCCCGCGGCCCGCCACATCGAAGGCCAGGTCGATCGCGTGGCCGCGGATCACGGTGCCGGCGGTGCTCAGGCCACGAACCGGCAGGCCGAGGCGGCGGTGCGCGTGTCCATGTTGCGGCCGCGGTTGAGATGGTCGTCGGCCTCAGCGGCACAGCCGAGCATGCGCGCGTACAGGAACAGCGTGAACGCCGCCGTCTCCAGCGTGTCGGCGCCGAAGGTGCCGGCACGGTACGCCGGCCACACGAGCTTGAGCAGCAACGTGGCGATCACGGCATCGACGTTGACGCAGTACACGTTGCGCGACACGCCGGCGTCGAACAGCTGCTGTACCACGGCGTGGTAGAAGTCGAGGAACACGTTGTGCTCGCCGCGCTTTTGCATCAGCTCGCGGATGTAGACCTCGCGCGGGTCGTGGTTGACCGGCCGGTCCTTGAACACCGGGTGGTTGACGCAGGGGATCTTCTGCACGTCGAGGTTGCCGAGGTTCTTCTTCTCGGACTTGTACTGGGCATATTGCTCGACGTAGCGCGCGGCCAGGCGCTTCAGGTCGACGCCGTGGTCGGCGGCGCCCGGGTCGCGCAGATCGATGCCGCGAAACTGCTCCAGCAGGAAGGCCACGCCCTCGAAGCCATTGCCGCCGTGCGCATAGCCGCAGTGGCTCAGGAAGCCGAGCATCGCCTTGTTCAACTGCACACGCTGCGGCTGCTCGGGGCCGTCGGACGACACCGCCCCCTTCACGCCCTGGCCGGTGATGGTGCCCGGCCCGTTGGACAGCAGCAGCCCGACCAGTGTCCGGAAGGCGAACAGGTCGGCCTCGCTCGGCCGCTGGCGCAGCAGCGCCACATAGGCCACCTCGGTCAGCGACAGCCGGCCGAGGATGGCGCTGCGGTCGATGCCGCAAAAGCGCGCGCCCGCGTGCTCGGCGGCATTCACCGAGGCGCCGATCAAGGTGCCGAACATGCGGCACCAGGCGGGCAGGCACTCCACCGTGAGACGCGACACGCGCTTGCGCTGCAGCGGGCCCCAACCCATGGTGGTGGTGATCGCCGCCAGCACCGCGTCGGCGTTCGGGTGGGCACGGTGCTGCGCGGCCTGCTGCTCGAGCCAGCGCAGCGGCAGCGACTTCGCGCCACGCGCCTTCAGGCCGTCGAGCATGGCCAGCGCGCGCGGGTCGGGCTCGGCGGCGAACAGCAGCGCGGATTCGGCCGCGTCGAGTGGCGGCACGGCGGATAGATCGACCCGCTCGTCGAGTGCGTTGTGCACCCCGGCCGCGCTGAAGCGGTCGATCATCAGCACGGCCGCCGCGCGCGCGCGCTCGAGCAGCTTGGGCCCGAGGATCGCCACCGCCGCGGCGAGTGCCGCGTTGGGCGCGTTGCCGGCCTCGCGCGACGCCTGCGCCGCCGCGAGCGTGGCCTCGCCGCGCTGCTCGAGCCAGGCGCCGATGGCCACGCTGACGAGCTTGGTGTCGTTCTCGCCGCCGGGCTCCTTCAGCAGCACGAGACCGACGTTGCCTTCCATGGTGTGCTGCGCCGCGTCGAGCACCGAGACGCCGTTGATGCGCGTGACCTGCGTCTTCGCATCCATCTGCGAGACACCCGAGGCGTCTTTCAGCGCCTCGCGCGGGAAGCTGGCGCCGACCTGCGCATCGAGCGCCTTGATCTGCTGCTGGTACGGCGCCAGCGCCGGCACGACCGGCAGGTCGATCTCGCGCGGCAGCTCGACGCCGGCGTTGGAGCCGAACCAGGGCTTGAGCTCCATCGTGCCCTCGGGCGCGAAGTCGGGCTGGACACCGCGTTTGGCCATCACCGCGGTCAGCGCGGCGGGGATGTGCGCGATGTTGGTCACCACCGCGCCCTTGGCCGACACCACCGGCCGCTCGAGCGTGAAGAGCGCGTCGACGCCGAACTTCTCCATGAACCAGCGTTCCTTGGCGAGCGCGTCGTCGCCGCCGCCCGACATCGCCCCGGCGTGGCCCACGGCGCGGGTGAGCTTGGCCTTCCAGCGGCCCACCACGCAGGCGACCACCGGCTTGGTGTAGTCGGCGTCGAGCTCGTAGTAGCCGCCGGGCTCGGCATAGAGCACTGCGGCACGTGAGCGGCCGTCGTTGCGCAGTGCATGCGCGAAGTCGCGGGCGCCGTAGTGG
>CALMQI010000248.1 GCA_937871935.1 uncultured Burkholderiales bacterium
ACGAGATTGTCTATCGTGACTGGAGTTCAGACGTGTGCTCTTCCGATCTCTGCAGACCCGCGGCGTCGATGCGGTCGCGCTGCCCTTGATCCACATTGCGCCGCCGGCCGACCTGGCCTTGCTGCGCCAGGCCTGGCACACGCTGGCGCAGCAGCGGCTCGTCATGTTCGTCAGCGCGAACGCGGTGTCAGGCTTCTTTGCCGCCCGGCCCACCGGCGCGCCGTGGCCGGCGCAGACCTTGGCCGGTGCCACCGGCCCAGGCACCAGCGCGGCGCTGCGCGCGCAGGGCGTGCCCACGGCCTGCGTCGTCGAGCCGCCGCGCCAGGCGGCGCAGTTCGATTCCGAGGCGCTGTGGCGGCAGCTGAAGAGGCACGATTGGGCAGGCCAGTCGGCGCTGGTGGTGCGCGGCGAGGACGGTCGCGACTGGCTGGCCGAGCAGCTGACCGGACGCGGCGCCCGCGTGCACTTCGTCGCCGCCTATCGCCGCACGGTGCCCGTGCTGGCGCCAACCGAGCAGACGCTGCTGGCCGACGCGCGTGCGCAGCCGCGGGCGTGGCTGTGGCTGCTGTCCAGCTCGCAGGCAGTGGACCACTTGCGCCAACTGGCGCCGGCTTCCGACTGGTCGGCCGCGCAGGCGATCGCCACCCATGCGCGCATCGAGCAGGCCGCCCGTGCCGCGGGTTTCGGGCAGGTGCGCAGCTGCGCGCCGACCGTCGATGCCGTCGCCGCCGTCGTGGCTGAGATGGCGCGCTCGTTACAATCGCCGCCACCGCCTGCCCAGCGACGCTGATCGCTGCGACCGTGATCCCCGACGAACCGTCCGCGACACCGCAGAGCGCTGCGGCCGCAGCCCCTGCTTCGCCTGCCAGCCCCCCGAGCAACCCGCGCGTGGCCTGGACGGCCACCGGCGTGGCGGTGGCCCTGGCCATCGGCGCCAGCGCTTTGGCCTGGCACACCTGGCAGCGCGTGCAGACGATCGAGCAGGAGCTGGTGCGCCGCCAGCAGGAGAGCAGCACGCAGGCCACCGAGGCGCGGGTGCTCGCCAAGCAGGCGCAGGATGTGTCGCGCGACGCCGCCGCCAAGGTGGCGCTGGTGGAGGCCCGCATCGCCGAGAACGCGCTGCAGCGCACGCAGCTCGAGGAGCTGATCCAGGCGCTGTCGCGCTCGCGCGACGAGAACATGCTGGCCGACATCGACGCCGCGCTGCGCGTGGCCGTGCAGCAGAGCGCCATCACCGGCAGCACCGAGCCGCTGCTGGCCACGCTGAAGCAGAGCGAGGAGCGCCTGACGCGCAACGCGCAGCCGCGTGTCGAGCGCGTGCGTCGCGCGGTGGCACACGACCTCGACCGCGTGCGCGCGGTCGCCGTCAGCGACATTGCGGCGCTGCTGATCCGCATCGACGACGTGGTGCGCGCGGTCGATGATCTGCCGCTGCTGGCGCAGCCCGAGCGCCGCGGGCCGCTGTCGGCTGAAAGCGCCGCGCGTGCGCGGGCGGCCGCGGCGGCTGCCGCCACGGCGGCATCGGCCGGGGCCAGCACACAGCCCACCTGGCGCGCGCGCATCGGCGAGGGCTGGCAGGTGCTGACCGAGCGCGTCTGGTCGGAGGCGCGCGGCCTGGTGCGTGTGACGCCGGTCGACCACCCCGAGGCGATGCTGCTGGCGCCGGAGCACGCGTACTTTCTGCGCGAGAACCTCAAGCTGCGGCTGCTCAACGCGCGGCTGGCGCTGCTGTCACGCCAGTTCAACACCGCGCAGTCCGACCTGCGCGACGTGCAGGGCCAGCTCGAGCGCTACTTCGACCGCAGCAGCAAGCGTGTGACCAACGCCACCGAGCTGGTGCGGCAGGTGGGCAGCCAGGCGCGCGGCGTGGTCGTGCCGCGGCCCGACGAGACGCTGGCCGCGCTGGCCGCCGTGCTGGCAGGGCGCTGAGAGCGCAGGGGCTGCGAGACCGATGCGCGGCGTCATCTGGCTGGTGCTGCTGTTCGCCGGCGCGGTGGTGGCCGCGCTGACGCTGGGCGACAACAGCGGGCTGGTGTCGTTCTACTACGGCAGCTCGCGGCTCGACGTCTCGCTCAATCTGTTCCTGATCGGCGCGGTGGTGCTGGCCTTCGCGATGGTGTTGCTGATCCAGACGCTCGACAGCCTGATCACGCTGCCCACGCGCGCCAAGGCCTGGCGCACGTTGAAGCGCGAGCGCGCGATGCACGCGGCGCTGCGCGAGTCGATGATCGAGCACTTCGCCGGCCGCTTCAACCGCGCGCACAAGGCTGCGCAGCGCGCGCTCGCCATCCAGGCCGGCACCGACGAGCTGGCCGGCGATCGCGAGCTGCGCATCCTGGCGCTCCTGCTGGCCGCGCGCAGCCTGCACCGCGTGCAGGACCGCACCCGCCGCGACCAGCTGCTGCGCCAGGCCCTGAAGGCCGAGCGCCGCACGCCGCCCAGCCGCGCCGTCGACGAAGGCACGCGACTGCTCGGTGCCGAATGGGCACTCGACGACGGCGACGCGCCGCGCGCGGCCTCGCTGCTGGCCGAGCTGGCGCCCGGCGTTGCGCGGCGTACCCAGGCCTTGCGACTCAAGCTGCGCACGGCGCTGCTGTCGCGCCATCCGGCCGAGGCGCTGGCCACGGCGCGGCTGCTGGCCAAGCATCAGGCCTTCTCGCCCGAGGCGGCACAAGGGCTGCTGCGCTCGCTGGCGATCCAGCTGATCGACGAGGCGCACGACGTCGACCAGCTGCGCCGCGCCTATGCCGCGCTCGATGACGCCGACCGGCAGGACGCCTTCGTCGTGGCCCGCGCCGCACGCCGCGCCGTCGCACTGGACGCCGCCGACGATGCGCGACGGTGGCTGCGCCCTCTGTGGGACCGCCTGCGCGAGCTCACCGCGGAGCAGCGCGTGCAGGTGGCGCTCGCGCTCACCGCCGCGGCCGACGGCATCGGTGTCGACTGGATCCCGTCGCTCGAAGCTGCGCAATTGACCTATCCGCACGAGGCGGCGGTGCAGGTGGCAGTGGGCGCCACCTTTGCCGCACGCGGCCTGATGGGCAAGGCGCGACGCCCGCTGGAGCTGGCCGCCGCCGACCGGGTGCTCGACGCGGGCGCGCGCCGCCGCGCCTGGCGCTTGCTGGCGGCGATGGCACGCGAGGCCGGCGACGAACCGCGTGCCCAGCAATGCGAGCAGGCCGCCGCGGCGGTCGACTGACCGGCGGGGGCCGGCTGGTATACTGCCGCGCTTCGCGGCTGTAGCTCAGTTGGATAGAGTACTTGGCTACGAACCAAGGGGTCGTGGGTTCGAATCCTGCCAGCCGCGCCAGTTCTGACAAGGGGTCACCGAGAGGTGGCCCCTTCGTCTTTCCGGCCCTGTGACGTGTTGCGCCGTTCGACAGCGGTCCTGCGGCGAAGCGCTCCTACTGCGCCCCCACGGCGCCCACCGAGTACGGTGTCGCCTTCATGCCCGCCGGCAGCTGCAGCGCCTGGCCGGCGCCGCTGACCCGGTTGCCGTCGATCGTGACGTCGCTGTTCAGGCCGAACGCGCGGATGCCGCGCTGGCCGCTCTGCAAGATGTCGTTGCGCAGGATCTGCACGCCGGCGTTCGCCGCGGAGTCGGCGAACAACATCACCGCGGCGTGGCCCGTGGCCGGGCTGCCGCAATTGCTGAGCGTGTTGTTGCGCGCGATCACATTGCTGATCGGCAGCGTCTTCCAGGCGTCCTCCTGCGCGAAGTACAGGCACGCGTAGCGCCCGCTGTTGCTGATGCGGTTGTTCTGGTACAGCACGTCCGATCCGCCCACCACGCTCATGCCGCGGCCGCCCCGGTTGTTGCTGACCGTGTTGTGCGCGGCCGTGATGTGGTGCGTCGGCCCGTTGTCGCGCTGGTAGCTGACCACCGCGATGCCGTCGTCGCCGGTGCCGTCGATGACGTTGCCGACGATCGTGATGTGGCTCGCCCGGCCGGTGATGTGGATGCCGTCGGCAAGGGTGTTGCTGATGCGGTTGTTCGAGATCACGCCTTCGGTCGCACCGCGCGCGGTCTGGATGCCGGTCGCGGTCGAGCCATCGATCGTCACGTTGTCGATGACGAACCTGCTGGCGCCGATTGCCACGATCCGAGCGCCTTCCCAGGGTGCTGCGCGCTTGGTGGGCCGGACACCCGCCAGCTTCAGGCTACGCACCTCCGGGCCGGATCCGAGCATGAAGATCACTTCGCGCGAAGGGTCCAGGGCACACAGCATCGACGCGTCGCCGCGCCCCACCATCTTCACCCCGTCTAGCGTTAGCACGGCCCCGTAGGCGCAGGTGGCGGCCGGCAGCAGCACCGGCAGGCCCTTGGTTTTCGCACTCGCGATGGCGGCGGTGATGGCGGCCGCATCGTCCGTGGCGCCGTCACACTTGGCGCCGAACTGCATCGGGTTCACGCCCTGCTGCGGCGTCGGATTGCGTGCACCCTGTGCGCCCGCGACGCAGGGCAGCAGGGCGACGAGCCACGCAAGGCGGCGCATGGCCGCTAGGCAGTGGCCTGCGCTTCGCGAGGCAACGGCATGCCCCCGGCAGAGCACAGACCGACGAAGCCGCCTTGGTTCATCACGTCGAGCCGCATGCCCGTCGCGACGACCTGCAACGCCGATCCGCTGATCTGAACCACGGCCGATGCATCGTACAGCGTGAAGCGCTCCAGTTCCATGCGTTCTCCCATGAGCTGCCGCAGCGCGGCACCGGCACAGGACGCGGCAAGAATCGCTCCCGTCTCGGCCAGTGGCGCACGAAGTGCGCGTGCGCGCTCAATGCCGCATCAACGCCCGCACATGCGCCGCCGACGCCGAGCCCAGCGCCTGCAGGCTGTAGCCGCCTTCGAGTACCGACACCACGCGGCCCTGGGCGCTCGCGTCGGCCGCGGCCATCAGCTCGCGGGTGATCCAGTGATAGTCGTCGTCGGTGAAGGCCAGGCTGCCCAGCGGGTCGAGCTCGTGGGCGTCGAAGCCGGCCGAGATGATCAGCAGCTCCGGCGCAAAGTGCCGCAGCGCGGGCAGCAGCTCGGCGCTCATGCGTTCGCGAAAGACCGTTGAATCGGTGTCGCGCGGCAGCGGCACGTTGACGATGTTGCCCGCCACACCGCGTTCCTGCGTGCTGCCGGTGCCGGGGTAGAACGGGTACTGGTGGCACGAGCCGTAGAACAGGTCGGGGTCGTGCCAGAACGAATGCTGCGTGCCGTTGCCGTGGTGCACGTCGAAGTCGACCACCGCCACGCGCTGCAGGCCGTGCTGCTGGCGCGCGTGCAGTG
This sequence comes from uncultured Burkholderiales bacterium, assembly GCA_937871935.1. GTDB lineage: Bacteria > Pseudomonadota > Gammaproteobacteria > Burkholderiales > Burkholderiaceae_C > JAEUPI01. The sequence continues at coordinate 5,276 of CALMQI010000248.1, forward strand.
CGGCGATCGCCGCCTGGTTGAAGACGCAGAAGCCCATCGCGCGGTCGGCCTCGGCGTGGTGGCCGCAGGGGCGCGTGGCGCAGAAGGCGTTGCGCGCGCGGCCGGCCGCCACCTCGTCCACCGCGTCGCAGGCCGCGCCCACGCAGCGCATCACGGCGTTCCAGGTGCCGGGCGACATCACGGTGTCGCCGGCGTCGAGTGCATAGGTGCCGCGCCGCGGCGCCACGTCGCGCACGTTGTCCACGTACTCCGGCGCATGCACGAGCAGCAGCTGCTCCACGGTGCCCAGCGGCGCCTCGCGCCACTGCACGCCGGTGAACTCGGGTGCGCGCAGCGCATCGAGCACGGCCTTCAGCCGCTGCGGCGACTCCGGGTGGTGTTCGCCGGGTTGGTGGGCGTAGCAGTCGTCGTGGGTGTAGACCAGTGTGGTCATGGCGGTTCCTGGTTCGGGGCTGACCGGTGACGATGGAAAGCGCGGCGGATTCAGCCGCGATGATGAATCGGCGCTGATCATCCGGCATCCAGAATTCCGCTGAGCTGCGGCCTGTGCCGTCGGCGGGCATACCCTGCTGCGGGTCGGCGGGCGCGCGGCGCAGAATCGCCGCCTGTCGAGCAGCCGCCACGAAGGCGAGGCCACGATGAAACCCAACGCGATCAAGCACGACGTGCTGGCAGGCCGGCCGGTGGCCGGCGCGATGATCTTCGAGTTCTTCTCGCCGGGCATGTCGGCGATCCTGGCCAACGCCGGCTGCCGCTTCGTGCTGTACGACATGGAGCACACCGGGCTCGGCTTCGAGACGCTCAAGTGGTTGTTCGCCAGCTGCCGTGGTCTGCCGATCGAGCCGATGGTGCGCGTGCCGCGCGGCGAGTACACCTACCTGGCGCGCGCGCTCGATCTCGGCGCCCGCGGCGTGATGATCCCGATGGTCGAGTCGGTCGAGCAGGCGAAGGCGATCGTGCAGGCCTGCCGCTACCCGCCGATCGGCCGGCGCGGCGCGGCGTTCGGCTTCGCACAATGCGACTATCTCGGTGGCGACGTCGGCGACAAGATCGCCCGCTACCACGCGCGCACGCTGGTGATCGCGCAGATCGAGACCGAGCGTGGGCTCGAGCAGGTGGAGGGCATCGCCGCGGTCGACGGCGTCGACGTGCTGTGGGTCGGCCACTTCGACCTGTCCAACTTCATGGGCATCCCGGGCCGCTTCGACGATCCGCGCTTCGACGCCGCGATGCGCCGCGTGGCCGAGGTCGCGCGCCGCCACGGCAAGGCGGCCGGCTTCATGGCCACCGACGCGGCCTGGATCGAGCGCGCCCGCGCGATGGGCTACACCATGATCGCCGGCGGCACCGACACCGGCCTGCTCGAGGCCGCGCTGAAGGGCATGGTCGGCCAGATCGAGGCGAGCGGCCGATGAGCGGCGCTGCGGCGCAGCCGCGTTTTCGCGTCGGCCTGACGCGCGACCTGCTCAAGCCCGGCGGCGAGCCGTCGTTCGGCCGCGGCCCGCTGGCGCTGCTGGACGACGACCCGCTCATCGAGTGGGAGTTCCTGCCCGAGACGCTCGACGCCATCACACCTGACGTGATGGCGCGCTACGACGGCCTGTACGTGAACTCGCCGCGCGTCGGCGCCGACGCCGTGGCGCGCACCGACCGGCGCGTGCGCATCGTCAGCCGCCATGGCGTGGGCTACGACTCGGTCGACGTGCCGGCGCTGGCCGCGCGCGATGTCATCACCACCAACACGCCGGTCGCGGTGCGCCGCCCGGTGGCCGTGGCGGCGCTGACCTTCATCTTCGCGCTGGCCGGCCGGCTGATCGAGAAGGACCGCCTCACACGCACCGGCCGCTGGCACGAGCGCACCGGCCACATGGGCCTGGGCCTGACCACCCGCACGCTCGGCATCATCGGCGCCGGCGGCATCGGCCGCGAGCTGCTGGCGCTGGCGCGGCCGTTCGGCTGGCGCATGGTGGTGGCCGACCCGTATGTCGACGCGGCGGTGGTCGCCGCGCTCGGCGCGCAGATCGTGCCGCTCGATCAGCTGTTGCGCGAGGCGGACTTCGTGGTCGCGACGGTGCTGCTCAACGACGCGACGCACCACTTGATGAACGCCGAGCGTTTCGCGTCGATGAAGCGCAGCGCCTTCTTCATCAACGTGTCGCGTGGCCCCGTCGTCGACGAGCCGGCGCTGATCGCGGCGCTGCGCGGCGGCACCATCGCCGGTGCCGGGCTCGACGTGTTCGAGCAGGAGCCGGTGGCGCCCGACAACCCGCTGCTCGGCATGCCCAACGTGCTGCTGACGCCGCACGCACTGTGCTGGACCGACGAGTGCTTCGACGCCATCGCGCGCGAGGGGCTCGGCTGCATCGTCGACTTTGCCCACGGCCGCACGCCGCGCTCGGTGGTGCGGGTGGCCGGCGATGTTTGACTTGTCCGGCAAGGTCGCACTCGTCACCGGCGCCTCGCGCGGCCTGGGTTGGGCGATGGCACAGTCGCTGGCCCAGGCCGGTGCGCATGTGGCGCTCAACGCCCGCGACGAGGCCGCGTTGCGCGCGCGTGTGGCCGAGCTCGCCGCGCAGGGCCTGTCGGGCGAGGCCTGCGCCTTCGACGTCACCGACAGCGCACTCGCGCAGGCGCAGGTGGCCGCGCTCGCGCAGCGCCGCGGCCGCCTCGATATCGTGGTGGCCAACGCGGGCATCAACCACCGCCAGCCGATCACCGACTTCGAGCTCGCCGACTTTCAGCGTGTGCTCGACACCAACCTGGTGTCGGTGTGGGTGCTGTGCAAGGCGGCCGCGCAGCAGATGCAGCCACGGCAGCAGGGGCGGCTGATCCTCACCGGCTCCATCAGCGCGATCAATGCGCGGCCGACCATCTCGGCCTACGTGGCCACCAAGGGTGCGGTGCATGCGCTAACCAGGCAGCTGGCAGTGGAGCTGGCGCGCGACGGCATCACGGTCAACTGCATCGCGCCGGGCTTCTTTGCCACCGAGATGAACACCGCGCTGATCGACAACGCCGAGTTCAACGACTGGGTGTGCCGGCGCACGCCGGCCGGCCGCTGGGGCCGGCTGTCCGAGATCGGCCCGGCGGCGGTGTTCCTCGCCTCCGACGAAGCGTCCTACGTCAGCGGCCTGGTGATGACGGTCGACGGCGCTTTTACCGCGGCGATGTAGCTGCGGCCTGTCGGCCTCCCTCAGGCCGGCTCCATGCCGTGCCGCCGCCTGCCTGCACGAACCACGGGGTCGTGGGTTCGAATCCTGCCAGCCGCGTCAACCAAATCGCCAGCCAAGCCCGCTCCCGCACGCAGCCAGCTCGAGCACCGCGGCTACGCTTTCGACGATCTGGCTCCGGACCTGCGGTGAATGTCGCTGCGGTCGTGGAGGAGCGGCAGGGTCTGCGCGCGACGTCCGGAAACTTCCCCGGCTGGGGTGGAGTCCAGACCGAGGACTACCGCCTGGGCCGCATGGCCATCGACCTCGTCGATGCACGCCGCCGGCGGATGGCCTGGCACGGTACCGCCGAAGGACGCGTGAGCCCGGACATGCTGCGCGACGCGGGCGCCGCAGTCGAAATGGCGGTCGCTGCGATCTTCGAAGGCTTCACCGTTCAGGCCACCAGTGCGGCTGCCGCGGCGAGGGCGCCGAAGGCTTACTAGCCATGCGGCTCGGCGAGCGAACGCCGAACAGGCATCACTTCGCTCGCGGCAACGATGTGCCCGCAGCCCGCAGGGCCGATTGGCGAGCGGGCGGGACCGGCGTCGCGTCGGCATAGGTGCCGGGGTTCCGGCTTGCCGGTGGCAGATCCATCGGCGCTTGCCAGGTCGGCGGCTGCTGCTCGCGCCGGGCCTTGGCCTCGACGACGCCGCGCACCACATCGCTGACGATGCCCCACAGCGGATGATTCGGGTTGGCCAGCAAGTCAGGTCGCGATTGCGCGAACGAAGGAGTCGCCGTGGCGATGAGCGCGGTGGCGAGCAAGCCGATCTGAATTGATTTCATCGAAGTCTCCTTGCGGTGATTGCCCGATGCACCATTGCATCGCGCTGATCCGTGGAGACGAATCCGGACACCCGATATTTCAGCTGCCGATGGCGGGGGGCTCGACTGCATCGCCCCAGGTCTCGCTGTCGGTGTGCGCGCCGCGTTGCGGTCCGAGGCCGCCGGTGCGCAGCAACAGGCCGAGCGTGATGTCGTCGCCGCTGCCGTTGGCGGATGTGTGCTCGAGGACGCCTTGCAACTGCGCGCCGACGGCGGCGACGCCGTCGCTGCGGATCATTTCCTGCAGGTCGCGGCCCACCAGCAGAAAGTCCTCATCGGTCTGGAACGAGTTGGCGTAGCCATCGCTGCTGAGCAGCAGCAGCGACAGCGGCACGCGCCCGGCGGCAACGGCGATGCAACGAAAGTCGCGCTCGGAACCCGGCCGGCAGATCGACGTGGTGCGATTGCCGAGCAGCCGCTCGTCGGCCGGCAGCGGCCGGGTCGTCGTGCCGTCCGGCGCCACGGCGAGGATGTCACCGTCGCCCAGCTGCGCGAGAACCACGCAGCAACCGGTGACCATCGCCGCGAGCGCGGTCGTGCCGTAGGCCAGCATCGGATCGGCGCGCACCGCATCGAGCGCAGCTCGTCCTTCGGTGGCTTCCACGCCGGCCCATTCGGCAGCAGTGATCGGGGTCGAGGCCAGGTGGGATCGCACGCGCTCGTTCCAGGCACCGACGATGCCCGCCGGCACATCGACGGCGGCGATGCGCGAGCGCTCCGCATCGCTCGCGGCTTCGATTCGCGTGGCCAGCGAGCGCAACAGCTCGACCGTGGTGTCCACCGTGAAACGCGCGCCGATCGCACTGCGAAAGTGTCGCGCGCCGCCGTGCCCGTCGGCGATCGCCACGATCACGGGGTCGTTTTCGGCGCCGGGTGGTGGCACCCAGGTCGCGATGGCGTCCTGATTCGGCAGTCCGGCGCGCTCGTGCGAGGCGCCGCGCACGCAGGCGCCGCACACAACCCATGCGCTGCGCGGCGGCGATGGGCTCGCCGCCATGCTCACCACTCGACGGCCCCGCCGCCTTGCGACGCCTGCGAGACCTGCTGCGCCTCGTGCAGCCGCTTGCGTCGATCGGCGTCGAGCATCTGCGAGGCGCTTTCCACGCCCGAGCGCGACGCCCAGCGCAGTTGCTGCACCAGCGCATCGGGGTTGTTCGCCTGCAGCGGCTCGATCTCGGGGTTGCCGATGAACTTGTGCAGGGCCTGCGTGCTCACGTCGCGGCCGATCGCGATGGCATGGCGTATCGCCTCGCGGCCCCAACGCTCGGCCATCAGCGCTGCGAGCCCGGCATCGAAGTCGTCGGTGACATGCCCATCGGTGACGAGCACCAGTGCGGGCGACACGGCACGCTCGGGCATCGGCGGCACCTTCATCGCCTGGGCGGCGAGCGCGAGTGCGGCGCCCATGTCGGTGTGGCCTTGCGCCGCCACGTCGGTCCAGCGCAGCAGCGCAGCCGGGGTCGGCTCGGCGATGTGCCAGCGCGCACCGCTCGAAAACGTGATCGCACGCACCAGCAGGTCGACGTTCGCGTTGTCGCGCGCGGCGGACTGCAGCAGCGGAATGGTCGCGTGGATCGCGGTGTTGAGCGCCTGGATCTTGCCGTCGACGTTCATCGAGCCCGACGTGTCGAGCAGCCAGATGAAGTGAAGCTGCCGCCGCGCCATCACACCGCCCGGCCGTTTGTCCATGAGGTGCTCCTTGATCCGGCGCGGCGCGCTACTCCAACTCGGCCATCAGATCGCCGAGCTGGATGCGCGTACCGCGCGTGAGGCGAATGCTGCGCCCGGGCGCGAGCGAGCGATGCTCGCCTTGATCGGTCGTCACGTCCCAGGACTGGTTCGACAGATTCTTCAGACCGAACACCTTCGGGTCGTTGGGGTTCACGTTCACTTCGGCGACGATGCCATCGCCCCGCTGCGCCGAGGTGCCGGGCGCCTGGCGCTCGTACAGCCGCGCACCGATCGCCACCGGAACGCGTGCGGTACCGACCGCGATCGTGAGCGCCGCCGTGCCGTCGTCCCAGGTTTCGGAGCGCGCTGGGTCGGACTGCGCGGCGATCGGCGGGTTGCCGCTGCGATCGACCACGAGCCCCGGGGCGATGAAGTCGGGCACGCGGATGCTCGACATGCCGCTGATGATCCGCGAAGCAGCGAGCTGCGAGCGGTTCGGTGAGATCTCGCGCGCCTTCAGGATGGCCGAGCCGAGCATGAAGATGGCGAGCACAGCCGGCAACAGCTTGCCCCACTCGCCGAGCGTGCCGGCCGCGTTCCATAGCGCGTGCACCGCGGCGGCCGAACCGATGCCGATCGCGATGAGGCGCCATTTCCTGGCCGGGTGCAACGCGGCCAGGCCGATGAAGTAACCGGCGTAGCCCGCGTAGCCGACGTGGCCTGCAAACTCGCCGAGCGTGCGCGGCGCGAGGTTCTGAAACGCCACGATCTGGGCCACCGGGTCGGCCGGAACGTAGTTGAAGCCGGTTTCGATCAGCGTGAAGCATGCCCCGGCCATCGCGCCGCAGACGATGCCGTCGAGCGGCTCGCGCACGCCGATGCGCTGGTTCCACGGCGACCGCTTCGACAGGCCGACATAGAGCAGCGCGATCGTCGGCAGGGCCTTGTAGACCTCTTCCATCAAACCGGCGGAAACCAGCTGGTAGGCGTAGGCCAGCGGGAAGCTGCGGTTGCCCTTGGGCAGCTCGGACGGCAAGTTGAGCAGCGGCAACATCGCGTCGCGGAAGAACTTGATGCACAGCGTCAGCAGCGGACCTTGATAGAACATGTCCAGGCAAACCAACACGCCGACCAAACCGAGCATCAGCCAGTTGGGCCTCTTGCCGACGAACTTCAGAATCAGGAAGAAGCACGCGAACGACAGATAGCCCGTCAGCAGCACCGAGTGCATCGGCACCTTGTATCCGTGGTAGACGATGCCGACATCCCGGTGGCGCTGGAAGTACCAGATCAGCACGACGACCAGCGTCGTGATCAGGATCGGCCAGAAGTACTCGCGCTTCAGCAGTTCGCCGGCCTTGGCGGGCAGTGGGTTGAGCGCCGACTTCGTCAGCTCCGGGCTGCCCTGCGCGGGCTTCATCTGGCCACCGGGTCGCCTGCGCTCCATGACACGCCCCTTCATGCAATCGACGCGACTGCTCATGCTAACCCCCGCCATCGGCTCTGTGTCGCGGTCCGACCCGGGTAACGGGCGCCGCTCGCTGGCTGGAGACGCAAGCCGCGTGGCGATATTCGGCGCTCCAGGGTTTGTCCCAATCCGGCGCGGGACGGATCGCAGCGATGGCATCGCGGCGCGCAGGGCTACGATTGATTCATGGCGACGCTCAACGCAGGCCAACAACTTCGCGGCGTGACCTCGGGCCTTGTCTGTCGGGTGGAGTCGCTGGTCGGCGAGGGTGGCCAGGGTGAGGTCTTCCTGGCCGAGTTGAACGGCCAAAAGGTCGCCCTCAAGTGGTACAGCGACCGCATGCTGCGTGCCGACCGGGGGCTGCAGCCGCGTTTGCAGGTGGCGATCGATCGCGGCGCTCCGTCGGCGCAGTTCCTGTGGCCGTTCGAGCTGGTGACCTTGCCCGACGGCAGCGGCTTGGGCTATCTGATGCGGCTGCGGCGGCCCGGCTTCGAGAAGATCCACCGTCTGCTGCGGCAGGAGGTGCAGCCGTCGTTTCGTGTCGCGGCGACGCTGGGCTGCCAGTTGACCGGCGCCCTATTCGCGCTGCACTCGAAAGGGCTCGTCTACCAGGACTTGAATCCGGGCAACGTGTTCTTCGACCCCGAGTCGGGTGACGTGGAGATCTGCGACAACGACAACGTCGACGTCGATGGCGCACCGAGTGTCATACTGGGCGTGCCCGAGTATCAGGCGCCCGAGGTCGTGTTGCGCCGGGCCGGGCCGCGTCGCACGACCGATCTGCACTCGCTCGCGGTGATGCTCTATCGCATCTTCATGGTCGGGCATCCGTTGATCGGCCGCCGCGAACTCGAGTTCACGAACCTCGGCGACGAACAGGCGGCCAGGCGGCTGTTCGGCAGCGAGGCGCGCTTCGTGTTCGATCCTGCCGACGACTCCAACCGTCCGATCGCCGGCGATCACGACGCGGTGCTCGCGCATTGGGCGATCTACCCGCGGTTCCTGCGCGATCTGTTCATCCGTGCGTTCACCGAAGGCCTGCACGATCCGAGCCACGGCAGGATTCAGGAGACCGAGTGGCGCCGCGCGCTGAGTCAGTTGCGCGACTCGGTGGTCGAGTGCACGCACTGCCGCGCGGAGAACTTCTACGATCCGCAGCGCCTCGCCCGCAAAGAGCCGAGCTTCGAATGCTGGAGTTGCGGCGCGCCCATCGGCTCGGGCCCGCCACGCATCGGCATTCGCCGCACCGGTGCACAGCCGCGGGACGCTCCGCTGCACGTGGTCGTGCTGCAGGCATCGGCGCAGCTTTTCGCACACCACACCGCGGGTTCAGAGTACGACTTCAGCGCCCCGACGGCCGAACTGATCGGCCAACCCCTGGCGATGCGCAACCTGTCGGGCCGGCCCTGGTCGGCCGTCGACAACGACGCGAGCACTGCCGTGTTGCCCGGCGACGCCGTTGCGCTCACTCATGGACTTCGCATCCGGTTCGGTCGAACCGAAGGCGAGATCAAGCTCTGATCGGCGCGGACGAATGACAGTGCAGGCCGTCGCCCGGGAAGAGCTGTTGCAGCAGGTGGGACCGATCGTGCGGGCGATTCTGATGCGCAAGTCGGGCATGACGCTGGCCGCCGACGACGCGCGGGCCGACAACGTCGATGCCATCGATCTGTATCAGGACATCCTCGCGCGACTGTGGGAGCGTCTGCTCGAGGCCACCGGCGAGGCGCCGGACGTGCGCGACTTCAAGGGTTATGCGGCGCAGGTGGCCTACAACGCCTGGTCCGACCACTTGCGCGAGAAGTACCCGCGGCGCGCCAGCTTGAAGAACCGCCTGCGCTACTTCCTCGGCCATCAGAGTGCGTATGCGATCTGGGAGAACGCCGAGAACGAGCTGGTCGCCGGATTGCGCAAGTGGCAGTTCGGCGCCCCTGCCGCGACCGGCGAGCGCCTGGTGGCGCTGCGGTCGAAGCGCGAACGCCTGCCCTCGGGCACGGTGCCGGCCAAGGCGATGGAGCGATTCGACGCCGCCGATTGGCAGCGGTTGCTCGACGCGCTGTTCGCCCGTTTGGGCGGCCCGACGAGCGTTGATGACCTGGTCGGCGCAGTTGCCGATCTGATCGGGCTGCGCGAGGATCGCGTCGAATCGCTCGATGAGGATGCACGCGACGATTCACCGCTCGACGAGCTTGCCGACAGTGCGCCGCGGCCGGATCAGAGGGTCGAGCTTCGCCAGCAACTCGTGCGGCTCTGGGCCGGCGTGCTGGCGCTCGAGCCCGAATACCGGTGCGCCTACCTGCTGAACATCCCCGGGCCAGGCAAGTCGCGCGGCGACATCGAAGTGTTTGCGATGCAGGGCATCGCGTCGGTGGTCGAGATCGGCGCAGCGCTCGGCCTGTCGAGCCAACAGTACGGCTTGCTGTGGACAGCGCTCGAGCTGGAGCCGGACGATCGTGACGAACTCGCCCGGCTCGAAACGGCGGAAGAATGCTTTTGCCTGCTCTGGAGGTACCTGCCGCTCGCCGACGCGCTGATCGGGCGCATGCTCGGGCTCGAGCAGCAGCAGGTGATCAATCGGCGGATGTTCGCGATGCGCAAGCTGGCCAGCGCCCTCGCCAAGCCGGCGAGCAACGAAAGGAGTCGTGAAGCGGAAATGTCCGATTCCGTTTTCCGTCGTCCTGGTTCCAGGAGGCTGTAGTGGCCGACCATTTGAGCCAAAACGAGTTCGAGCGCCATCGCGATCGCAGACTGGGCGTTCGCGAGCTGCTGCGGGTGGACCGACACCTCGCGCAGTGCGACCAGTGCCAGCAGGCGCTGCGAGCGGGGTCCGACCGCGCGGCTGCGGTGCGCGTGGTGAGCGCGATCGAGCAGGCCGGTTCCCATCTGACGTATGAACAGATGGAGGCTTTCGTCGACGACCAGCTGAGCCCGGGCGGCCGCGCCGATGTGCAGGCTCATGCGAGCCTGTGCGCGCCGTGCGCGAAAGAGCTTGCCGAGATGCAGGGGTTTGCGCCCGCGCTGGCCCGCCCCGTCGAGCGGCCGGCCGACCCGGCACTGTCGCCTCTTGCGCGCTTGGGTCGGTGGCTCGGCGGCGGTGAACCATCGGCGGCTCGGTTCGGCGGTGCCGGCATGCGGGCTGCGGTGGCCGTGGTGGTGCTTGCGGTCGCTGCGGTCTTCATCGTGCCTCCCGGCGAAGATCGAACGGGATCGGAGATGACCCTGATCATCGACCGCAACGTTGCGGTGATCGACAGCCAGGCCGCACCGCTGCAGCCCGGGGCGTTCGATCAACAGGCGTTCGCGAGGCTCGGCAGGTCGTCGCCCGACATGCTCGCCGCGTTTCGCTCGGGGCGCGACGTCGCCGTCGCCAGCGCCATCGAGGCGCGCGCGCGCGGCGGGGACCCCGACGCCCAGACCGCGCTCGCGCTGCTCTACCTCGGCGGTCAGGGTGTGCCACATGACGCGGCAGGCGCTGAGCGCCTGCTCACCCAGGCCGCCGCCCAGGGCAGTGCCTCCGCGGCGCACAACCTGGGCGTGCTGCACGAGCGCGGCCTGCTCGGCACGAAGAACGAAGCCGAGGCCAGGCGGTGGTATCAGCGGGCGAGCGAACTGGCAGGAGCAAGGCGTTGAGCGAGTTGCCCCTCAGCGACCGGGTGCGCACCACGCTGCGCCGTCTGATCGAGGAGTACGGCCCCGATCTGATTCGCGACCGCGCACGCCTGGCGGGACTGCTGCGCGACGAGTGCGGCGAAGCCAAGCGTGAGATCAATCTCGTGCTCGATGCACTCGACGAGCACGTCGTCGACACGCTGCGCTCGCCCTCGCAGGTGCTGCTGCTGGTCACGATTCCGAGCTGCGCCAAACGCTTGCACGAAGCACGCGGCACCGAGGCCAGCGCCGCGCTGTGGGCGGTGCAGACCTGGGCGCACGCGCTCGGGTTGGCCGATGGCGCAGAGCGCCCGGGCGACCCAGCCGCCGCCAACGAGATGCACGATCAGAAGGCGCCGCATCGCGTGCCGGCTCCGCCGCCGGCCGAAACGGTTGTGCGGGTGGTGACCCGAAATCTCACCGCGCTGGGCGCGGCGAAGAACCGCCCGCGAATCGCGCTGCTCTTTGCCGCGGTGTTGGCGGTCGGCTACCTGGGCTGGCCCTCGGCTCCGTCGGGCCCGAGCCCGAGCCCGAGCCCGCCGGAGCCCGCGCCGTCGCCGCCGCAACCGGCGCCGTCGCCGCGACCGGCTCCGCCGGCACCACCGACAGCCGCGGGGGCGCAGGTCGACCGCCGGCTGCTCGGAAGCTGGCGAACCCACCTGACCAACGAACACGGCCGCTGGACCTTCGAGTTCACGCCGCAACCCGACGGCAGCTATCGAACCAGGATCCGCGGGCGTTTTCCGGTTCCCGACGACATCGGCCGGATCAGGGCGTTGGACGGAAAGTGGAACGCGCGCCGAGGCAACGGCAGCGTCGAAGACGGGACCTACACCTTCATCAACGACAACACGGTCGTGTTCAAGGGCTACGTCGAACCGGTGACGTGGGAGCGGATCCGCTAAAGCTGCCGGGTCGCCAAGCATCGACGGCGCCACGCCGCCGACATCAGTTCGTGAACAGCAGCTGGAACTCGGTGTAGCCCGCCCTGGCCAACTCGGGCCATGTGATCTCGCGGCCCACCTGGCCATCCAGCAGGCGCACCCTGCGGCCGTCGGTGATGACGTTGAACTGGTGCCCCGGCGTGCCGGGCCCGGAGTCGCCGCGAATGATGGCGCGCTTGAGGTCGCCACGATTTCGCATCGTCAGCTCGACGAAGTCGGGCTGCATCCGCGCGCCGAACTTGCGCCCAAAGAACGTCTCGACGGTGGCGGCCATCAGCGCCGGACCGGGTGGGACCGGGAGCACCGGCTTGCCGGCCAGGGTCTGGTCCAGCGTCAAGGCCACGTTCGAGCAGTTGGTGTCGCACCGGAAAGGGTTGAACTTCCGCAACCAGGACAGATCGGCGAGCAGCGCTTGCACGCCGCCGGCCGCGATTGCCGTCGGCGGCGGATTGCGCACCGCGGGCGTGCTTCCCGGCCGGCCACCGCCGGCGCGCACGATCCCCGGGATGATGCCGAACCCACACAGGCGAGAGCCGTCGCGGCGCCCGGCTTCACGTGCGTTCACGCCGTAGACGTTGGGATTGAGCGACCTGACGAAGGCATCGAAGGTGCGGCGATCGCGTTCGCCCTTGATCTGCAGGATCGCTGCCGCCGACGCAGAGTCGCCCTGCAGCAACGCGGCGCTCAGGCGTGCATAGATGCCCGTATCGGTCCAGATCTGCTGGATCGGGCCGATCAGCGCGCTTCCCAGGCATGAGGCGAACCCTTCGAGAAAGCCTTGCATGTAGGCCTGCGGATCCGCGGCGGGTTGAACCGGCCGTGAGTGGCGCGGGCCGTTGTCGATCGGCGCGGAATTCGGTGGATTGCCACCACCGCCGCCCGGCGTGCCACCGGGCCTGCCGCTGGGCAGGCCGCCGGGCGCGCCGCCAGGGGGAAGCCATCCGCCGCCGGGTGGCGTCACCGTCGTCCCGCCACCGCCGGGAGGGGGCTGATTGCCGGGCGGAATCGAGGGTTGACCGGCTGGCGGAATTGCGGGTTGACCCGTCGGCGGAACCTGCGGATCGGCAGGCGGTTGCGGGCGATCGGTCTCTTCGACTGCACCCTTCAGCGGCGGGCGGCGCGGTTGACCGGTGCCGTCGCCGGGCTGTTGCGTCGGCTGACCGCTGGCTCGAATGCACGCGAACAGCTGGTCCTGCACCCGGTTGCGGGTGGCCGCGGTGGCATTGACTTGGCGAACGATGGCGGCGCGCTGCGGCTCGCGAGCGTAGCGCGCCGACTCGGCGATGCGGTCGAGCTCGTCGGTCAGCCGCTCGTGCTCGTTGGTGAACGAAGCGCACTGGGGATAGGCCAGACGCTTCTCGTCCCACCAGATGCGCCCGTCCGAGCGCGCGGCGCTCGCGACCTGGCAGATGAGAAGCGTGGCGAGCGCTGCGACGCCGAACAGGCAACGATGGGTGGGCAGGCGACGGTGCATGGGCTTCTCCACTTTCTCCGCGGGTGCGGCAACACTCGTGTGGCACGAGTGCCGGGTGGAGACGCCGAGGGCGGCGCGACATTTGCGGCCGGAGCAAGCAATATCGGCGGCGCGCACCCGTCTTCACGGCGCATCCTGGGACTCAACCTCAGGCTGCCGTCACCAGGAGATCGAAGCATGATTGCTTGCCACTCGTCCCCCGGCGCACGCGCAACCGGTCGAAGCACCGGCTCGCGTGTCGCTCTCGCCGCCGCAGCGGCCGTGCTCGCAGGCGCAACCACACTCGCCGTTGCGCAGGGCCCGCGGTTGCTGCCGGCTGCCGCCGCGCAGTACAACAACACGAGCGATCAGCTCAACCGCGCCAAGGCCGCATTGCACGGCGGCCGGTACGCCGATGCGAAGGCAGGCTTCGAGCGGCTCGCGCAGGCCGGCAACCCCGACGCGCAGTTCTATCTGGGCCGAATGGCTGCGGGCGGAATGGGTGGTCCAAAGGACATCGCGGCGGCGACCGCGTGGTTTCGGCGGGCAGCCGGGCAGGGCCATGCCGAATCGCAGGCCCGGCTCGGCTCGCACTACTTCCTGGGCACGGGCGGCCTCGCCCAGAGCTACCCCGAGGCCGCGCGCTGGTCACGCCTGGCCGCCGACCAAGGCCACGGTGGCGCCGCCTACAACCTGGCCAAGCTGTACCACAAGGGTGGCGAGGGGCTCGCCGCCGACCCGGCAGAGGCGCAGAAGTGGGGCAAGATCGCCATCGCGAAGGGATTTCCAGATCCCTTCAAGGATGCACCGTCCGGGCCGAAGCACACGGCGACGGCGCTGGCCGTCTTCGCCGAAGGCCAGAAGCACTACAAGGCCGGCGACATGACGCGCGCCGTCGAAGCCTTCCGTCGCTGCGCCGAGATGGGCGACGCCGCCTGCCAGCTGCAGCTCGGCTGGCACCACGACGTGGGCAAGGGCGTAACCCGCAGCGACCCCGAGGCCGTGCGCTGGTACCGTGCCGCCGCCGAACAGAATCATCGCGTCGCCCAGTACAACCTCGGCAACATGCACCAGCTCGGGCGCGGTGTCCCGAAGAGTTGCCGTGCGGCAGTCGAGTGGTACGCGCGGTCTTCCATGCACAACTACCCGCCGGGACTCTACGGGCTGGGGCGCATGTACCAGTTCGGCTTCGCCGTGAAGGAGGATCGGCCCAAGGCACACGCCCTGTATCGCCAGGCCGCCGCCCTCGGCGACCACAAGGCGCGCGAGGCGTTGGCCACCTTCAACAGCTTCGTCTGGCCCGACCAGCGCTCGCGCGACATCTACCTGAGCCGCGTCGAGCGCTACTTCGGCACCATCAGCGGGTGCCAGGCCACGGCCGACGTGACGCGCACGCCCGTGACCTGCTTTGTTCCGGTCATCGACTGGAACCCGAAGACCTGGCAGGACTGCTGATGTCGCGGGGCGGCCGCGTGCTCACGCCGGCGACCGGCGCGTCGGCCGCGAATGCACAGGACCTGCAATATCGGCGGCGCGTCACCGTCTTCACGGTGCATCCGGTTCTTGAGCCCGGGTCAAGTCAAAGGAGATCGAATCATGTCCATTGAATGCCACTTGTCACCGTCGGCACGCGCTGGCGTTCCATTCGTCGACTCGCGCGTGGCGCGCGCGGCCGCAGCGCTGGGGCTCGCGTTCGCATCGACGCTCGCCGTCGCACAGGACGTCTACTCCAGCGCAGGCGGCAACACCGGTCAGTGGAATCCACAGGGTCCGCTGGTGTGCCAGGTGCATGCCGACCAGTACAACGAGCTGACGCCGAAGATCGATGCGGCCGCCAAGGCCCGAAACACCGAGACGAAGAACGACCTCACCGCGCAACGCTCGCAGAAGAAGGCCGACTACCAGACCTGCGTGCAAGGCAACCGCCCGCTCTTGAAGGGCGGCGTCAGTTCGAACGCGCCGCTCGAGGAAACGGTCCATGACCAATACGGCAAGGGCCTGCCGGCCATGCTCGGCACGGTGAACTACGGCGGGGTCACGTTGACCGTGGAGACCGCGTCCAACCGTCTGGTGGGCCAGGGCATCAGCGGCCCGGTCGCGATCGTTTCCCGACCCGCGAGGTTCACCCGAGCCGAGGGGTACATCGAGACGGACGCGACATTCGTCGTCACCCGGCTGTGGGAACGCAACGGCGCTGCGCACAACCCCGGCGGCCTGCGTGTCTCGATCGCGCCCAAGGGCAGGCCCAACTCAAATGCGGCCGCGCGGCGCTGAGCTGCACGTTCGAGCTGTCGGTGGAGCGGTTCAGCCCGCACGGGCTCAAAGCCAGCCAGTACCGGCAACGCTCAAGCGGCCGGCGTGATCACCTGCCTTGACTCGGTGCTCGACTTCGCTGAAGGGCACACGCCCGGCAGCGTGAACGTGACGGTGGTCCCCAGATCCGGCGCCGAGTCCAGCCTGATGCTGCCACCATGCCTTTGCACGATGCGCTGACACGTCACCAGACCGATCCCGGTTCCGGTGAACTGGCTCGCCGAATGAAAGCGCTGAAACGGCGCGAACAGCCTGGTGGCCGCCTTGGCGTCGAAGCCGGCGCCGTTGTCGACCACGCTGACCACCACCTCGCCGTCGTGAGCGGTTGATTCCAGCCGGATCTGCGCGACCTCGCGCCGGGCGCTGAATTTCCACGCATTGCCCAACAGGTTCGACAGCAGCGACCGTGCCAGCCCGGCATCACAGCGGACCATCACATGGGGCGGCGCCAGATAGTCGACGCGGCGCTGGGGTTCCTGCCGGCGCAGCTCGTCGACGATTTCCCGTGCGATCACCGCCAGGTCAACCTGCTGCGGGTGAATCAGTTCCTGCGACACGCGCGACAGCATCAGCAGGTCGTCGATCAGCGAGGCCATCTGGCGCGCCGAGCGGCCGATCATGTCGAGCATGCGAATGCCCTCGTGGCCGAGTGCATCCTGGTGCCGTTCGCGCACCAGCTGGCTCGCGCCGACGATGCCGTTGAGCGGAGACTTCAGGTCGTGCGCCGCGGTGCGTGTGAAGGCCTCCAGCTCGACGTTCACCCGCTCCAGCTCGGCCGTGCGCTCCGCCACCGTGCGCTCGAGCTCCTGTTTCGCCGTCAGGCGCACGGCGTCGAGCTCCTTGTTCGCGGTGATGTCCTCGGCGATGCCGCCGATCATGCGCACCAGGCCTTCGTCGTCGTGAATCGCCTTCTTGCGGTCGGCAATCCAGCGCACGGTGCCGTCGGGCCGGCGGATCCGGTATTCGCATGTCGAGTGGCCGAGCAGTCGCAGCTGCTCGCTCGAGCCGCGTGCGATGTCCCTGTCCTCCTCCACCACGACGGACAGCCACAACTTCGGCTCACGACGAAACGCCTCCACGGGCCGTCCATAGACCTGCTCGAAGGCCGGGCTGACGTAGAGGATCTCGTCGCCATCCACGGCGGCCAGCCAGAGCACCTCGGCGAGGCTCTGATGCAGTTGCCGGAAACGGGCTTCCTGCCGTTCGAGCGCATGTCGCGACAAAACCTCGTGCGAGACATCGATCGCCATCACCATCACCGCCGGGCGACCGGCGAACGGGATGGTGTGCGCGGTGACGTGGACGTGGATCACCGCGCCGGACTTCTTGCGATGCCGGGCGCCGCCCACATCGCGGTAGCCGTCGATCGGCTGTCGGAACACCGCGTCGAATCGCGGCAGGTCGTCGGCAGGTCGGATGTCCCTCAGCGTCATCGCCAGAAACTCGGCTTCGGTATAGCCGTACTTGGCGATCGCCGCGTCGTTCACCTTGAGGAAGCCGAGCGTCTGCGGGTCGTAGACCCACATGGGCTTCGGATGGCGCAAGAACAGGTCCTGCACCTGCAACTCGCTGGCCCGCGCCGCCGCGGTGGCGCGCAGCGAACGCGCGCCGCACGACCAAAAATACAGCGCCAGTCCGATGGCGGTCGCGCCGACCAGTGTCAGTGCGCCGACATGGCCGTGCGCCAGCTGCAGCGGACTCGTCCCGAAGGCGGAGGCGACCGCGTCGGGCAACAGCACCCAGGCGACGCCGATGGCCGCATAGGCGGCGCCGACAAGCGCAGCAGCGCCGAGCGCACCGCGCTGCGGCTCATCGGAATCGACCTCACTCATGCAACGACCATCAACGGGCAATCACGTCCTGCATGCT
This sequence comes from uncultured Burkholderiales bacterium, assembly GCA_937871935.1. Taxonomy (GTDB): domain Bacteria; phylum Pseudomonadota; class Gammaproteobacteria; order Burkholderiales; family Burkholderiaceae_C; genus JAEUPI01. Next base: position 22,679 of record CALMQI010000248.1, read on the forward strand.
TATCTTGGTTCCGGCCCCGGGTCGGTTTGACAAAGAGCAAGAGCGATTCACCTGTCTCATCGGCTCGGGCGCAGCCGTGCAGAGGTTCATGAAGTCCTTGGCGAGCCGGACGCGGTGGTCCCGGGTTTGCGCGCCAATGTGCGGGCATATCGCGGGATGGCCACCGGCCGGCAACGGGCAAGCTGACGGCGATGGACATGGACTCCTTTGCGCCGCTGCTCAAGGCCTACTGGTCGCCCCACGAGCTGACGATCAACGTCATCGTGTTCATGAACCTGCTGGGCGCCTTGCTGCTCGGTGCCCTGGTGGGCTACGAGCGTGCGTATCACGGCCGCGCGGCGGGCATGCGCACCTACGGCCTGGTCTGCATGGCCTCGGCTGGCTTGACCGTCGTGGCCGGTTATCCGGGCATGTGGTTCGGTGGGGGTCATGCCCTCGCCACCGTCGCACCCGACCCGACACGGGTGATCCAGGGCATCGTCACCGGCATCGGCTTTCTCGGTGCCGGCGTGATCGTCAAGGAAGGCCTGAACATCAGCGGGCTGACCACGGCGGCGTCGATCTGGGCGGCATCGTGCATCGGTGTCCTGGTCGGCGTCGGCTTCTACGCCGCGGCCATCCTGCTCGCGGGGCTGTCGTCGTGCATCATGATGTGGGGCGGCCGCATGGAGGGCTGGCTGCCGTCGCATCCGGCGGTATCGGTCACGCTGCGCTTCCTGCGGGCATCGATGCCCGCCCCGGAAGTCCGGGATCGTGATCTGGACTCCTTGTTCCGCGGTGCGGGCTACGAGATCGCGGCAGGGTCGTTCGCCATCTCCGGCTCCGAGGCGCAGCAGGAGCTCAAGTTCGTCATCGTGGCGCTCGACAAGCGCCGCGCGACCTCGCTCAATGCCCTGGCAGACCTGCTGGGCAAGCTGGGCGGGGTGACCAGCCTGTCGCTGAGCCATGCGCGCAATTGAGGCAGGTGCAGCCACCGCAGTCACCCGCTTGCTGGCGACGGGCCTGGCCGTCGCGGCGGCGGCCGGGTCGGCTTGCGGGGCCCCTTCGACGGCCGATCTGTTCCTGTCTGCCGACGGGGCCTACGTGATCGACAAGCAGACGCGGGTGGCCTGGCCGCGCTGCGTGGAGGGCATGCGCTGGACCGGTCGCACGTGCACCGGGGCGCCCTACCTGCTGACTCACTCGGAAGCGATGGCGCGCGTAGCGGCCCGGCAGCGCGAGGGTGTCGCGTGGCGACTGCCGCGCGTGCGGGAACTGCAGCGTCTCGTGCGGTCGGGCGCGAATGCCCAGGGGCTGGACGCGGCGTTGTTTCCCGGTGCCGTCAGCGACTGGCACTGGTCCGCCAGCGTCAGCATCGACACGACGAGCGTCAATCAATACGCCTACAACAACGTCCGTCGGGGGGTGACCGGCGACAACGTGAACCGCATTGCATTTCGCCACGGCTGGGCCGTCCACCTGGGCAGCGGCGAGTCCGCAGGGGACATGGACAAGCGCACCCGGATGCCGTTGCGCGTGGTGCTGTCGCTCGATTGAGCAGCGATTCGCTCAGCGCCCGCGCCGCAACAGCGCATACAGCCCGATCGCGCCGAACGTGGCGGTGCCGATGCCGCCGAGCGCGAAGCCGCCGAACCTGAGCGTGTAGTCGCCGGTGCCCAGCACCAGCGTGACGGCGGCGACGATCAGGTTGGCGTTGTCGCTGAAGTCGACCTTGTTGTCGACCCAGATCTTCGCGCCGGCCACCGCGATGAGGCCAAACACGACGATCGACACACCGCCCATCACCGCCAGCGGAATGGCCTGGATGAGTGCTCCGAACTTCGGGCTGAAGCCGAGCAGCACCGCGATCAGCGCGGCGACGACGAACATCGCGGTCGAGTAGATCTTGGTCGCCGCCATCACGCCGATGTTCTCGGCATAGGTGGTCACGCCGGTGCCGCCGGAGGCGCCGCTGACCATCGTGGCGATGCCGTCACCGACGAAGGCGCGGCCCATGTAGGCATCGAGGTTGCGGCCGGTCATCGCGCTCACCGCCTTGATGTGGCCGAGGTTCTCCGCCACCAGGATGATCGCCACCGGCGCGATCAGCAGCATGGCCTTGCCGTCGAACACCGGCGCCGCGAAACCGGGTGCACCGAACCAGGCTGCCGTGAGCACCCGGCTCAGATCGATCGGCTTGCCCAGGCCCATGCCGTTGGTGAGCACCGCGTAGACGAGGCTCGCGACGATCAGGCCGACCAGGATCAGCAGGCGCTGCGTCATGCCCCGCGTGAACACCGCGACCAGACCGACGCAGACGAAGGTGACGGCCTGCATCCAGGCGTCGAAGCCGGTCGGCGCCATGTTCTTGATCGGGATGCCGGCGAGGTTGAGCCCGATCACCGCCACCACCGCGCCGGTGACCACCGGCGGCATCAGCCGCTCGATCCAGCCGGTGCCGGTGGCCATCACCAGCAGCCCGATCGCGGTGTAGAGCACGCCGCAGGCGATGATGCCGCCGAGCGCGAGGCCGATGTTCGCGTTGGCGCCCGGGCCGGCATAGCCGGTGGCCGCGATGACGACGCCGATGAACGCGAAGCTCGAGCCCAGGTAGCTCGGCACGCGCCCGCCGACCACGACAAAGAATATCAACGTGCCGATGCCGCTCATCAGGATCGCCACGTTGGGGTCGAACCCCATCAGGATCGGCGCCAGCACGGTGGCGCCGAACATCGCGATCACGTGCTGCACGCCGAGCGCCGCGGTCTGCGGCCAGGGCAGCCGCTCGTCGGGCGCGACGACCACGCCGGGGGTGGCGGCCACCTCGCGCCAGGCAGGGATCAGGCTCATGGCGGTTCTCCTCTTCGTTGTGGTGATGTTCAGGCCGGCTCCATGCCGTGCCGCTGCTTGATCGGCGCCGCGGCGGCCGACGCCATGTAGGCCAGCACGGAGCGCGCCGCCTCGCTCTGCCGGCCGGCGAGCGTGACGCCACCCGAGAACACGGTGACGATCTGGATCGCCGGCGGCAGTGCGCCGAGCAGCGTGATGCCGGGGAGGTGCATCAGCTCGCTCAACTGCTGGAAGCCGAGCTCGACCCGGCCGTCGGCGACCAGCTGGCCCACCGGCACGCCGGGCGGTGCCTGCACCAGCCGCGCCGCGAGTGCGTCGGCGATGCCCCAGCGCTCGAACAGCTTCTTCAGCTGCACGCCGCTCGGCCCGGTGGAATAACCGACCGTTCGTGCGGCCAGCACCGCGTGGCGCACCGCGTCTTCGCTGCCGATGTCGAGGCGCGGCGAACCCGCACGCACCGCCACCGCGACACCCGAGCGCACCAGATCGACGCGGCTGCCCGGTGCGATGCGGCCGGCGTCGATGAGCTGCTCGATCGCGTCGGCGGCGAGCACCGCAGCGTCGAAGGCTTCGCCGTCGCGCACACGCTTGGCGGCGTCGACGCCGCCGACCGACTCGATGCGCGCAGCAATGCCGGTGGCGGCCTGGCACGCATCGGCCAGTTCGGCCAGCACCTGGCGCGTGGCCATCGACGAGATGACGTGGATCGGTGTGGCCATGTCGAGACTTTCAAGTGCTCAGCAGGAGACGCGCATTATCCCGATGCTGCCGCCGACGGCACAATGCGCCAGCCAGGAGCAACCAACCACATGAAGATCGCTATCCTCGGCAGCGGCGTCGTCGGCACCACGGCCGCCTACTATCTGGCCCAGGCCGGCCACGAGGTGACGGTGATCGAGCGGCAGCCCGGGCCCGCGCTCGAGACCAGCTACGCCAATGCCGGCGAGGTGTCGCCGGGTTACTCCGCACCCTGGGCGGGGCCGGGCGTGCCGGTCAAGGCCATCAAGTGGCTGCTGATGCACCACAGCCCGCTGGTCATCAAGCCGATGCTCGAGCCGGCGATGTGGCGCTGGGGTCTCGCGATGCTCGCCAACTGCACCGAGGCGCGCTATGCACTCAACAAGGCGCGCATGGTGCGGCTGGCCGAATACAGCCGCGACTGCATGGTGCAACTGCGCGCCGCCACCGGCATCGCCTACGACGAGCGATTGCAGGGCACGCTGCAGCTGTTTCGCACCCAGAAGCAGCTCGACGGCATCACCAAGGACGTGCAGATCCTGCAGCAATACAAAGTGCCGTACCAGGTGCTCGACCGTGCCGGTTATCTGCAGTACGAGCCGGCGCTGGCCGACGTGCAGCACAAGTTCGTCGGCGCGCTGCGCCTGCCCGGCGACGAGACGGGTGACTGCTTCATCTTCACCAACCGCATCGCCGAGATGGCAAAGGCACTCGGCGTGCAGTTTCGCTTCGGCACACAGGTCCGCGCGCTGCAGCGCGATGGCGGCGGCATCACCGGCGTGCTCACCGACCAGGGCACGGTGACGGCCGATCGTTACCTGCTGGCGCTCGGCAGTTATTCGGCGGCGATGGTGGCGCCGCTCGACCTGCGCATCCCGGTGTATCCGGTGAAGGGTTTCTCGATCACGGTGCCGATCACCGACGCGGCCAAGTCGCCCGAGTCGACCATCATGGACGAGACGCACAAGGTCGCCGTCACCCGGCTGGGTGATCGCATCCGGGTTGGCGGCACCGCGCAGCTGTCCGGCTTCGACCTGCAGCTCAATGCCGGCCGGCGGCGCACGCTCGAGTTCGTGGTGACCGATCTGTTCCCGCGCGGCGGCGACGTGACGAAGGCCGAGTTCTGGACCGGGCTGCGCCCGATGACGCCCGACGGCACGCCGATCATCGGGCCCACGCCGATCGACCGGCTGTGGCTCGCCACCGGTCACGGCACACTCGGCTGGACCATGGCCGCCGGCACCGGCCGGCTGCTCGCCGACTGGATGGGCGGGCGCCGGACCGAAATCGATACAGCCGGCCTGACGATCGAGCGCTATGGCGCGCGTGGCGGTTGGCTGGCGGCCTGAGCAGCGGCGCCGAGCGTCGGCTGCGTCGAGCCGCCGGCGCGCGCTCAGGCTTCTTCAACGGTCGTCGCGTCGCTGGGCGGCCCGAGCGTGACCACCAGTTCGTCGAGCGTGGCGTACAGCTGCCGCAGGAACGGCTTGCCGATGGTGCGCTCGATGTCGGCATAAGTGGCTTCGACCTGCGGCGCGAGGCGCACCGCGAGGGCGCGGCTCCTCGCGGTGAGCGTCACGCGCAGGCGGCGCTGGTCGTGCGCCAGCCGCGTGCGCGTGACGAGGCCCAACTCCTCCATGCGCGCCAGCACGCCGGCCAGGCTGGGGCTCGACAGGTTGCATAGCGCGACGATCTCGCGCGGCTCCAGCGGGCCGGTCTCCAGCAGCGCACGCACGATGCGCCACTGCTGCTCGGTGACGCCGTGTGCGTTGAGCAGCGGGCGAAAACGCCCGATCACGCGCTCGCGCGCCTGCAGCAGCAGCAGCGGCAGGTTGCGGTGGGCGAAGCCCGCCGCGGCCGTCGCGGCGCGGGGCGCACGGCGGACCGGCTTCGGTGGGCGAGCGGTCGACGCAGTCTTGGGCATGCGGGCTTCGACGCGAGCGTTGACGGGTGGGCGCCTCGCGACTACATTGCTAACATATTAGCAATCTTGCTGCGATCACGCCATGCCCGCCGCCTTGAATCTCGACCTTGCCTTCGCGCCATGGCGGCTGTCGGGCGTGGTCTACGGCACGCTGCTCAACGATCCGGCGGCGCTGGCCGCGCTGGGTAGTGCGGTGCACGCGGCGCCGTACAAGGCGCCGCCACGCGCGCCGGTGCTCTACCTCAAGCCGCGCAACACGCTGAGCGCGAGCGGCGCGGTCGTCGCCGCACCGACCGAAGGCCCGCTCGAGGTGGGCGCTTGCCTTGGCATCGTGATCGGCCGCGCCGCCTGCCGCGTGGCCGCCGTTGAGGCCGATGCGGTGATTGCCGGCTACCTGCTGGTGGCCGACCTGTGCGTGCCGCACCAGAGCTTCTATCGGCCGAGCGTGCGGCTGCGCGCACGCGACGGCTCCTGCGTGCTCGGCGCCACCCGCCTGCCGCGCAGCGTGGTGGCGCAGCCCGATGCGCTGACGATCACGGTGTCGGTCGACGGCCGGCCGGTGCACACCGCCTCCACGGCGGGCCGGCTGCGTCCGGTGGCGCAACTGGTGCAGGACGTCACCGAGTTCATGACGCTGGCGCCGGGCGACGTGCTGCTGCTCGGCGTGGCCGCCGGCGCGCCGTCGGTGCGTGCCGGGCAGTCGTTCGCCGTCGAGGCAGCGGGCTTCGGCCGGCTCGAGGCCTCGCTCGTCGCCGAGACGGCACTGGCATGAGAACAGCGCGTGTGGCCTACGGCGGCGCGCTGCACCATGCGCAGCCGCATGCGCGCGGCCTGCAGCTGGCCGACGGCCGCGTGCTGGCCGAGCACGAGGTGGTGTGGTTGCCGCCGTTCGACGTCGGCACCGTGATCGCGCTCGGCCTCAACTACGCCGACCACGTGAAGGAACTCGCCAAGGAGCTCACGGTCACCAACAAGGACGAGCCGCTGGTCTTCCTGAAAGGCCCCGGCGCGCTGATCGGCCATCGCGGCTTCACGCGCCGGCCGGGCGACGCCAGCTTCATGCACTACGAGTGCGAGCTGGCCGTCGTGATCGGTGCCACGGCACGCCACGTCCAGCGCGCCGACGCGTTGCGCCATGTGGCCGGCTACACCGTGTGCAACGACTACGCGATCCGCGACTACCTGGAGAACTGGTATCGGCCCAACCTGCGCGTGAAGAACCGCGACACGGCCACCGTGCTGGGCCCCTGGCTGGTCGACGCCGCCGACGTGCCGGACCCGCAGGCACTCGCCTTGCGCACGCGCGTCAACGGCCAGGTCACGCAGCAGGGCCACACGTCGAACATGGTGCACACGGTGGCCGAGCTGATCGAGTACCTGAGCGCCTTCATGACGCTGCAAGCCGGCGACGTGATCCTCACCGGCACGCCCGAGGGCGTGGTCAACGTGAACGTCGGCGACGAGGTGATCACCGAGATCGACGGCATCGGCACGCTCGTCAACACAATCGTCGGCGACGAGGCCTTCGGCCGCTAGAGAGAATCATCACCATGCGCATCGCACATCTGATCGCCGGCAAGCCGATGACCGGCACGGAATACTTCGAGACGGTGAACCCGGCCACGCAGCAGGTGCTGGCCGAGGTGGCCAGCGGCGGCGAGGCCGAGGTGAACACGGCGGTGGCCGCGGCCAAGGCGGCGTTCCCGGCCTGGGCCGGGCTGCCGGCGACCGAACGCGCGAAGCTGATGCGCAGACTCGGCGAGCTGATCGCCGCGCACGTGCCCGAGATCGCCCGCACCGAGACGCAGGACACCGGCCAGGTGATCGCGCAGACCGGCAAGCAGCTGGTGCCCCGCGCGGCCGACAACTTTCACTACTTCGCCGAGATGTGCGTGCGCGTCGACGGCCACACGTATCCGACACCGACGCATCTGAACTACACGCTGTTCCACCCGGTCGGGGTGTGCGCGCTGATCAGCCCGTGGAACGTGCCGTTCATGACGGCGACCTGGAAGGTCGCGCCGGCACTGGCCTTCGGCAACACCGCGGTGCTGAAGATGAGCGAGCTGTCGCCGCTGACCGCGGCTCGGCTCGGCGAACTGGCGCTCGAGGCCGGCATTCCGGCTGGCGTGCTGAACGTGGTGCACGGCTACGGCCGGCAGGTGGGCGAGCCGCTGGTGCGCCACCCCGACGTGCGCGCGATCTCCTTCACCGGCTCCACCGTCACCGGCAATCGCATCGTGCAGGTGGCGGGGCTCAAGAAGTTCAGCATGGAGCTCGGCGGCAAGAGCCCGTTCGTGATCTTCGACGACGCGGACCTCGAGCGCGCGCTCGACGCCGCGCTGTTCATGATCTTCTCCAACAACGGCGAGCGCTGCACGGCGGGCAGCCGCATCCTGGTGCACAAGAATATCTATGCCGACTTCGCGCAGAAGTTCGCCGCGCGTGCGAAGCGCATCAGTGTCGGCGACCCGCTCGACGAGAAGACCCTCATCGGCCCGATGATCAGCCAGGGTCATCTGGCCAAGGTGCGCAGCTACATCGAGCTCGGCCCGAAGGAGGGCGCCACGCTGCTGTGCGGCGGCGTCGACCGTCCGTCGTATGCACCGGCGCTGCCGGCCGCGATGAGCCAGGGCAACTTCGTCTGGCCTACCGTATTCGCCGACGTCGACAACCGCATGAAGATTGCACAGGACGAGATCTTCGGCCCGGTGGCGTGCCTGATCCCGTTCGACGACGAGGCCCACGCGATCCACCTGGCCAACGACATTCCATATGGCCTGTCGAGCTACGTCTGGACCGAGAACCTGGGTCGCGCGCACCGCGTGGCCGCCGCCATCGAGGCCGGCATGTGCTTCGTGAACAGCCAGAACGTACGCGACCTGCGCCAGCCCTTCGGCGGCACCAAGGCCAGCGGCACCGGGCGCGAAGGCGGCACGTGGAGCTACGAGGTGTTCCTGGAACCGAAGAACGTGGCGATGTCACTCGGGTCGCACCACATTCCGCATTGGGGATCGGCGTGAACGCCGATCCCCTTCGAGGCGAAATGGTGGCCCTCCCAACCCTCCCCCGAGGGGAGGGCTTAATCAGCCGGAGACAGGCAACATGGGAAAAGTAGCACTCGCCGCCAAGATCACCCACGTGCCTTCGATGTACCTGAGCGAGCTCGACGGCTCACGCAAGGGCACGCGGCAGGACGCCATCGGCGGCCACAGGGAGATCGCGCGCCGTTGCCGCGAGCTCGGCGTCGACACCATCGTCGTGTTCGACACGCACTGGCTCGTCAACGCCAACTATCACATCAACTGCGCGCCGTTGTTCAAGGGCACCTACACCAGCAACGAACTGCCGCACTTCATCGCCAACCTGCCGTACGAGTTTGCGGGCAACCCGGCGCTCGGGCAGTTGCTCGCGCGCGTGTGCAGCGAGCAAGGGGTGGAGACACTCGCGCACCCGGCTACCACGCTCGGGCCCGAGTACGGCACGCTGGTGCCGATGCGCTACATGAATGCCGACCGGCACTTCAAGTCGGTATCGGTGTCGGCGCTGTGCACGGTGCACTACCTGAACGACAGCGCGCGCCTGGGCTGGGCGATGCGAAAGGCGGTGGAGGACCACTACGACGGCACGGTGGCCTTCCTCGCCAGCGGGAGCTTGAGCCACCGTTTCGCGCAGAACGGTCTCGCGCCGGAGTACGCGTTCAAGATCTGGAGCCCGTTTCTCGAGGAACTCGACCACCAGGTGGTGCGCCTGTGGCAGCAGGGCCAGTGGAAGACCTTCTGCGAGATGCTGCCCGAATACGCCGCCAAGGGCCACGGCGAAGGCTTCATGCACGACACCGCCATGCTGCTCGGCCTGCTCGGGTGGAGCGCCTACGACGGCAGGGCGGAAGTCATCACGCCGTACTTCGGCGCCTCGGGCACCGGGCAGATCAACGTGGTGTTTCCCGTCACGCCGCAGGACGGCCGCGCCGTGCCGCAGCCGCAGGCCTCGCGCGCCGACGGCTACACCTCGGTGGCCACACGGCTCTGACCGGGGCCGCCCCGCAGTCGCGATCCCTTCCCGTTGGGTGAGCAGGCCCGGGCCGCCGGCGCGGCCGGCGGCCGGGAGTGGCGGCGCGCCAATCTAGGCAATTCAGCCCTGTCGTGCGGGTGCGGGTGTGCCTACCGTCCAGGCATCACCGCTCGACCGGAGAACCTCGATGCCGCGCTACCTCGTCGAACGCACCTTCGCTGCGGCGTGGGCCGCCGCACCCAGCGATACCTCGGCGGCACATGCCCGGCAAGGCGTCACCTGGATCCACTCCTACGTGGCGCCCGATCGGCTGCGCAGCTATTGCCTGGTCGACGGGCCCTCGCCCGAGGCCGTGCGCCTGGCCGCGCGTGCCGGCGACCTGCCGGCGGACCGCATCACCGAAGTGCGCTTGCTCGACCCCTCGTCGATCGCCTGAACACGCTGGAGTGCATGACATGACCTCGAAACTCACCGACAACCCGACCGTCCTGGCGGCCGCACTCGCTGCCGCCGTGCTCGCCACACCCGCCGCCCTCGCCGACGCGGTGACCGACTGGAACCAGCGCGCGATCGACCTCGTCGTCGCCTCCGGCCTCGGCAACCAGCCCGCGCATCGCGTGCTGGCGATCACGCACACCGCGGCGCTCGACGCGGCGCAGGCCGCCGCGCGCAGCGGCCCGCCGGGTGCCGTGCCTGCGGCGATCGCGGCGGCCCATTGCGCCGCGCTGACCCGGTTGCTGCCTTCGCAGCAGGCCGCCGTCGATGCCGTGTGCCGCCCGCTGCTCGCGGCACAACCTGGCGGGCCCGACGCGGCGGCCGCCATCGAGCTCGGCGAGCGCGCGGCGCGCGACGTGCTGGCCCGTCGCGCCGACGACGGTGCCGCCGCGCCCGATACGTACCGGCCGTTCACCACGCCGGGCCGCTACGTGCCCACCGCGATGCCCGCCGCGCCGCACTGGGGCCAGCGCCGGCCGTGGCTGATGAGTGCACCGACACAGTTCCGGCCCGCACCGCCGCCCGCGCTCGCCAGCGAGCGCTGGGCGCGCGACTACCAGGAGGTCGCCGCATTCGGCGGCCCGCGCAGCAGTGCGCGCAGCGCCGAGCAGACCGAGGTCGCGCGCTTCTGGCAGACCACCCACCCGGCCATCTACCACGCGGCATTGCGCGGCGTAGCCGAGCAACCCGGACGCGACGTGCTGCGCAACGCGCGGCTCTTCGCCGCGTTCACGCAGGCGATCGACGACGCGATGATCGCCGTCTTCGATGCCAAGTACCACCATGCCTTCTGGCGGCCGATCACGGCCATCCGCAACGGCGACGCCGATGGTCACGACGCCACCGAGCGTGATGCGGGCTGGGTGCCGCTGATCGCCACGCCGATGCATCCGGAGTACCCCTGCGCACACTGCGTGCAGGCCGGTGTGCTGGGCGCCGTGCTGCGCGCCGAGCTCGGCTCCACCCTGCCTGCACCGGTGCTCGCGACACGAAGTCCCAGTGCCAACGGCGCCACGCGGCGCTGGACCAGCGTGCAGGCGCTGGAGCAGGAGGTGGCCGACGCCCGCGTGTGGGGCGGCCTGCACTACCGCTTCTCCACCGAGGCCGGCCTCGAGATGGGTCGCGCCATCGGTGCGCTCGCGGTGCAGCGCCACCTCGATCCCTGAAGCGCTGGCAGAGCCGAGCCCGGGGGACAACCCGCAGCACGCAGACGCGCACCGGCGCTCCACCGTCGTGCGCCTGCACGGTAGCATCGCGTACGCGTGTGGCTGTCCATGGCACGCGAACCGGCTTCACGATGGCCACGCTGCTCGAGCGAGAAACCCTGCAGGCTCAACTGCACGCCCAATGGGATCAGGCCACGGCGGGTTCGGGCCGGCTCGTGTGCGTGGAGGGCGAGGCCGGTATCGGCAAGACGAGCCTGCTGCGTGCTTTTGCGGGTTCGCTCGCCGGCTCTGCGCGCGTGTTCTGGGGTGGCTGCGAGGCACTGCGCACGCCGCGGCCGCTCGGTGCGCTCGACGACATCGCCGGGCAGTCCGGCGGTGAGTTGCAGGCATTGCTGTCGCGCGGCGCCGACCGCCATCGCGTGTTCGTGGCCTTCATGGACCTGCTCGCCGAGCGGCCGACGCTGGTGGTGCTGGAAGACCTGCACTGGGCCGACGAGGCCACGCTCGACCTGCTGCGCTACGTCGGCCGGCGGGTGATGCGCACGCGCTCGCTGCTGGTGGCGAGCTTTCGCAGCGACGAGCTGGTCCCCGCGCATCCGCTGCGCACGGTGCTGGGCGACCTGGCCACGACCGGCGTGACGCGCCTCGTGCCCGCGCCGCTCACGCTCGCGGCCGTGCACACGCTCGGCCTCGGGCATGCGGTCGACCTGGCCGAACTGCACCGCGTGACCGGTGGCAATCCTTTCTTCGTGACCGAGGTGCTCGCCGCGGGCGGGCAGGGCATGCCCTGCACGGTGCAGGATGCCGTGCTGGCGCGCGCGGCGCGCCTGTCGGCCTCGGCGCGTGCGGTGCTCGATGCCGCTGCCGTGGCCGGGCCGCGCGTGGAGCCCTGGCTGCTGCAGGCCCTGACCGCGGCCGAGAGCACGGCGATCGACGAGTGCCTGGCCACCGGCGTGTTGCGGGCCGAAGACGGCGCTTACGTGTTCCGCCATGAGCTCGCGCGCCAGGCCGAACGCTCGCTGCGTGTTGATCGACTTGAAACCGAGAACCTGCACTTGCGCGGCCTGATCGACATGCGCCCCGGCCTGAGCGTTCGGTCCCAACCGGCCCAGGTGCTGTATGAAGCGAGCGACCCCTACACGCGAAAAGTGATCATCGACCGGGGCACGACCGAGGGCGTCGGCCTGGGCTCGCCGGTGATCACCGAAGCAGGCGTGCTCGGGCAAGTCACGCGCGCCTACCCTTACTCGAGCGAAGTCACGCTGCTCACCGACAAGGACGCCGCAATTCCAGTGCTGAACGCCCGCAGCCAGACGCGCAGTGCGGCGTTTGGCGGCTTGGGCGGGCTTGAATTGCGCTTTATCGCAAGCAACGCTGACATACAGGTCGGCGACCGACTGCTGACCTCGGGCGTGGACGGCGTCTATCCAAGCGGAGTGCCGGTGGCGACTGTGGCGCTCATCGACCGCAAGGCCGATTCGGGTTTCGCTCGCATCATGCTGACCCCTGCCGTCAAGTCCGACGGCGTGCGCCATGTGCTTGTGCTCTAACAATAAGCCGCTTTGGCTCATCCTGAACGCAACGCGTATCCATGGCTGGCGATATCGGGCCGTATCGGGAGGCATACCGGCCAC
>CALMQI010000249.1 GCA_937871935.1 uncultured Burkholderiales bacterium
CACTTCCGCAGCAGCACGGCGCCGCGCGAAAACGCATCCGGCATCCTTCAAACCTGGTCCGCCACCAGCACCCGCGGAGCCGCTTGGGGCCTGCGCACGCTCGCTCATGCCGCATGCATCACACCCGACAGCGACTCAACACTTCGCACGGAATTCCTGACCGCCTACGCCGCGAACATCAACAGGCACCATGCCGACTACGTGGCCGGTTCGAACAGCACGCTCGGCTGGATGCAGCCTTATACAAACTACTACGCATCGGTGAGCCAGAATGCGGGCGCTGGAAGTACCGCCACATCTATCGTCCTGCCGGGAGGCACCGACAGTACAGACGACTACTACAACAAGGTCTTCAGCAACGGGACACGTTGGACCGTCACGATCGGCGGTCAGACGCGCGATGTTGTCGATTGGGTCGGCGCCACGAAGACCGCCACGGTATCGCAGGCGTTCTCGGCGACGACTGCGAATCAACCGTCAGTTCTGCGCTCGAATCATTGGTACGAGGGCGCATGGCAGCAGGATTTCTACACCGCGGCGCTCGGCTACTCAGTTTGTCTCGGATTGAGTCTTGACAGCGCCACGCTTGCCAAGCAGGCCGAGTTCTTCGCGTGGAAAGCCAAGAGCGTCGTTGGGCGTTTCGGAGGTCTCGGTGCTTCCGAGTACCTATACCGCGATGCGGCCAGCTACAACGTGGCCGTGGCCGAGTCCGACTCATGGGCGTCGTGGTATTCGGATTGGGGCAAGATCTGGACCGACACCCGGATCTACAACCCCTACGGGAACGCGCTGAAGGAGATCGGTGACGGCTCGCTGCGCGGCTCGATTTCGGCCACAGCCTTCTGGGGCAATCTCCAGCCTGCGCTGGCCTATGCGGTCCGCTTCGGCGTGAATGGCGCTGACGCTGCCGTGTCCAGAATGAAGAGCGCGCCGAATTGGGCCGCCGTGCTCGTACCGGACTTCAATGCGAACCCGGTGTGGGCCGTGCGCGCTGCTACACCGTAGCCTAGTGCTCGACAGCGCGTAAGCGCAGGGGCCGGCAATGGCTTCTTCGGTGGCCGAATCGTGTTGGGCTATATTCGTTGCACCGCAAACACTCCTCACTCGGTTTGCCGAGCGCACGCGGCTCAACCAGCGGCGGGCGGCCGTGAGGTTTCCAAGATGCATAACCAGCCTCCTGCCAGAAATCTGCTCGCGATGTTCGCGCTGCTAGTTCTGACAGGCGCACCGGCACACGCTCCGGCGCAGGTGTCTCCGGCCATGTGCGGTTCGCTGCAGTCGTCTTTCGGCCCTTACGACTACCGCCCCAACAAGTTCTCTCCCGAAGACGGTAAGTATGAGGCGACGCTCCAGATCGTAGAGCGGTTCCATTTCACAGCCCCGGTCGAGAACTTGATTCGCGGAGCGTCGACCACCCGGCCTGGCGGCGACATCGAGTACACACTAAAGGCGTTTCCGAACCACCATCGAGCGCTGATTTCAGTGCTGCGGCTGTGGGAGCGCGAGAAGAAGCAGCCTCGCCTGGACCAGATGAGCCTTCCGCTGGAGTGTTACTTCGAGCGCGCGGTGCGCTTTCGGCCAGATGACAATGTCGCGCGCCTGCTGTACGCAACCTTCCTGCTCAAAGACAACCGCAAAGATGATGCAGTCACGCATCTAGAGATTGCTAGGGTGTCGGGGGAAGACAATGCGTTCACGCAATACAACATTGGCTTGGTCTATGCCGATGCGGCGATGTACGACGAAGCTCTCCGGCAGGCGCACCGGGCCATGTCGCTAGGGCTAGCGAGACAGCACTTGGCAGATCGATTGAGGAGCGTTGGCCGCTGGAAGGATCCCGGCGAATTGGCCCCAATGACGCCGATGAATCCCGCATCTGCCGCGGCGGTCTCCGGCGGAGACTAAGGCGCGCCTTAAGGAGCCGCGATCCGGTGAGCCGCGCACACCGGCCCGATGGGCTTGAGGAGGTGTCCGTACTGGCTCCAGCCCAGCAGTCCGGCCGTCGCTGCAACTGTTAGGTTCGCCCGGCTAAGCACATCCGACGGGAAACGCGAGGAGAGCACGAAGCGCAGGCTTCGCATCATGCGCTCGCGCACGACGCCCCGCTCGGCCTTGCGGTCGGACCAACCTTCCTGCCACTGCAACCGCCCAGACTCCGGCGCCGACACGGGACAAGGCGCATGGCCGGGGTACACCTGCCATGGCACCTGGCCAAGACCGAAGGGCTGCCGCGCCATAATGCGGTTGTACAGCCGGTGCAGGAGGAACGGGTCCACCGGACTGGCGCAAACAGCGGTAACGAACCGACCGTCGAAGAACGGCAACACCATATCGAGCATGTGCAGGTGCAACTGCTCGAAGTGCTCCGTCAAGTGACGGCGCTGGTCGTTCAGCATGAAGAAGAGGTGAGCGTTCCTCCCCGCCTCGACACCGTTGCGCGAGCGCAGGTCCTCAAAGATGCCCTGCAGCGGCAGATCGGCAAGCTCGCGATGCTTGTAGACAAAGCTGCGAGCCGAGACTTGGTAGCGATTGGCGGTCTGGATCAACTGTGCGGCTCGGGCAAGGTCACCGGACCGAGCCAACCTGACGATCTCTTCGTTAAGGTAGACATGACCCAGGCCTACGCTGCCACCGTCGCCCGACCACACGAGCCGCACCTTCTGCGGACTCTGTCCGGTACGCGCGAGGTCGGTGTCCCAGGCTTTAAATGCACGGTCGCGCCGCGCCAGAAAGTCGAGGCCCTCGTCGTCGAAGGTGAACAGTCGCGTCCCAGTCGCGGCGGCCGCCATGCGGCCAAATAGAAGGTCCTGCGATCCCGGCGGTGCGAAGTTCAGCGCAAAGACGTTGACCTCCCGCCTCCGTAGCCGCGAAACGACTAGCCGCGAGTCCATGCCTCCGGACAGAAAAGCGAACGCGCGATCCTGTCCGTATAGCCGTGAGTCCACGGCGCAATTGAAGGCATCGGTGATGTACTCCGGCAGTTCCGCGTCCGGAACGCCGTGCGCCGGGAGATTGGTCCAGTCACAGTAGCGGCGAACCACTGGTGCGTGAGCCGTCAAGTCGATATACTCGCCCGCCCCCAGTGTGCGCACCGCCGCCGTGACGGTCCTGTCGGCCAAAGGCGCGCCGAACGCACAGGTCTCAACAACGCCGCGCAGGTCGGGTACCGCCGGGATCGTCGGTATCGCCGATAGCGCCCAAAACACGGTGGAGACATAGACCGTGCGGCCCGCTTGCGCCCAATAGATCGGACGAACTCCCAATTTGTCGGTCGCCGCCACCATTGCGCCACTTGGGTCCCACGCGAGAGCAGCGAACGTACCTTGCGCGTTGGTCAGCGTCAGGCCCGGCGAGCGCAAAACCCCTTCGAGCAAGTGCGCCACTGCGTCACCGCGCGGCACCGCTTCGCCGCCAACCGCCAGCACGGGATCGCCGACCACGGCGCACCGGCAATCATCGGTCGCATGAACAGAGTCACCCGGCCAAAGCCCACTATCCCAGAATGCGACTGCGACCCGGTCGGTGGCGAAGCGTGTGACTGCGCCTGCGGGCGACAGCGCCGAGGCCAACTGATCCCCTGTCGCCGGATCGAGGTTGACGCCGGGAGGCGTCCATGCAGCGACAAAGTGACTCATGAATCATCCAGTTGCGTTCGCGATGCTCGCGCGTCTACTGCCAGCGAATAGCACCAGCAGAGATCGGGCGCTTTCCTTATCGAAGAGCCAGAGACTTGCCAAGTACGTTCCAGCACCCACCAGTGCAAGAACGCCGACGCCCACTATTGTGCCTGCGCGCGCATCGAGAACGTGAGCTGCCAAGTGGATCGCTGCCGCCATCGCCAGACTGATGACCACCGGTGGGGCGAGCGCGCGCGCCACGCCGCCGACGCCAAAGCCAAGATGGACCGACGCCCGCCGCAGGTTGAGCAACATGAGCGTTGGCAGCCCGGCCAGCCACGCTGCCGCGAGACCGACGGCGCCAAATTGCCCACCCGCCAGAAAGCAAAGCGGAAGTATCGCGATGCCCGTTAAGGTGTTGCGCAGGTCGACGCCAGCCTCACCAAGCGCCTGCATCGCGGTCGACAGCAGCACGCTGACAAGGCGCAAGGGCAGCGCGATGCAGACGAGCTGCAGCGGCGCAACGGCACCCGCCCAGGAATCTCCGAGCAAGACCGGCACCAGCCAGGGTGATAGCGAACCCAGGCCCCAGAGCATGGGAATGACGACATGGCCGACGAGCCGCAACCCCTTTTGCAGCGCGGGGGTCAGCGGTGCCTCGTCGGACCGCGCGATCTCCGCGATGGCCGGAAAGGCAACCGTGTTGAGGACGCTCATCAGCTTGGTCATCGGCATCAGAGCCAGATGCATCGCGATGGAGTACGTACCAAGCTCTGATTTCGTGAGCAATCGCGCTCCAATCACGACGTCGGCCTGCCCGAAGACGAAGCTCGCCGCTCGAGAGACCGCGACCTTAAGGCCAAAATCGAGCATGCGCCGAGCTTGTGCCACGTTCAGGCTCGGCCAGAGGCGTTTTCGCCAGGACAGATACACCAGCACGGTTCTCATCGCCGCAGCCGCGAGCGGCCCAAGAACCAGCGACCAAACGCCGTACCCTGCAAGCGCCAGCATCACCGTCGTCACGGTCGCTAGCAAGCCTGCCGCCAGCTCGATCACCGAAAGACGCACGAACGACATCTCACGGCGAAGAAAGGCATCCGGAACCGTGGCCACCGATGTGAGAACCAACGTCAGCGAGGCTGCTTGTATCAGCGGCGCGACTTGCGGTGCGGAGTAGATCTCGCCAAGCCACGGTGCGATGGCCGCCAGCGCAATGGCGCACATAGCCGAGAACGCGATCGAGGCCCCGAACACGCTGCGGACTTCGGCTTCCGTCGGCGAGTGCGCCTGCACGATGGCGGCCCCGAAGCCTAGCTCCGCCACCATCGTCACCAGCGTCAACACGGCGGTCGAGATCGCGACGAGTCCGTAGTCCGCCGGCGACAGCAGCCGCATGACCCAGATTGTGCCGACCCAAGAGACCAATTGCCCGATCAGCCGTGCCGCAGCGAGCCAACGAATGCCTGACTGAAGCCGGGTCAGTGTTAGTTTCACAAAGTCGCACAGGCACCGACGTTGCCGCTCGACGCACCCTGGCGCATCGGCTCAAGCACGCACAGCCGACACCCGCCGATGCGAAAGCTCCCACCAACTGGAGCACAGTATCGCGGAGCGTGAGAGCACAGTCCGGATTTGGGTGCGCGGGATGGCACGCGACGGCGAGCAACGCGCACACGGTAGCTCTGCGCGGCTCTCAGGCCGAGTAGAGTCGGCTTGCCAGGAACCATTCAGGCCCGCCGTGGCCGTACATGCTTCGGTACCACCGCCGGAAGTCCTCCATGCTCGTGCGGAAGTCGATCGGGGGGGCAAAGCCCATGCGCTTCCGGATGAGATCGTCGCGGTGGCGCACGGTGCGCAGCTGCTGAGCGCACATCCCGAACTGCAGTCCAGCCAGCATGTCCACCAACTGGACCGGTGTCGTCCCCTCGATACTGCGGCGAATCTGTCCCTCAAGCTTCGAGCCCAGCATGGCGACACTTCGGCGGGCGAATCTATCAACACGCTCCAGTAGCGGGTCTTGTCTTAGCGCTTCCCGAACATCGCTGGAGATCAGATGCTTGAGCGCCCCCCGGAGCGTCGCGGGGCGCTTCGCCTGTTGGTCTCGGATACGCCGCATCAGCACCGTCTTGTCGATACGACGGACACTTTCGACTCCCGTGAGCGGCAGAAGTTCGTCGACAACATCCTTCCATCGCGTATCGGAACCGTCGGTCACGAACATGCGGGTCGCATCGGCTACGTGGTCCGGAGCGATGAACGCAGATTCAATTGCAGCGGCCAGGGTGCGAACGTCGACGATGTTGCAGGGGCCTTCGCCGTCTCCCACTAGCCCGAATGATCCCTTGCGAAGCCCGTCCACCATGCCGCAAAGGTACATTGAGAACGGACCTGTAATGTTCGGCGGACAGAGAATGATGGACGACAAGCCTTGACGAGATGCCGCTGCAACCATTTGATCTTGCTCAAGTTTCATTCCACCGTACGTGTCTTCCGGCTGAGTTGCGTCCACCGGCCCGCTCTCACTTTCGGCCGCGGCCGCTGGCGGGTCGCCGTACACCAGTACGCTACTAAGATGCACGAATCGCCGCACGCCCACATCCTTGCATTCCGACAGAACATTGGAAAGGCTGTCGATCATCACATCGCGGCCCCCGCGCGTGCAATTCACGACGTGAGTGGCTCCCCTGAGCACCTCGCGTAGGGCTCTGCGATCCGCGATGTCGACCTGCGCAAGGTGCCGGCCATGGCGCGCTAGCCGCCATGCGCTTCCGGCACTGTGGATGACCGGCACGACGTCCCAGTCAGCGCGTCGAATCATGCGTTCGGTCAGCGTGGTGCCGACGAATCCGGACGCACCAAGCACCACGAGTCGATTGCGGCTCATTGGATCTCTCCCGCGAACGACTCCCAACGACTAGGAAGTGCGCTTCTGTGCTCGTAGAAGCGCTGCAAGAGTTCCATCAACAGCAGCGCCTGAGCACCGTCGACTTCGGGATCCCGATCGTTTCTGCATGCGTCCACGAAGTCCCAAAGCATGCGCTGGCTCGGATCGAATCCCTCTGGAAAGCACGCGTCCGACGAGCCGATGATTTCCGAACGGATTCCGTGTTTCCCCGAATCGAATACCGTGATCCGGTCGTTGAAGCCGTCTCGAAGCATAACGACGCCTGCGTCGGTTTCCAGCACCAGACCGGCCGGAAGTGGAACGCACTTGGAGTAACGCATCACACCCGACAGCATGCCGGACTCGGGGCGATTCCACGCAACTTGCGCCTCGCAATGCGACTCCGGCCCCTCGGCTGCATCGTCTGTCAACGAAACGGAATCCGGCATACCCCACATCCACAGCAACCTGTCGAGGAAGTGCGTTCCCGTCACCACGAGCACTCCGCCGCCGATTGAAGAGCGCCGCAGGGTGTATGCCGACATGGCCGGCCAGCCGCCCGCGGTGCCGAACTGGTGATAGAAGCGATGAACGCGTCCGAAATAGCGGTCGCGAAGGAGGCGCGATAGGAGCCGGGGACCGTCCAGAAACCGTTGGTAGTGCCCGAGAGCCACCTTGGACTTTCCCTGGCTGGCAGCAGCCAAGATCTCATGTGCTTCAGCGACAGTGGTCGCGATCGGCTTCTCGATCAGCGTGGAGATTCCCGTGGCCAGTAGGGGTACCGCTACGTCGCGGTGCGTGTGATTGGGCGTTGCGATCACCGCACCATCGCACATCCCAATGAGGTCGCGGGAGTCGGTGATCGCGCGCGCATCGAGTCCGTAGTCTTCGACGAGCGCGCGCGCGCGCTCCACCACCGGGTCGACGATCGCAATCACCCGTATTCCAGGGATGGACAACGCATTCGGAACGTGGGTGTTTCGCGTAATCAGCCCAGCTCCAACGATTGCAAGCCGAAAGGCGGGTTCAGCGTCGGAGGGATTCGGGATCATGTTGTTGTTCAACGGTAGGATCCTAGATGTTATCCCGGGACATCGAATGCACAATTGCTTGCAATGGGTGCGGTTGGCGCTCGCACAGACTAGTGCTCGCTAGTCACCGCCCCCCGGAGGTAGGTGTTGGACGTCGACGGGCAAGTCCACACCGGCGATTGGCGTAAAACTCGACCCTTCGCACGGACGGAGAGTGTCGCGATCAACCTCTTGACATTCAGCCTACGTACATCGATCCGGGCCACTTGTCGATGGTATCTATGATCCCGGACCGGTAGACTTGACGCTTTGTTGACGTATTGCGGACTCCCATTGAGACTGACGCGCCGCCGACTTGCGATCGTGACTGCCCTCTTCGCGGCCACACGAGGCTTGGGTGCATGCGGCGGTCGTGGCACTGGGTCTGAAACGACGGGTGCCACGCCATTACCTGCTCCTGCCCCGTCGCCCTCCTCGGCGCCCTCCTTGCCGCCACCGCCACCGCCACCGCCACCGCCACCGCCACCGCCGTCAACGGCTGCGTTTCCGCTGCGCGTTGGGTCAAGTGGTCGCTACCTGGTCGATGCCAATGGCGCTGCGTTCCTAATACACGGCGACACACCTTGGTCCATCGCGGTACAGCTCAGCCGAGCACAGGTCGATGCTTACCTTAATGACCGTGCCGCGCGTGGTTTCACGGCCATATTGTTCGAGGCCATCGAACGGCTGTACTCGTCTCAGTCGCCACCCTACAAGAACGCTCTTGGCGAGCAGCCGTTCACCTTGCTGAGCCCAGTGTCGTGGACCTCGCGGGTAGAGGCCTACTGGGCGCACGTTGACTACATTGTCAACGCGGCCAAGGCCCGTGGCATCGCCTGTTTCATTACCCCGGCCTACATGGGCTTCGGCAACAACACAAATGGCGATGGCTGGGTCACTGACACCGATGCCGCGATCGCTGCTGATCTGCAGAACTATGGCGCCTACCTGGCCAGTCGCTACCCCCAGGGCAACGTGGTTTGGGTCATGGGTGGGGACTATGCGGGCACCCAGGCCCAGCGCGACAAGCAGTGGAACATCGCCATAGGAATCCGCAGCGTCAACGGCGGCGCGCTGATTACCGGGCATCCGGCGCGGGCGGATGGCGATGGTTGGAGTCTGTGGGGGCCCGGTGGACAGAACTACACCGGGTTCAACGTTAACTGCGTCTATACGAACGAAGTGGATGTCGCTAGTGAGTCGGCCTTAGCTTACGGACGCGCTGGCCCGATGCCAGCCGTACTACTTGAGAGTCGGTATGAAGGTGAACAGAGCAGCACCACGAATGACATGGCGCAGCAGTGCATGCAGGCATATCTCTCGGGCTGTTCGGGATACTTCTTCGGCAACAAGCCGGTATGGAGCTTTGGTGCCCCGGATGTCGGTAGCATCATAGTAGGCGGCGGTATCGGTGTCGCGGCGACGCTTGGCGGCCACTTGGACACTCCAGGGGCGCGGGCGATGGCGCACATCGGGACGCTGATGCGCTCCTACCCATGGCAACTCCTGCAACCCAGGAAGGACACAAGTTTGGTGAGTACGGCGCTGGGTAGCGGTCAAGCGGCAACATGCCCGGCGTTGTCGTCTGATGGTCAGTTTGCTTTTGTTGTGAAGAACAATGCGTCCAGCATCACGGTGGCAATGACAGCCTTCGCGAAAGGCAGTGTACGCACGCGCTGGTTCGACCCGACTAGCGGCACCTACAGCGCCGTGAGCGGCAGTCCGTTCTCCAACACTGGGAGCCAGACCATCGCACACCCCGGCAACAACACCAGTGGTGGCCCATGTTGGGTGCTGGTAGTGGACTAGCGACCCGAATCATGGCTTCGGATGAACGCCAGGCTCTAGAGGATCTCCTCTATCGGCGTCAATTCGTGCTCGGTCCCTCCTGCTTGCCTCAGGTCGCTGCGTGGCCGCGCCTGCAAATCGCCGGTCGCATCTGTGTCATCGCGCACCCTGATCTGAACGCCCAGCAGGTCACTCGACAAGAGATCTCGCTGACACTGCTCGGCTTTCTCATCGATCCGTACGAGCCGCAATCCAGCAACGCGGCGATCCTGGACCGACTACTGCACGCGATTGAGCGCCCCTTCAATTTCGGCCGCTGGGTATCGCATACTGAATCACTCGGTGGCCGCTGGATCCTTATCGTCCACGACGGACGTACCACGACCCTCTTTACAGATCCGATGGGTCTACGTCAGGTCTTCTATACCGACAGAAGCCTGACGGGCGGTGTTTGGTGTGCGACTCAGCCCGGTCTGGTTGCAGATGCCCTGGGATTGGGCATGGATCCGGTGGCGATCAGCCAGTTCTTGATGTCTGAGCCCGTCCGCCGATGGCAAGAGTTCCTATGGCCTGCCGACACATGCTCCTATCGAGAGTTCCGTCGGTTGCTGCCCAACCGGTCCCTCGACCTAGATACGGGAGAATGCACTCGGTTCTGGCCGACTGGCCCTTTGGAGCATCGATCCCTTCAAGAAGGCGTAGAAGCAACCATCGAGCTTCTGCCCAAGCTTCTTCTCGCCTGCTCGGTGCGCTTCAAGCTGGCTCACGCCGTCAGCGCGGGGTGGGATTCCCGGTTGTTGCTGGCAGCGTCAAAAGAAGTCTGTCGCGATGTGTGGTACTACACGTATGCGCGTAAAGGAGCCGATGCCGACGTCACGGTGATCCCGCGACTTCTGGAGCGTCTGGGTCTTACAGATCATCTCCTGCCACTGCCTGATCGCGGGGACAAAGCCTTTGCGGACTTGTTCCGCCGACATGTCAGCTTGTCGCGGCCGTTTTGCGGTCGGTTCATCCAGGCGCTGTTGGATTCTTGTCCGCAAGATCGCGTCTGCATTGCTGGCAACGCCGCCGAGATCACCAGGGTGCGATTTCGGCGCCACCCGGCCAGCAAGAGCTTAGCGCGAAGTGGTGCGACCAATTCATGTCCTTCTCGTCCGGGGATCAATTACAGGAGATTCCATTCGTGGATCAGGCGTGGGAGCGGTGGCTTGCCGACCTTGGGCCGACGTACAACGTTAATCCGCTTGACCTCTTCTACTGGGACCACTGGGCGGGGAACTTCGCCGGCATAGACCAAGCCGAGGGCGACCTGGTGATGGAACTTCACACCGTACAACTGCCGACGACTGCCGTCGATCATGCTCTCCACGGATGAACGGTTCCGCGACCATGACTTGCCGGTGTTGTACAGGGACGCCGCAAGGGCGTTGTGGCCGGCCGTTCTTGATGAACCCGTGAATCCTCCACCGCAGAGGCGCTTGGTGACACGCGTTCGTGACGCCCTTGTGCTACTGGTGAGAGACCCCGGCCGCGCCTGATGGGCGCCGTGGTCCACCCGACGGTCAACCACCAAGAATTGGTGATACCGCCGGGGCCGGGCAACTGCGATGATTGCTTGGCCCAATCCGGAACCACGAGAACACACGTAAATGGCCCATGAGGACTTCAGCCGCGTACAAATCGTAAAGGGCTCGAGCGATCGCGCATTCGGCTGGGTGTTCGCTGTCGTATTTCTCGGCGCCGCGCTTTGGCCGCTGCTGCAGCGTAACCCAGTCCGGTGGTGGGCACTTGTGGCCTGCGCAGGAGTGCTGGTCATAACGGTTGTGCGGCCGTCGCTCTTGGCACGACCCAATCATCTGTGGACTCGTTTGGGGGTCGTGCTCGGTCACATCGTCAGCCCGATCGCTTTGGGCATATTGTTTTTTGGGGTAATTACGCCAATTGGCGCGTTGATGCGTCTGGCCGGAAAGGACCCGCTGCGCTTGCGACGTGAGGTCGCCACTCCCAGCTATTGGGTCGCTCGCACGCCGCCAGGGCCGCCTCCTGACTCTATGGAGAATCAGTTCTAGAAGGGCCATCATGTCGATGTTGAAGGAACTCTGGATCTTTCTGCGGGCGCGAAAGAAGGCATGGCTGTGGCCGGTGTTCGTGGCCATGGCCCTGTTGGGCGCGTTGATCGTGTTGGCCCAGGGCTCGGCAGTGGCGCCATTCATCTACACGCTATTCTGATCCTAGGCCGCACGTGCGCGTCCTCGGTATCTCCGCCTACTACCACGACAGTGCGGTGGCACTGGTAGACGACGGCAGAATCGTCGCGGCCGCGCAAGAGGAACGCTTCTCACGAAGGAAGCACGATGCGCGCTTTCCGCAACAGGCGTTGAACTACTGTCTGGCAGAGGCCGGCATCGGTCTCGGTGACGTGGACCGAGTGGTCTTCTACGACAAGCCCTTCCTGAAGTTCGAGCGTTTGGTCGAGTCCTATCTTGCCTTTGCACCGCGCGGCTTCAAGTCGTTCCGGATGGCCATACCGCTATGGCTCCGCGAGAAGCTGTTTCTCAAGGATCTGCTGCTACAGAATCTGCACGCCATGCCCGGAGGCGACCGCTGGAACTCACCCCTTCTATTTAGCGAACACCATCTCAGCCATGCGGCCAGCGCCTTCTTTCCGTCGCCATTCGACAAGGCCGTCATTCTGACGATGGACGGTGTTGGCGAATGGGCAACCACCTCAGCGGCGATCGGCGATGGCAATACGATCGCCGTGCACAAGGAAATCCACTTCCCGCATTCGCTGGGCCTACTGTATTCAGCGCTGACGTACTACATCGGCTTCAAGGTCAACTCAGGCGAATACAAGGTGATGGGGCTCGCGCCCTACGGCGAGCCGAAGTACTCCCGCCAGATCTTCGACAAACTCATCGACGTCAAGGCCGATGGATCGTTCAGATTGGACCTGGCGTACTTCGACTACTGCACCGGCCTGACCATGACCAATGCCTGGTTCGACGAGCTCTTCGGTGGCCCACCACGCAAGCCTGACGAACCGTTGACACAGCGGCACATGGACTTGGCTGCGTCCATACAAGCCGTCACCGACGAGGTCGTGTTGCGGCTCACCCGCTCGCTGCGCGTGCAGACGGGCATCAATACTCTGTGCATGGCCGGTGGAGTCGCGTTGAATTGCGTGGCAAACGGTAAGGTGATGCGCGACGGCTGCTTCGACGACATCTACATTCAGCCTGCCGCTGGCGACGCCGGCGGCGCACTCGGCGCAGCCCTGGTGGGCCTGCATATGCAGTTGGCGCAACCGAGGTATGTGAGCGGTGATGGGATGCGGGGAGCCTATCTTGGGCCGCAGTTCGCCGATGAAGACATTGAACACCGCCTCCGTGCCTGCGGTGCCCAGTTCACGATGCTCGACGATCGTTCGCTGGTCGAACGCTGCGCAGAGGACCTCGCGCAGGGCAAGGCGTTGGGCTGGTTCCAGGGCCGAATGGAGTTCGGTCCGCGTGCATTGGGGAATCGCTCGATCCTGGGCGATCCGCGTTCCCCGACTATGCAGAAGACGCTGAATCTAAAGGTAAAGTACCGTGAATCATTCCGGCCCTTTGCACCGTCGGTCTTGCGCGAGCGGGTCAGCGACTATTTCGAGATCGACGCCGACAGCCCTTATATGCTTCTGGTTGCCGATATCGTGGAGTCGCGTCGCCGGGAGATGACTGCCGCAGAGCGAGGCCTGTTCGGCATCGACAAGCTCAACGTTCCACGGTCGGACATACCGGCAGTGACGCACGTCGACTACTCCGCCCGAATCCAGACAGTGCACGCACAGACCAATGCGCGTTATCACGCGCTACTGACTGCATTTGAGCAGAAGACCGGATGCCCGGTGCTCGTCAACACAAGCTTCAATGTTCGCGGCGAGCCTATTGTCGGATCGCCGGAGGATGCGTTTCGCTGCTTCATGGGTACTGAGCTGGACGCGCTCGCCATAGGCAACTTCTACATGGACAAGTCCGACCAAAATCCCACCCTCAAGGCGGACTACTCCACCGCGTTCGAACTGGACTGAAAGGCGACAGTTGAGCACACCACGCGCCCTCGTCGGAGGTATCTTGGCGGGCGTGTCGGTCGTCCTGATCTTGAAGTGGGTACCGCTTCCGTTTGCCTGGATCGCGTGGTTGTTGGGTGCGGCGATCTTCATCGCGATTCCGCGGCTCGCAATCTGGATGCGTACCCCTCTTTCCACGCTAGGCGCGATAGCGATCTCGCTGGGCGCTGCGGAAGTCTGGTTTGCGTACTCCTTGCCACCCGAAGTCGACCGGCAGCTTTCACCGCCTATGAATCAAGTCGATTCGATTCTTGGCTGGGCGCCCCGGCCGTCACAGAGCGTCCGAGCGAAGGCCACGGCGGGCGGTCGCACGCTCTACGATGTTCGTTACTCAATCGACACAAGCGGACATCGGATTACTGCCGTCGACCACAACGCGAGCGCAGCAGGCTGCATCTTTGTTTTCGCAGACTCATTCGCTTTCGGAGAAGGTGTCGAGGACTCAGAGAGTCTGCCTTATCAGCTGGGCGCCTTGATGCAGGGTCGTTACAGAATCATCAATTTCGCCGCGCCCGGATATGGCGCGGAGCACATGCTCGCCAGCCTGGAACGCGGCGAACTCAGCAGGGCGTCGCCATGCGAACCAACCCATGTCATCTACCTCGCACTACCACATCACATTCACCGAGCGGCTGGCAAGACTACCTTCTCGAGCGGCGGGCCACGCTACCAGCTTCGCGCTGGTGGCTCACTTGTGTACTTGGGAACACCCGCTGCGATAGCGGCGAGCGGTCCGGCTCAGCGAAGCTGGTGGCTGGGCGAATTGGACTATCAGTTCAGGAAGGCGAGTATCCGGCGCGCGTTTGCCGGAAGGCCGCCGACCACAACAGACGGCGATATCGATCTTTACTTTGCGGTTGTTCGAGAGGCATACCGCATAGTTGGCGAACGGTGGCCCGCAGCCCAACGCCATGTGATCAGCTGGAACATTCACGACTACTTCGCCTTGGGGCAAGCTCGGTTCTATCGTGGGCTCGCAACGGTTGACGCTAACGTTCACTCAATTGAGTCCATGGTCCCAGGCTATGCCCTTAACCTGGCAAAGCACAGCCTCGATCCTCTCGAGCTGCATCCCAGCGGGCAGACCTACCGCCGCGTGGCTCAGCACCTGGCCGCACATTTGTTCGGCACCACTCATGCGAGGCAGTAGGTCCGCTTGGCCTTGTCCTCCCTAGCAACACGGCCAGCGTTCGCACTCACCTGTTCAATCTACGAATCTACGCGCCGGTGAGGACACATTTCTGTGCTCGAACTTCGTCGGCTCAACGGGCTCAATCACGCTCTCCAAGAAGGAGGTTCTGCCACAAGCGCAGACCGAACCTCCAGCGCTGCCGATCCCAAGGCGTAAAGCGGCGCAACTGGAACGGATCGGTCAGCTTCGTCGATACGCCCCACCGGGTCGAAACCGCTGCGTCGAATCCTGCCTCGCGAGCCAACTCAACACTTTCCTCAACGTAATCCTCGCCTGGCTTGCCGTTCGGATAGGCGAACAGCCTTACTGGCTCGCCAAGCACGCCTTCGAGCTTTCTCTTGCTGTCTTCGATCTCGCGTCGCGCATCGTCGCGCGTCAGCGTGCGCAGGATAGGGTGCGAAACGGTGTGGGCGCCAATGTCCTGCCCCCTCGCACGGAGCGACCGCAGTTGGTCTGAAGTCAACATCTGGTCCGACGGGGGGATGACCTCCGCCCGGCGCGCCACGTCGTCGACGAACGCCTGCCGTCGGTCAACTGGGAGGTACTTGGCATGCCCGACTAGCAGTTGTATGGCCCCGCGGCGCTGAGCCAAGCTGTCGAGCGGCACGGAACTGATGGTCGGATGCAAGCCGTCCAACGGCAGCCGATCTAGCCCACATGCACGCACGACATCGATCAGCGTGTCGTTCCACATGGTGCCGCCGTCGAGAAAGCCGGTTGCGACGAAGAAGGTCGCCTTCAACCCATGCTTCTCAAGGATGGGCGTCGCACACGTCAGGTTGTCGGCATATCCATCGTCGAACGTGATAGACAGCGACGGTCGCCGCAGCTCGCCCATGCGCAGGCCGCTTAACGCCTCGGAAAGCGGAACGACGTCGAACCACTCACGCGTCCACGCACAGATGTCTTCGAAACGGGCAGCATCGACCTCGTAAGGAAACAGCGGATCGGGCCGTGAAAGCACCCGATGGAAGATCAGTATCGACAATCGTGCATGCCGCCCCGAATGCGCCGCGCGACGAATGAGCGACCCGATCACTCCCGGCCCGCCGTTCGCTGTACGAGCGCACCAGTCGTGTCGGAGTTGGTGGGGTGCAGGGCGCCTGCGCCGGGAATCGCGAACCACCCGCGCTCGGGTTGTGGATCGGTCTCCCAGCCGCGCCGGCGTACCCAGACCCTCGAGACGACTACGAGGATCATGATGTTGTAAGGCAAATCGAAGTACGCCAAGCTAAGGAAGGCACCGCCCGCGGCATATCCGACAAGCGACACCTGGACCATTCCGCCGAGGTCATGACACCACTTGGCATGCGGCACCGCTCGGCACTCCTTCCGCAACTTTCCGGCCTGAAGGAATGTGGACACGAAGATAGCGCAAAAGAGGAACAGGCCAACGAATCCATGATTCCCGAGCACCTGGAAGTAGATGCTGTGGGCAGCATGGATGTAATCGGGCAGCGGCGAATACTTCGCGAAGAGTTCCGGCCGCGCGGCATCGAAGCCGACACCGAAGAGGTAGTCCTTCCCGATGCCGAACGCAGTCCACCAGGCGCTGATTCGCCCCATTGCAGAGCCGTCTTGCTCGTACTCCGAGATTGTGTTCATGCGATCGGACCAGGTGTCGGGCATGAACGCCACGAGAGCGAAACCGACCGTCAAAATGAGGATGCCGCCAAGTGCCCGGTTGTTCCCTCGCCACCACAGGACGAGCGACATGGCCATGATGGCGAGGAATCCGCCCCGCGACTGGGTGCCCAACGCCGCCGCCGCGCACAGCAGCATTAGCACCGTGAGCAGGTGGCGCTGCCACGCCGCCCTCAACTGGATCTGCAGGAAGCGCAGCAACGGAATGGTCATCACGAGAGACAGTGCGAATTCGTTGTTGTCGTGGATAAAGCTACCCGGCGGACCCCACACGCGGTAGTTTCCACCCGTGGCGACGGTGAATGCACCACCCTTGGCACCGAGCAACGCCAGCGACCCTGCAGCGACCCAGGCCAGCGCAATGACGTGCTGCTTGGTGCGCAAGAGCATCAGCGCAACAACGACCATGAAGAAGATCTTCATGACCTTGACCCACTGGTCGTAGTCTCCCTCGGGATCCAGCCCCATAAGCCATGACGCCGTGATCCAGACCATGAACGCGACCAGCCAGTAGACGGGTGGCCCCCTGAACGGAGATTCCTTGTCTTTAGTGACCAGTAGGCCCAGAAGCGTGCAGCCGGCCGCCGCCGCAGCCAGGGGAGCACCGTAGGCGAACCCGAATGCATATCGGTGTGGATTCATGATGCTGAGCCACGTCCACATCATGATGCCTATCCAAGGGCGCCGCAATGCAACGAGGCATCCGATCGCCACGATGGCCACAATAACTAGATCGCGCACGCTCGTCCTCAGTTCCGGACGGCCACAACGTGACTTACGACATACCGGAACTTGCCCGACTTCTCGGGTGGGAGTTCGCCGACGACCTTCACGTCGACCCGCACCGAATCGCCCAGCCTTCTACAGAAGGCCTTCACTATCGATTCGCGCGCAACCTCCGCATTGAATCCCGGCGCCGGTTGGAGCAGCACTTCCGTTCGCGATAGGTCATGTTGAATGACCTTAAAGCGATGCAGCCCTGGCAAGTCGCGCAGGATGTAGATAAGCGCGAGCCCATGCATCACCGTGCCATCGGCGGCGACGACGAAGTCCGTCGTGCGGCCCTGGATCTCTCGCAACATCGGCAGACCGCGCCCGCAAGCGCAGCGGCCGGTGTCGCGCACAGCGACGTCACCGGTGCGATAGCGGATGAAGGGGAAGTCGCGCGTCGCGAGGTGCGTAACGACGATCTCTCCGGGTTGACCGTCAGGCACACTCTGGTCTTTGCCGTCAATGAGCTCCAGAATGATGTCTTCGGCCGTCACATGCATGCCGCCAGCTGGGCATTCATGCGCAATGAATCCTGCATCTCTCCCGCCATAGCCGTTGGCCACCGAGCAGCCGAAAGCACGTGAGATGGTGGCCCGCTGATCCTCGTAAAGCCTTTCGCTAGTAACGAACGCGACTCTGATGCCGAGACTATTCATTGCGACGCCGCGCCGCTCGGCATGCTGCGCAATGTGGCTCAAGGCTGACGGATAGCCAAAAAGCATGCGTGGCCGTCGGCGCACGATGACGGCCAGGAAGTCATCCAGCGCGGCCTCATTCATGCTGAACGCCGGCAGCAGTTCCGTGCGCATGAGTCGATCGCGCCACTGCCGAATGGCGTCCTGCGTGCCCAATTCGATCGGTGAGCCCCAAACGACGACTTCCGGATCGCCAACGTCCACGCCCCACCAACGCGTTGCGCGCCATTTGGCGGCCACGTCGTGGCTGACACGCTCCTTGCCAACGAAGAACACGAGAGGTTCGCCCGAGCTGCCGCCGGTGTTGAAGCGAGCCAACCCCGACGCGCCCGGTCGCTTCAAGGCCTCTGTGTGCGCACGGATGGTGGCCTTGTCGAGGATCGGCAATGCCGCTAGGTCTGAGAGCGATGTCACGGCGTCGGGCTCGAAGCGACAGCGCGCGAACAGGTCGCGGTAGTAGGGCACTTCGGCCGCCGCGTGCGACAACAAGCTGCGCAGGCGTGCGAGCTGGTGCTCGGCCAGGCGTTGCGGATCCCACCACTGGCTTTGCTCGAGCGCACGACGAACACGCACAGTGTCGTGCGACTTCAGCCGCTCCTGCAGCGGGAAGATCAGCGTCGAGATTAGTCGCGTGTACATGAACTGAGTGCCGCCCCGCCCAGGGTGGCTCGGCGATAGAGCTCCGCCAGGCGTGGCGCCACTTGGGGCCAGGCGTAACGCTGCGCCTCACGCCGCCCGGCGCTGGAGAGTCGATCTGCGAGTGCCGGCTCGTCCAGCACGCGCATGATCGCCTCGGCCATGGCGGCCGGATCGGCCGGCGGCACCAGCAGCGCCGTCTCCCCATCGCGCACGATGAACGGTACGCCGCCTACGTTTGTGCTGACTACCGGCACGCCGCTGGCCAGCGCCTCGAGCACCGAGTTCGGCATGTTGTCGACCCGGCTCGGGTTGATCGATACGGCGCTCGCGCGCAGCGCATCGGCGATCTGCTGGCGGTCTTGCCGACCGGCGAAACGCACGTGACTCTGAATGCCAAGCTCGCTCACCAGCACTTGCAGAGGTGCGAGTTCCGGCCCGGTGCCGGCAACGGTGAGCTGCGCGTCAGGGTGACGCTCCAGCACGATCGCAAACGCGCGCACTGCGGTAGCGTTGTCGTAGATCGGTTCCAGATTGCGCGCGACAAGCAGACTGGCCGCGCAGGCGGGTGACGATGGCGGACAGAAGCACTCCAGATCGACGACGTTCGGCACAACCTCTGCGGTCATGCCATGGCGTCGAAACACCTGCTCCAGGAAGCCAGACGGCACGCACAGTGCCGCGGCGCGGGCCATCGTGGGGCGCACAACTGCCGCCTGCCGCTCAAGAAAGGCCCCCGCCTCGCCACCCCTAAAGTTCACCAGCGCCGGCACGCCCCGCAGGCGCGCGATCCAGATAGCCGGCGCCGCATATAAATGCCACGACCATCCAGAGTTTGCCATCACGTGGAACACGTCACATCGGGCCGCTGCACGCCAGAGCGCCCGCAAATACGGCACCAGGCGCGCACCCGCCCGCATGATGGGCACGCGCCCCAACCAAGCCGGCCGATAGGGCGCATTGGTCTGCACCAAGACGACGTCGGCGCCACCCTCCTGCAGCAAGGTGGAAAGCTGACGCGTCTGCATTGCCATGCCACCAGCTGGGGGAGGCAACGGGCCGACCAGCACCACTCGCAGACCCGCGAAGAGCCTCATGCCTGGGCCCGTCGCGTTACCGCGCGCCGTGGCAGCAAGGCCTCGTATGGCAATGCATAGCGCATCACAGAGGCTCGCCAATTGCGCTCGACTTCAACAAAGCGCCGCCCTGCGGCCCGCATTTGTGGCCACTGGTCACGATGCTCCAGTAAAGCGTCCAGCGCTGCAGTGAGTGAATCGGCATCGTCGGCGGCAAATAGGCAACCTGTCTCACCGTCACGGATCAGTTCTTTGTGGCCACCTACATTGCTCGCCACCAGAACTCGCCCTTGAGCCATTGCCTCGAGCGGCTTGAGCGGCGTGACGAGTTCGGTGAGTCGCATCGAGTGCCTGGGGTAGGCCAGCACGTCAATCAAGTCGTAGTAGCGCTGCACGTCAGCGTGCGGCACTCGGCCCGTGAAGACAACACTGTCGGCCACGCCCAACGCCTGCGCTTGGGACCTCAACGCCGACTCCTGCGGACCGCCGCCAACGAGCAGCACGCGCACGTCCGGTCGCAGCCTCAGCAGCGCCGGTAACGAGGCAAGCAACAGATCGAGTCCCTCGTACGCATAGAACGAACCGATGAATCCGACCACCGTGGCACCCACGATCCCCAACTCGATCTTGAGCGCGTTGTCTGCCACTCCACCGGGCTCGAAGGCGTCGATGTCCACCGCATTGGGTATCACAGTGACCTTGTGCGCCGCGATTCCGCGCGCCACGATGTCGGTGCGCAAGCCCTCGCAGATGGTGAATACATGGTCCGCTCGCTTGAGCGCACGTGTCTCGTATGCGCGCGTCAGGCGGTAGCGCAGACTGCCCTCGGCGGTGGTGCCATGGTCCACAGCCGCATCCTCCCAGAAGGCGCGAACTTCGTAGACCACGGGTATGCCGAGCCGTTGGCCCACTGCAAGCGCCGGGGCAGCGTTCAACACCGGCGAGTGGGCATGCAAGATGTCCGGGCGCACCTCCCGCGCCACCTGCTCGAGGCGCGCTTCGAGGCGGCGCATCAAGGCCCACTCGTCAAGCCCGGGACGGCGCCTTGCAGTCGGCATCGGCAGCGTGCGGTAGAAGCGCAGGCCGTCTACAGTCTCTTCGTCGACAGTGCAGTCCAGCTGTTTCGGGCTGGTGAGATGAAAGGTCTCCCACCCCATCCTTCGCTGCTCGCGCAGGATCGCCCGCGTGCGGAACGTATAGCCGCTATGCAGCGGAATCGAGTGGTCGAGGATATGCAGAATCCGCATGGCCCAGTTGTCGTTCAGACCAGTGCCTCGGCCGTTGATGGCCGGGTTGGTTGCTCGTTCGACACACCGGCATCAACCACGTTGCGGAGAAAGGCTTCGAACATGAGCGTCGTCCACAACGGAGCGCTGTAGTCGTTGGCGCCGGACTGATGTGAATCCACCAGGTGCCTCAGGTAGTCTTGGTCGAACCACCCGGTATCGGCCAACCGCTCGCCGAGCACGGCGTCGCGTACCCGCTGCTTCAGCGGGCCTCTGAACCAACGTGCCAACGGCACCGCAAAGCCCATCTTCGGCCGGTACAGGATATCGCGCGGCAACATCGGCTCCATGGCCTTCTTCAGGAGAAACTTGCCCTCCTGAGCCCGCACCTTCATGCTCGACGGCAATGTGCCCAGCCACTCCACCAGCGGATGGTCCATCAAGGGTTCACGCACCTCCAACGAGTGCGCCATGCTGGCTCGGTCGACCTTGGTGTTGATATCGCCCACTAGGTAGGTCTTCAGATCCAGATACTGGATCAACGCCAACGGATCGTCGGTGCGCGAATTCGCGGCGTGGCCTTCGAACACCCGCAGGGCATCGTAGCCCGCTAGCTCTCGCTTCAGCGCACCACTGAACAAGCGCCCGCGCATCGGCCCACGCAAGATGGACACCGAGTGGAAGTAAGCTTCGACCGGCGTGCGCGCCATGCCTTCAAAAGTGGTCTTCGCGCGGAAGACCCGCGGCGCCCAGTCAGCTTTGGGGTAGAGCCGCCCGAGTGTGCCGAACAAGGGCCTGCGTAGCGCCATCGGCAGCGTCGAGCGCATACGTTCTTCCATCAGATGCATGCGGTAGCGCCGGTAGCCACCGAAACTCTCATCCCCGCCATCACCCGAAAGTGCCACGGTCACGCGCTTGCGTGCCAGCTGGCACACGCGATAAGTCGGTATGGCCGAGCTGTCGGCGTAGGGCTCGTCATACAGGCGGGCCAGTGCGTCGATGAGGTCGAAGTCATCACTCTTGACCGTCTCCACATAGTGGTCGGTCTTGTACTGAAGAGCCACTCTCTGAGCGAACTCGGCTTCGTTGAACTGGGGGTCATCGAATGCGATCGAGCACGTGTGCACCGGCCGATCCGACAGACCTGCCATGGTGGCGACCACCGCGCTGCTGTCGACGCCACCGGACAGAAACGCTCCCAACGGCACCTCCGCGATCATGCGCAGGCGAACCGATTCGGCAAGGCGAGCGCGCAGTTCCTCGCAGGCCTCTGCCTCACTGATCGGACTGTCGAGCGTGAACGTCACGTCCCAGAATCGCCGAGGGCGCGGCATGGCGTCACCGCGCCGCCAGGTGAGCATGTGACCCGGTTCAAGCTTCAGGGCCTGCTTGAACACGGTGCGCGGCTCGGCCACGTAGCCAAGAGCGAAGTACTCCTCCACCGCCAACGGGTCCAGATCGCGCCTCACGCCGCCGTGCGCCAGCACCGACTTCAGCTCCGAACCGAAAAGCAGCATGCCATCGTCGAGCAGCGCATAGTGCAGCGGCTTCACACCGAGCCGGTCGCGCGCCATGAACAGCGTCTGGCGGTTGCGATCCCACAGTGCGAAGGCAAACATGCCGCGCAGGCGCTGCACGCAGGCCTCACCCCACGCCTCCCAGGCGTGGACGATGCATTCCGTGTCGCTCTTCGTATGGAACACATGGCCCAGGGCCTGCAGCTCCGGGATCAGATCCTGGTAGTTGTAGATCTCGCCGTTGAAGACGATGACCACGGAGCCGTCTTCATTGAAGAGCGGTTGCTGCCCGGTGGCCAGGTCGATGATCGACAACCTGCGATGGCCGAAACCGAGGCCCGGCTCCACGTGCAGGCTGCCTTCGTCCGGCCCACGGTGATGCTGCGAATCATTCATGCGCTCCAACACAGCACGTTGGATCTCGCGCTTGCCTCGGGTGTCGAAGATGCCCGTGATGCCGCACATGTTGATCAACTCCGTGTCGCGCGTCGCCGCTTTGTAAGTTCGCCTTCGTAGAGCCGTTGATAGGCGGACACCATGGCTTCCAGGCTGAACCTGCGCTCCACCTCTTGCCGCCCGGCCCGGCCCATCGCGCTGGCCTGTTGGCGATCGCCAGCCATGCGCACCAATGCCTGAGCCAGCAACTCGACATTTTGCGCCGGCACGAGCAGGCCGGTGACGTCGTCTGTCACGAGTTCGGCGTTGCCCCCCACATTCGTGGCAATCACGGGTAGTCCGGAGGCCATCGCCTCCAGGATGGTATTGGAGATGCCTTCCGCCCGAGAGGGCAGCACGAAGGCATCCAGTGCGCGCATGACTTCCGCCACATCGTGGCGCTCGCCGGGCAGCCAGGCCAGGTCGGCCGCGCCTGCCCGGAGGAGGACGTCTCGCGCCTGCTGGCGAAGGGGGCCATCTCCGATCATCACCAGCCGTGCGAAATCTCTCAGGGACGGCTGCATCTCGAGCGCCCGGCAGAAGGCACGCGCCAGCAGCGTCTGGTCCTTGACTTCCTGCATGCGGCCCACCGTGCCGAACCACCATTGGGCGCGACCATCGAAAGGACATTCAGAGATCAGGTCCCGAGCATCCCGGCGCGGATGGAAGCGGGAGACGTCCACGCCGTTGCAAATGCGCTCAACGCGCCGGCCGGCGATGCCCACCGGGCCCGTCAGGTAGCGCTCCAGGTCGCCCGACAGCGCCACGTAGCGGTGTACGAATGGCGAGTAGGCGCGGCGCAGTCGCTGCAAGCGTCGGTTGGTACCGTCAAGGTCGCCAACGTCGCGCCCATGCTCGCTGTGAATGCGCACGGGCACCCTGGCAGCCCATGCGGCAGGCTGCATCTCCAGCGCGGCGAGGTTGCGGGTGTGCACTACATCGGGCCGCAACTGGCGCAACTGGTTCCACATGCGCGGCAACAGGCGGAACCCCGGCCCGGGCCGCTTGTTCAGCGCGCAATACGCCACGTCCGAAGGCACAACGCGGTGCCGGAACTCGGTCACCTCGGTGAGGGAGATCACCGCGTGACGAAAGGTCGATGCCGGCAGCCGATTGATCAGGTTGACAACGCCGTTCTCCAAGCCGCCGGTATCGAAGCGGTACACCACATGGGCAATCAGTGGGCGGGGGTCGCTGCTCACGATGCAGCTCCGTTCAAGACGAAACCACCGCGTCCAACCGTGCATCCAGGTCGCGCAGCCGAGCGTCCCAACTGTAGCCGGCCAGTACGCAGTCGCGTGCGGCGTGGCCGATGGCCGCGGCACGCTGCGGCTCCTGAAGCAAGCCGTTCACACTGGCCACGAAGTCATTGGCGGTAGCTGCGGCAAGCAGGTCCCGACCGGGTACCGCGTCGATCGCGTCCGCGCACGACACCGCAGCGACCACCGGGCGGGCCATGGCCATGGCCTCGAGGATCTTGTTCTGTACGCCGCGCGCCAGCCGCAGAGGCGCCACCACCACCGCGGCATGCTGCAGGAAGGGCCGCACATCGGGCACCGTACCTGTTACGTTCACCCCCTCCGCCGTGAGCGCTTGCACGGCGGCGGTGGGGCTACGGCCCACCACGTGAAAGCACAACCGCGGCCAACGCTGGCGCAGTACCGGCAGCATGTCCTTCGCAAACCACTCCACCGCATCGACATTGGGCTTGTAGTCCATCGCCCCGGTGAAGACGATCGGGATCTCATCAGCGCTGAACGGCGTGGCGTGGGGGGTATCAGGGGAGTAGTACTCCGCGTCGACACCGTTGCCGGAGGCGTGCACCAAACCCACGCAGTCTGGCGCCAGGGATTCAAAGAGTGCCACCTCCTTGTCTGTGACGAGGAAGGAGGCTTGTGCCTGATGCACCACGGACCGTTCGTACTCGAGCAGCGCACGGCCTTCACGCCTATACAGCCATGACAGCGGCCAGCCATGCTCCGCGCCGTACTGCGTCCACTTGGCCGAGTCCACATCGACGAAGTCCACGAGTGTGGGAATCTTCGGCGGCAAGACATACTGCACCATCGCGGAAGAGAACACGATCGCCGCGTCGAAGTGCAGTCGCTGGGTCACGTCGCCGACCCAGTGACGGAGCGAATTGTCAGCGTAGTAGGCGAGCGTGAGGGGTTCCTGGCGGAGCAGACCCATCAAGCTTTTGAGTCGCGCCGTTCGGGGGTCGAGGCGGGCGACGTGAAGACCCGCGCACCAGCCGCGCACCACCGGCAAGTGGACTTCATCGTCAGGATCGTCAATAAAGGTGCCCAGATGCACCTCGTGGCGTGCCACCAGGTGCTTGAGCAGGTGATAGGAGCGGACCTTGTCGCCCTTGTTGGGTGGGTAGGGCAAGCGGTGCACTAGGAACAGGATCCTGGCCATGTCAACCCAGTCCACGCACGACGAATGGCCCTAGCCAGTTCGCCACGGGCAGCGGCAAGCGGCGCCAGGCCTCGATCATCAACCTGTACTTCGGATTCGACGGGTTGTTGGTAGGAACGCTGTCGCGCTTGTACAAGCGGTACTCGTAGTGAAGGGGCTGCGGTTCGAACCCCCAGTTCTTCTTGAACGAGTAGGGCCCCGTTCCCAGCTTGCTGCGCCCGTAGTCGAATATCTCCGTACCGCGCGCGCACGCGCGGCGCATCAGCTCCCAATACTTGAAGTCGTTGGCTGCCAGATCACGGGCCGCCACGTCATCGCCGGCGTAGTAGGGCAGGATCTCGTTGCGAAAGTGGAAGCTCAATACGCTCGACAAAGGCTTGCCGTCGGGCGATTCGATCGTCAGCACGTCGCAATCGCTGCCGAAGGCAATGCGAAGCGCAGAGAAGTAGCGCTTCGGCAGGGCTGGCGTGCCGTGCCGGTGAACGTTGTCGGCGAACAGCGCAAAGAAGCGATCCACGCCCTCGTCGTAGGTGGAGACGAGACCGTTCTTGATGCCCTTGCGCACCATCGCCCTCTGCTTGCGCGGAATGGCCAGCATGTTGGCCTCTTCGTCGGGCAGCAGTTGCTTGCGAAAGGTGACGTACACGTCCTGCCGCGGCCAGCCGGCGTGCTTTCGAGACAGTTGCCGCAACTCGAGGTGCTGCGCACCGACCGCGCGTCCGATGCGGTCTGCTTCTTGTTCCAGTGCCGCTGCAGTCGCCTCGTCGTCGGCCACGACCCCCGCATACACGGCAAAGGGTAGGCTGACCAGGGCATGGCCGAACAGCAGCGTCTTCACCTGGGCTAGTGGCAGCACCCCCACGACGGCACCGTCGCGCTCGGCGTAGAGGTAGTGCGTGGTGTGGTTGAACACGCGCTCCAGGATGGCCTGCCAGCCGGCGCGATGAAAAAAGGTCGCCTGCGGCTGCTGCGAGACAAACACGTCCCAGCGCGCCGCTGCCGCAGCGTCGGTCGAATCCAAACGCCGGATGTTTACCATGCCGCTCGATCAGTGCACCGGCTCGTCGAGAAAGATTCGATCGACGCGGTCCCAACAAAAGTCGGCAAGCAAGCGGTTCAGGCGTGGCTCCACTCGGTGCAGATTCACGTAGTGGCGGAAACGGGTCTTCGCACTGAGGCCCGGAATGCGCGGCTGTTCATGGTCGATCTCCCACGGATGGAAGTAAAAGACCGCCGGCTGCCGGTCGACGGCATTGACGCGCCGGATCATCCAACGCGACAGTCTGTACGGCAACAACCTGAAGTACCCACCGCCGCTTGCCGGCAGGTTCATGCCACCCATGCGAATGGTCGTGGCCGGGATCTCCAGCAGGCCGCTCGATCGTGCATGCAAAAAACGCGGTGCATCCGGCATGCCGTAATGATCGTGACGGATCGGGAAGATGCTGGAGCTGTATGTATGGCCCGCACGCGCGAGAACGTCAAACGCCCACAAGTTGCCGTGTCCGATCGAGAAGCTCGGCGCGCGATAGCCACGCACCGGCGCGCCCCCGATGTCTTCGAGGATCTTCTTGGCACGGTCAACATCGTCGAAGAAGGTCTGCTCGACAAGATCGGTGACTCGGTCGTGACCATAGCCGTGGCTTGCGAGTTCGTGCCCTCCATCGACGATGCGACGAATCATGGCGGGGTAGCGCTCGGCGAGCCAACCCAAGGTGAAGAACGTCCCCTTCGAACCATGCTGCTCCAGCATGTCGAGTATCCGGCTCAGATTGTGTTCAACACGGCACTCGCGCGAGTTCCACTGCTGTCGAGGAATATGGGCCCTGAATGCCGAGACCTGGAAGTAGTCCTCCACATCCACCGTCAGCGCATTGGTCAGGGCGGCCGCAGTCTGATCTTGAACGGGCATCGTGTCAGAGCCTCAGGCTAGAAGCGGACACGGTATTCACAAGAGAGCAGGTTGACGTTGTAGTTCGGTTCGGCCGAAGTCTCGAGCGATTCATGCGACACGGTGACCGCAAACGCGGACCGCGCACCAACCTTACGAGACCAATGAACTTGCGCGGACCGCGAGTTCGATGATCGGAGTGTCACGTCACCCTCGGCGCGAGTCCACGCCAGGGCCACGGATAGGTCGTCGTTGGGCGTCAACCTGCGCATCCAGGTGGCCTGAGCCCCGACCTGATCGATCCGATCCTCGGTACGAAAGTCGTCGTTCACCGGCAGGCTGACCAATTGCCCGAGACGACGTCTGCTCCCCTGGTTGAACGAGAACGTAATGGAGTTGCGCACGCCAGTCCAGATTGCGCTGACCGCGGTCTCGTGGACCAACAGCACACCCGAAGTCACGATCGTCGGCAGCACCTGCTGCGTAGGGTCGATGCCATTCGTGGTAAGGAGATCCTGCACGAGGATACGCCTGCGGTCGGGGTCGGGCTCGACAGACGAGAGCTGCAGAAACAGAATGTCGTAAGCTGATCCGTAGCCAAACGCATTCGAGCTCTCCAGTCCTAGACCCGGCCTCGAGTTACTTCGACTGGAGGTGGCAATTAGCGCAAAGTGCGGCAGCCGATAGCTCAGCGAGGCAGAGTATCCTGTGCCGAAGAAGCGATGCAGACCCTCGGCATACAAGCGGGTTCTATCGTTTGGCCGGTAGTCCACGCTCAAGCCATATAAATCGTTGTAGACGCGGCGACTGGCTTCGAAATCATTGCCCTCACGGCCGGCCACCACCGATACAACGGTTTCCGCGTCGAAAGCCCATCCAACGTCACCACGCACCGACGCCTCGGTCGTACGGCGCCCCTCCTCGGGGTCATAGATGGCACCGTAGGCCGTGCCCTTCCATGTGAGAGCCCTGGCCCGCACACCGCTATCGAACAGAAGGGTCCCTGCCTGCGAATGTATGTCACCAGTGCTTGACCCACGGTACTTGGTGATCGATTCCACGGCCCGAGCCTCGGCCCGGCCAGACTCCCCCAATCGAGTCTTCAAAGATGGCGAAACACTGATCGTCCCGGTATCGAGC
Source organism: uncultured Burkholderiales bacterium (assembly GCA_937871935.1). Lineage (GTDB taxonomy): Bacteria > Pseudomonadota > Gammaproteobacteria > Burkholderiales > Burkholderiaceae_C > JAEUPI01. The sequence continues at coordinate 28,112 of CALMQI010000249.1, forward strand.
CGGTTTTCGTTCAGAACCTGAAGCGATCGATCCGGCGACCCAAATGCGGAGCCCAACTGCACACCATAGGTCGCCGCCAGATCCAGGAACGCATGAGATTCGATCACCTCTGCGTTCAGACCGGCGCGCAGATCGTTACGATGTCTGTATGTGGTTGCGTCTACGCGAGATGCAGAGCCGGTGAGCGTGTAGTCGGCAAAGCCGCGCACACGCCGATACGGGAGGATGACTCCGACATCAAACCCGAACTCTGTGCCGATACTCGACTGAGGATCCGTGGACGAGATGAAAGCATTGTCTGTCGCCGACGCCGACACAAAGGCTCCGAGCCTCCAGACGGGCGTTCGACCGGTCCCCGACTCTTGAGGTAGAGCGCTCGGCACCATGCACAAGCTCAACAACGCTGCAGAGACTCGAAGGGCAATCGGCCTTGTGCCAGAAACACAGCGGTCCCAGTCTGAGACGACACCGGTCACAGGGACATCCAGCTCGCCAGCACGTCCACTAGGACTCACTACCGTATCCATACGAATACCCGTAGCCATAGCCCGGCCCCTGCATCATCTTGGCATGCACCTGGTTCAGCACCATCATCTTGACGGGGTGCGACGCGATGCTTGAGAGGGCTCGCTGCACTGCGGCCTGTGGCGTGCCGTCTGCCTTGACGACCACGACAATCTGCCCCATCTGCGACGCCAGTACGCTGGCTTCCGTGGTCAACAGCAGCGGCGGCGAGTCGAAGATGATGATGCGGTCCGGATACCGGGACGCCATCTCCTCAACCAACTCACCCATCTTGTCGCTGGCGAGCAGCTCGGTCGCCCGCGGGCGAGGTGTGCCACTGGGCAACACGCTGAGCTTGTCGATATTGGTGCTCAGAAGCACGTCCTGGAGCGCCGCCTTATCTTCCAGAACGTCCAGCAGGCCCTGGTTCGGCTCGAAACCCAGCATGCGCGCCAGTGACGGCCGCGCGATATCGGCGTCGACCAGCAGAACCGTGTAGTCGAGCTCCGTGGTCATGCTCATGGCCAGGTTGGCTGCGGTGAAGCTCTTGCCCTCTCCCGCCAGCGCACTGGTCACCATGATCAGATTCGATCGCATCTGCCCCGTCTGCCGAAGGTCAGCGACGTTCTTGATCAACGGGCGTTTCATGATGCGAAACTGGCTCGCCTGAGCGGCTGGCCCGGCACCGGGCGGAAACACTCTCGCCAATGCCATGGCTTCCGCATTGAGCGCCACCACCTTCGAAGTTCGGCTGGCAGACGTCAGCCCAGTCGGGGGCGGTGCAGTACGGCCCTCGGCCCCCGACTCGGCCGAGCGGATTGGGCGCCGCTCCTGCGGCACAGCCATCGGTGAGTTGACTCCTGCACCGCGCAGCCTCTCCAGCCGCTGCATCGCCTGTTCGATCAATGTGGACATGTCTCAGGCCTCAAGCACCACGCAGTACCGCTGTGATCAGGAAGCCCACCGCAAACAAGACCACTAGACTTCCCGATGCGGCCGTCAAGCGTGCAACCTCCCAGCGTGCCCGCCGGGTATCGGCTTCGGTCCTGAGGGCCGCTACGGCACCAAGCAACGGCAGCCCCAACTTGGCGTGCAAGTCGGACGGTCTGTGAAAGACCGGAAGCATCTGAGCCTTCAGGAATGCAGCTGCCAACCCAGTCCCGAGCGCCGCTGCTAATGAAGCCAAGATGAGCAGCGGCCGGTTCGGCGTCGAAGGCCGTAGCGGCACACGCGCCGGTTCAATGACTCGGAACTCCGCCAGCCCCGCAGCGTCGTCAAGCTTCTCGTACATGGTCGCCGATTCGCGCCGCGAAGCCAGCTCTTCATAGGCCTTCTTGTGGATCGCGTAGTCACGGTTCAGTTGCGCCGCTTCGGCCTCGATCTTCGGCGCGTCTTTGAGCTTCGCTCTCGCCTGCGACAGGCGGCTGCTGTACTCGTCCACGCGCGCACGCGCCGCCGCGAGTTGCACGTCCGACACGGCCAGCATACGCGAGAGCTCCTGATAGGCAAGGCTGCTGTTCCCTGCCTTCGGTGGCGGCGGCAGAGCGGCAGCCTGGCGCCGAATGCCCTCTTGCACCTTGCGCCGCTTCTCTTCGAGTTCGGCGACTACGCGACGAGCAGCAAGCACGTCGGGGTGCTGGTCAGTAAAGCGCTGCAGCATCGCATCGAGGTTCTTTTGCTGCACCTCGATGCGCGCGTCCAACTCAGGCGTTGCGGCACTCCCGGCCAGTGCGGACTCCTGCAGCAGGCTTTGCACCACGGTGTCCGACTGTGCTCCCTTCTCCGCCTCCAGCGAGGCCTTGGCTGCTTCTCGGGACTGTTCGGCTTCACGCATCTGCAGCTTTGCGGCGTCGAGTTGCGCCGTCAACTCCGCGATTCGGGACGATGCATCCTTGCCTTCGATGTTCTGGGCGTCGATGTTCCGAATCCGGAACTCCTTCAGTCGCGCTTCCGCATCCTCCAACTTCGCCTGATAGGTCTTGATCTGTTCGTCGATGAACGCCCTTGCAGAGTCGCCGTCCTTGCGCGAAGCGCCGACGCTCGATTGAACGAACACCGACACGATGGAGTCAACAACCTTCTTGGCCTGCTCCGGGTTCTTGTCGCGGTAGGAGAGCAGATAGAAGTTGTCACGGCCCACGCTCTGGATTTGGAGCGCCTTCGTCACCTCATCGAGCCGCCGCTCTGATTTGGACACCTTGCCATCCGAGAGGTCGAGACCCGCCATGGCAGCAACCTTCTCGACATTGGCGCGCGTGATCAACGTGCGCCCGAGCATCGCCACCTGCTGCTCCACATTGGGCTGCACCGTCAACCCAGACATCAGCGGCCGGAGGATCGATTGAGTGTCCACATAGATCCGAGCGGACGCCTCGTACTGATTGGGGATCGAAAACACCGCGACCATGGATGCCAAGCCCACGAGCCATGCGGTGATCACGGCCAACCAGCGGTAGCGCCAAGCCGACCAGCCCAGCGAGACGATCTGTTCAATCTGCGCGATCATGGACGCTTCTGCGATTTGGGTTCACCAAGACTGGCGGACTAGCAATCGCGTCAGAAGTAGCTCTGCGGAATTATCAGCACGTCGCCCGGGCGCATCTCGACGTTCGCGCTGATGTCACCGCCTTTGACGAGATCCTGCACGCGAACGCTGTATTGCTTGTTGCCTTCCGACGTGCGCTGGATGATCGCGCGATTGCCCGCCGCAAAGTCCGTCAGGCCGCCCACGGCGATCATCACGTCCAGCAGGGTCATGCGTTGCTTGAAGGGCAGCGCCTGCGGCTTGGCCGCTTCGCCGATCACGCGAATCTGCTCGCTGTACGGCCCCACGTAGGTCTGGACAATCACCGTCACCTGAGGATCGCGCACATACTTGGCAAGCTTGGCTTCGATCTCCCGAGCAATCTGGATCGGCGTCTTGCCCTGAACTACGAGATCTTCGACCAACGGCGTCGAGAGCTTGCCATCGGGTCGCACAGGTACGGTGATCGACAGTTCGGGGTTCCGGGCCACTTGGATGTTTAATGAATCCCCGGCACCCACGACGTAGCTGTAGTCCGTGACGCCTGCCAACACGGGAGCAGGCGGAAGCGACCCGGCTGTGGTTCCGCATGCCATCAGCGTGGCGGTCAGCAGGACTGCAACAGCTGCATGAAGGAACCGTTGAACTGAGTTCATCTATGGTCTCCGGCGGAAATGTGGAGCTGCCGCGGCAGCCGCGGGAGCCGATCCGTATCGAGATGCAATGATACGGGCGACGATGCTCCCGGATCGAGAGCGCCCCCTATCTTCGGTGTGCAGGAGTCGTCGGCATGCGCGGGCAGCTTGAGCCGAGAGGCGGCTCGCCGCAGCGGGCCTTCAATGCGCCTTCAGTGCGCACCTTCCCGAAACAGCACCACCGTGACCGTCTCGACCAGAATCTGCAGATCGAGCCAGACCGAGTTGTTCTTCAGGTAGTACAGGTCGAACTGGTGCTTCTTGCGCGCATCTTCGACCGACGCGCCGTAGGTGTAGCGCACCTGCGCCCAGCCCGTGACACCGGGCTTCACGCCGTGGCGCAGGTCGTAGAACGGGATTTCCTCGCGCAGCTTCGCCACGAACTCCGGCCGCTCCGGTCGTGGGCCGACAATGCTCATCTTGCCGCTCAGCACACTGATGAGTTGCGGCAACTCGTCGATGCGTGTCTTGCGCAGGATGGCGCCCACACGGGTCACCCGGTTGTCGTTCTTCGACGCCCAGCGGGCGACTCCGTCGCTCTCGGCATCGGTGCGCATGCTGCGGAACTTGACGCATTGGAACTTGGTGCCGCCCAGTCCCACTCTCTCCTGGCGGTACAGCAGCGGCCCGCGGCTATCGAGCTTGATAGCCACGGCGGTGAGCAACATGATCGGGGACGCGATCACCAGTAACAGCATCGATGACAGGATGTCGAACGTCCGCTTGGCGAACCGCCTGATGGGGCCTTGGACGAAGCCCTCGCCGTAGACCAGCCAGCTTGCTTTCAGACTGTCGACCGGCACCTGCGCATGCGAACGTTCGTAGAACGCTGCCATGTCGAGGATCTTGGTGCCACGCGTGCGGCAGGTCAGCAGCTGGTCCATCGGCATGCCGCCACCGCGCTGCTCGCGCACGGCAACCACGATCTCGTGGACGCCGTACTTCTCCACCACGTCTTGCAGCGGACGCGTCCGCTCGAACACCGGCGCGCCGTCGACAGACGACTCGCCGTCGAAAGAGGTCGGAAAGAACCCCACCACCTCGCGCAGGTGGCGGCCGTCGGCCCGCATGTCGTTCAGCACGCCCTGGGCTTCGGCGCCGGTGCCCACGATCAGGACGCGGGGCACTCCCACCTGCCTGTGCACGACCTGGGCGAGGCCACGCAGCAGCAGGATCGCCAGCACGAAGTAGATGGTCGCCGTGGCCACCAGAGGGCCTGGGTGGGGGTGAAGGCTGAACTCCTTCAAGGCGAGATAGGTGCCATAGCCGCCCAACACCACCACGGTGCTCAGCCGCAAGGCAGTCGAGCTCAGCGCCATGCGCTGGCGGTACATGCCGATGCACGACTGAAGCAGCGCCATCACGACCGCGAAGCAGAGGGCGGTCAACATCGCCTGCCCATCGCTCAGCACCGCCAGCAGGTCGGCAGTGAGCCACTTGCCTGGCAGGACACCCAGGGTCAGCGCCGCGGCGAGCACTGCAACGAAACCCAGAATGCCGTCGAGCAACGCCTCGTAGACGACCCCTGAAGATGCCCTGCTGGGAAAGACCCGGAACATGGATGCCTTTGATCGCTTGGATGCGAGGCCGAAACGAGGTGCTGGCGCTCCAGCAAGGGCTCTTTCGACCTGAGGCGCCGATTCTCGGGAGCCGGTTGGCGGCAACAACCCTGCACTCGGGGGGTTTGTGCACCATCCCCCTAGCCTCGGGGTCTTCACAGACGCTTGTCGCGTCTGTCATCGGCGCGTCATGCTGGTCGTCCATCCAGCGCGCGCACGGTCCGGGCTAACGGGTCAGCAGCGCAGCCCGACGTGCAAGGCCACCACCCCGGCGCTCAGGTTGTGCACGTCCACGTGGCCGAAGCCTGCACCCTTCATCATCGACTTGAGCGTGTCTTGATCCGGGTGAACGCGGATGGACTCGGCCAGATAGCGATAACTCTCCCCGTCACCGGCCACCAACTGCCCCAGGCGCGGCAACACCTGGAAGGAATACCAGTCGTAGGTGCCGCGCAGCGGTTCGGCCACTTTGGAGAACTCCAGCACCAGCAACCGGCCCCCCGGGCGCAGCACTCGTGCCATCTCGCCAAGCGCACGCTCCTTGTGCGTCATGTTGCGCAGCCCGAAGGCCACGGTGACCAAGTCGAACGAACCGCTCGCGAAGGGCAGTTGTTCGGCATCGCACAGCGCCGTCGGCAGGATCCAGCCCTCGTCGATCACCCGCTCGCGGCCGGCGCGCAGCATGGCTTGATTGATGTCGGTATGCACGACCATGCCCGTGGGGCCGACCTTGCGCGCGAGGGCCAGGGCCAGGTCGCCCGTGCCGCCCGCCACGTCGAGCACCCGGTCGCCGGCCTTCGGCGCCGCGACTGCAATGGCGTACGCCTTCCACACCCGATGTAGCCCCAGCGACATCAAGTCGTTCATCAGGTCGTACTTGCCGGCCACCGAATCGAAGACGCCGCGCACGCGTTGCGCCTTTTCCTTCTCGTCGACCGTCTGGTAGCCGAATTGCGTGCCGGCCATGATGTCGACGAAAGTCAGTGGTGCGCGCAGCCGCCGCTGGCCTGCGGCGTCATCGGCCGGTCGCGGTCGGCGCCGGCCTGTTGGAGGCGCGCCTCGTAGCGGGCCCAGTAGTCGGCCTGCTTGGTGCCCAGGTCGTACAGATAACTCCAGCTGAAGATGCCGGACTCGTGCCCGTCGGAGAAGCGCGGCTGCAACGCATAGTGCCCGACAGTGGCCACGTCGACGATCTGCACGTCGCGCTTGCCGGTCTGCAGCACCTCTTGCCCCGGGCCATGCCCCTGCACCTCGGCCGACGGCGAATACACACGCAGCAGTTCGAACGGCAACTTGAAGACGGCGCCGTCGTCGAAGCCGATTTCCAGCACCCGCGACGCCTGATGCAGCGTGATCGAGGCCGGGTTCGGCGGAGTCTCTTGAGTTGAGCGGTTCGACATGGTGGGTGCAGCACAGGCCATGACAGGGCAGCCAGTGTAACGGCGCACCGGCGCCTACTTGTGCACGGCTCGCAGGGCCTGTGCTGCGCATGCGGTCTTGCCGGCGGCCCCCCGTTCTCGATGGTGCACGAGCGGATGCAGCCGCGTACGCGGATTTGTTCGCATGGCCAGCATGCGGGCTCAGGCTATGGTCACGTCTGTTTCCATACCAACAACCCGTCGCACGGAGCGCGTCATGTCCAGCCTGATCACCGTTCTTATCGTCTTTGCCGCCGTCGTGGCCGGCGCCGTGCTGGCCTTGCTGCCGACGATGGCGCACTTTCGCCGCGAGATGGCCCTGCTGAACGGCCGCATGGACCAGAGCGAGCAGGCCCGCGTGCGAGCCAATACCCAGCTGCTCGAGGCCCGCGCGCAGGTGGAGTCGCTGCAGCAGGAGCTGATCGACAGCAAGCGCAACGGCGCCGTTCAGGCGGCGTCGGCCTCGTCAAGGGCGGCGGCTGCGGCAGCCGAAGCCAAGGCGGCCCAGGTGCGGGCCAAGGCCGACCTGATGCAACAGCTGGAAGCCAACGACAAGTCGAGCCAGACCCCGAGCGGCTTTGCCGACACCCAGCCCATGGGTACCGGCTTCGGCGCGCTGGCGGCCCGTTAGCTCGTCAGACCAGCACCCGCTCGATACCGCCACTGTTGGCGCGCTCCACGTACTGCTCGAGCCAACTCTCACCCAGAATCTTGCGCGCCAGCTCGACGACGATGTAGTCGGCCTCGAGCAGCCCCGTCTGCAGGTCGCCCTGGTAACGCGACAGGCCCTGCAGGCAGCTCGGGCAGGACGTCAGCACCTTCAAGTTGCCGTGTTCCGGCAAGGCGCCACTGGCGCGCAGCAGCTGCTCGGAGCGCTGCAACTCCTCTTCCTTGCGGAACCGCACCTGCGTCGCGATGTCCGGGCGCGTCACGCCAAAGGTGCCGCTCTCGCCGCAGCAGCGTTCGCTCTTGACCACCCCCTCGCCGACCAGCGCCTTGACGGTGAGCATCGGGTCGCGCTGCTTCATGGGGGTGTGGCAGGGGTCGTGGTACAGATAGGTCTCACTCCCGGGCAGCGAGACTCCCTTCTCGACCAAGAACTCATGGATGTCGACGATGCGTGACCCCGGAAAGATCTCGTCGAATTTGTAGCCCTGCAGCTGGTCG
>CALMQI010000250.1 GCA_937871935.1 uncultured Burkholderiales bacterium
TCGTTCGAGATGTCGATGGCGCGCAAGGACTTGCGTTTGATGGTCGAAGAAGCCGCCCGCGGCGGGCAGACGCTGGCGATGGTGCCGGCGCTGGCGGCGTTGCTGGATGCGGGGATTGCGCGGGGCGAGGGGGCGTTGGATGTGGCGGCGGCGGTGCGGGTGCCGGGGTAGGGTCGACGGCCATCTGCACCTAGCGACCCTAACAAGCGCCTCGGAGTTGCGCGTTGGTTGACTCAAGTACTCGCCGAGCGAGGAAGCCGTAGACACTGCCGATACCCTCGGCAAGAATGGGGTTCAGGCCGCGGAGAACTAACCTGTTCGCCGCGCGCACCCGTGACGCCGCGCTAGTCGAGGTGACGATGGATATCGATGCTTGGCTGCGGTCGCTGGGGTTGGACAACTACTCATCTGCATTTCGCGAGCATCGCATCGACGCCGAGATGCTCCTCGGCATGAGCGGTGAGGACCTCAAAGAACTGGGCGTCACGGCACTAGGCGATCGCAAGCGTCTGTTGGCTGCCATTGCCGCTATGGCGTCCGGTGGCGCCGCCCCGGCATCTGCGCCTTCGCCGGTGCCGCCAGTACATGGCTTTACGGCAGAGCGTCGGCAGCTCACCGTTATGTTCTGCGATCTTGTGGGCAGCACCGCGTTGTCTCGGCAGCTGGACCCGGAAGATCTGCAGGAACTCATCCGCAGTTACCACGGCGTGGTGACGTCGGCGGTCGAGCCGTTTGACGGGCGCGTGGCGCAGTTCCTGGGTGACGGTGTGCTCGTGTACTTTGGCTACCCAAGGGCCCATGAAGACGACGCGGAGCGTGCTGTGCGAGCTGCGCTGAATGTGTTGACCAAGCTGGCGCAGCACTCGTCTGGCGATACGCCGCTTCAGACCCGCATTGGCATCGCGACCGGGCGGGTGGTGGTCGGTGAGATCGGTGCAGGTACGGCGGCGGCGGAGCGCTCCGCCAGCGGCGAAACGCCGAATCTCGCCGCTCGCCTGCAGTCGCAGGCGAAACCGGGCGAGATCATCATCGCAGACGAGACCCGCCAGCTGGTGGGCGAGTCATTCAAGCTCGACGAGCTGAACGCGTTGGAGCTAAAGGGTTTTGCCGTGCCTGTGCGCGCCTGGCGCGTGCAAGGACAGCAGGGTGTGCAGTCACGCTTCGAGGCGCAACGCGGGCGTTCGACCCACGGCTTGGTGGGGCGCGAGGGTGAGCTGGCGCAGCTGCTGCAGAGCTGGGAAGACACGCGCGGCGGAGTGGGTGCTGTGGTGCTGCTTGGGGGCGAGGCCGGCATCGGCAAGTCGCGCATGTGCCAAGCCTTGCGCGACCAGGTCGCCGTTGAAGCTGCAGGGATCTTCTCGTTGCAGTGCTCCCCCTATTTCACCAGCAGCGCCTTCTACCCCGTGGTGCAAGAGCTCGAGCGTGCCGCGGGCATGGACGTGGGTGACGGTGTCGAGTTGCGTGCGCAGAAGCTAGAGCACCTGGCACGCATGCTCACACCGACCCAGGTGGGCGGTCTGCTTCGCCTGATGGGCCTGCCAGATGGCGGCCGCCCTCGGCCTGGCGGTGGCTCACCGCAGGAAGAAAAGACAGTTGTGATGGAGGCACTCACCGATCTGCTCGCCGAGGCGACTGTCAAGCAGCCAGTGTTGTGTCTGGCGGAAGATGCACACTGGATCGACCCCAGCACCGAGGAGTTGATCGCACGTGCTGCTCGGCTGGTGGCCGACCGAAGACTGATGCTGCTGGTTACCAGCCGCCCTGAGTACCAAGCGACGTGGTTAGTACCCGAGCAGGTGCGCGCCATTGTTCTGGCCCGACTGCTTCCTGCGCAGTGCGAGGCGTTGATCCGTGCGGTGGTCGGTGGCAAGGACTTGCCGCGAGAGGTGGTCAACGAAATTAGCGCGAAGACGGACGGTGTGCCCCTCTTTGTCGAGGAGCTTACGCGCACGGTACTGCAGTCTGGGTTGCTTGAGGAGGCTCCGTCAGGGTATCGACTGCGCGGCGCACTCACCAAACTGTCCATTCCGGCGACGCTTCAAGACCTGTTGATGGCCCGCCTGGATCAGCTCTCGTCAGTGAAGGAGGTAGCTCAAGTTGGTGCAGTGATCGGGCGCGATTTCACACATGGGTTGCTCGCAGATGTGCTCACGACACTGGCGCCAACCAGTCTGGATATGGCCATGAACGCTCTGGTGGACTCGGAGTTGGTGTTCAGGCGAGGTACGCCGCCCAATGTGGGCTACAGCTTCAAGCACGCATTGGTCCGCGATACCGCGTATGCCAGCATGGTGAAGAGTCAGCGGGCACTGCGTCATCAGCAGGTGGCCGACGCACTGGAGCGGCGAGCGGCCGCGGGTGAGGGTAGCCCGCCCGAGTTGATGGCTTACCACCATCAGGAAGGTGGCCACGCGAGCGCAGCGCTTAAGTGTTGGCGCATGGCCGGCGACGCGGCCATGGCGCGCTCGGCGCTGCGCGAGGCCGTGTCGCACTACGAGGCCGCGATAGCCACGCTGCGTGGCATGCCTGACAGGGATGCACTTGTCGGCGAGGAGCTAGGCGTGTGCATATGGCTAGGTCATGCTGCCGTTCAGCTGGAAGGCTATGCATCCAGCCGCGTGGCCGTGAACTTCGCGCGTGCGCGCGAGATCGCCGATGCGCTCGACCTGCCCGATGCCCAGGGGCACGCCTATGGTGGAATTGCAGACTCATTGAACTCGGCGGCGCGCTACCGAGAAGTGGTGTCCATGCTGGAGACGCTCAGGGCAAAGCAGTTCGAGCGCATGTCGCCCATGAGCCGTGTGAGTGTCCTGATTCGCATGGGCTTCGCGAAGCTGTCGCTCGGCGAGTTGGCCGCTGCCGAGGTGGATCTGCAGGGCGCCCGCCGGCAGTTGGAGGACGTCAAGGACGAAGAACGGCAGGTAGTGGCAGGCGGAGATCCGCAGGTAGTTCTGCTGATGCACCTGAGTCTGATACGGCGAAACTCTGGCAGGCTGGACTCCGCGCAGGCATGTGTGTCAGAGGCACTGGAGATTGCAGAGCAACGGCAACACCTTATGAGCCGGCTCTGGGCGATTGCCTACGTGAATTGGATGGCCGAACTCAGGGGTGACGTTGTATGCATGAAACAGGCTCTGACTTACGGGCTTGAGCTCGCCGAGCGGTACAACATGTTGCCTTGGATTGCTGCGGGCCGCTGGGGATTGGGCCGACTCTGCATACAGACCAACTGTCTGGACGAGGGCATGAGGCTTGCGCGTGAGAGCGTTCCGTTGTGGGCCATGTCTGCGGGCCGCATGTTCACCACACCTACCGCGGCGCTGACCGCGGAGACCCTTCTCGAGGTTGGCGCGAACAGCGAGGCAGAAGAGTTTGTCGCAATCGGCGAGGCGACATCGCGCGAGACCGACGAGCACTACCACGACGCCCAGTTGCGATGCCTGCGCGCGCGCCTCGATGAAGCGAAGGGTGATGAGTCTGGTGCGATGCATGGCTACCGTGAAGCGATGGAGATCGCGGAGCGGCAAGGCGCCAGAATGTTCACTTTGCAAGCCGCAACCGAACTCGCTCGATTGACGCAGGCTCAGGGCCACGAAGAAGAGGCTGACGACCTGCTGCGACCGATCTACGACCAGTTCACCGATGGATTCGAGTACCTAGCACTCAAGCGTGCAAAGGCAGTGCTTGAGCGGTCAACGGTGCCGAGGGCACCGGTCTGATGCTGCTCTGTCGATCCCCCGGCGGCCTTGCGCTTCGCGCGAAAGGTCCGCCTTCGCCGCTGCGTGGCTCAGCCCTTCGGGTTTGATGAGACCTGCAGCCTCATCAAGCGTCCCCTTTTCAAGCTCTTCGGCAACCTCACGCTGCTGAGCAACCTGGGCATGCTGGGCGACGTGGGTCGCCGACCGCCGCCGTGGGCATCGACATGAAAGACGCGTTCACCCTGTTCGACCACTTCAACCCCGGCCAGACGCTGCCGCAGCGCGCCAAGCGCATCAGCAGCGGGCAGTACAGCCCGCCGTCGTTCGAGATGTCGATGGCGCGCAAGGACTTGCGTTTGATGGTCGAAGAAGCCGCCCGCGGCGGGCAGACGCTGGCGATGGTGCCGGCGCTGGCGAAGTTGCTCGATGAGGGGATCGCGCGGGGCGAGGGGGCGTTGGATGTGGCGGCGGCGGTGAGGGTGCCGGGGTAGGTGCCGCAGGGGCCGATCGCCACCCGCTGACCGCGCGTCTCGTGATTGCGACGGCTGATCAGCGCTTGCAGCGCGGTCATGGAATCCCGCCGCACTCCGGGTTCAGGCGAATACCGGTCGCGCGTTGCGCCTGTTTACGCGCGCTGTTGTCGATGTGACACGATGTTCGACATGCACATCCGGCGTCTTGCCTTGACTCTGCAGCTGGCATTGGCGGCATCCGTCGCGCAGGCGCAGTGGAGCCCTGCGCCCACGATGGATCTGGACCTGGGCCTGGGCACGACCTCGATCGGCATCGACCCATCGGTGCTGTCGGCCTCGCGTCCGGCACCGGCCACCGCCCGCGGTGCGATCACCGCGCGCGTGTCGACGCCCGTGTCGCCCAAGTTGAAGGCGTACTGCACCAAACATCCGGCCGATGGCCAATGCCGCCGCACCGCGCGGCCGCCTGCCCGTAACCTGGTGTTCAAGCCCTCCACAGCGGTGAGCCAGAAGGTGGAGCGCGACATCGTCAATGACCTGGCGCGGCGCAACCGCGGGCTGTGGCGGCCTCAGCTCGAGACGAATCTGCGCTTGGCCAACTACAAGGGGCAGTTCGACACTCTGCTGCGCCTGTACGGCCGCTCGCCGACCAACCTGGGCGATGTGATGGGGGTGTATCTGGTGATGGCCTGGGAAAGTTATGGCGGCGGCGTCGCGTCGCCCACGGAAATCGTCGCCGTGTCGCGTCAATGGCGCCGCGAGTTGCGGCGCAGCGCGCTGGCCACGCGCCCCGATGCGCAGAAGCAGGCGCTGGCGGAAACCCTGGCCTGGCGCGCGATGCTCGCCGTCGCCGCCACGCGCACCGCGCGAGCGCAGGCGGCACCGCTGGTGGCGCTGCGCGAAGGCCTGCGCGCGGAAGTGCGGCAAGTCACGGGCATCGACCTAGCGCGCCAGCACTTCACGGAGCGCGGGTTCGAGCCGGATTGAGAGGGCCGCGCCGCCAAAGGCCGGGCTCGACGTGGCGGTCATGCGGCTATGACTTGATCCGCCCGCAGCAGCAGTGACGGCGCCAAGGTGAGCCCGAGCGCCTTGGCGGTCTTCTGGTTGACGACCAGCTCGAACTTGGTGGGTTGCTCGACGGGCAGATCGGCAGGCTTGGCGCCTCGGAGAATCTTGTCCACGTAGACGCTCAGCTGCATCGCGGTCTGCAGGCGATTGGGCCCATACGCCATGAGGCCGCCCGCCTCCACGTACTCGCGCCAACCGAAGATGCTGGGCAATTGATGCGTGACTGCAAACTGCGCCGTCTGGCTGCGGTGCGCCATCGTCACACCCTCGGGAAACACGACCAGCGCGTTGGCGTGGTTCCTGACACAGGCTTCGAAAGCCGCGGGAAAGTCGGTGACGGTTCTAACCTGGTAGTACTGCACCGTGGCTCCGACTGCGCGCGCGGCCTGCTCTGTCTCGGCCAGTTCGCGCTGCTCGCCGGGATGGGAGGGATTGGCCAGCACGGCCAGGCGCGACAGCTTCGGCGCGGCCTCCTTCAGGAGCTCGATGCGTTTGCCCACGAGGTCGAACGCGAGCCAGGTGATGCCGGTCATGTTGCCGTCCGGCCTGCCCAGGCTGCTGGTGAACCCGGCTTGAACGGGATCCCCGCTGTACGAGAACACGATCGGAATGGTCTGGCTGGCGCTGCGCGCGGCCACCGCGGCCGGGCCGAGCGTGACGATGACCTCCACGCCGAGCCGGACCAGCTCGGTGGCCAGGGCGGGCAGCGCCGCCAACTCGCCGGATCGACGCTCGATGACCAGACTGCGTCCTTCAAGGTAACCCAGCTCGCGCAACCCGTCGCGCAACACGTCATAAAAGCCGCCCGGGGTTCCCTGGTCGGTCTGCAGATAGCCGATCCGTCGCAGGGCCGGGGGGCGCTGTGCGCCGACGGTCCCTGGCGCCATGACACCGGTGAACGCAGACCCCAGCAAGCCACCGACCAGTCGACGCCGAAGGATCATCGCAACTCCACAGCAAGGCCATGCGAAGGAAGCGGCCCAATTCAAGCACAGGGCCGCGCATGGCGCCGTTCACTTTTGACGTGGCGAGCGACGCAGCGGCGGCGCACCGCTGGAAAACTGGAGTGACCAGCCGCGGCAGTTTTCGTGGCGCCCTACCAACTCGACAGCGCCTGGGCCAGCCTCGCCTTGACATCCGCGTTGGCGAAGCTCGCATCGATCGAATTGCGCGCCAGCGTGCGAAGCACATCGTCCGACCAGCCGAACGCCTGGCTGCACAACGCGTACTCGCCCACCAGGCTGGCGCCGAGCAAGACCGGATCGTCGGTGTTGACGGACACCACGACGCCGGCGCGGCGCAGCCGGTCGATCGGGTGGTCCTCTATGGCGGGGTAGACACCCAGCTTGAGGTTGGAGGTCGGGCACACACCCAGGGGGATCTGCCGATCGACCAGCAGCCCCACGAGGTCAGGGTCCTCGATGGCGCGCACACCGTGGTCGATGCGATCGGCGCCGAGCAGTTCGATGGCATCGCGCACGCCCTGCGGGCCGCTCGATTCGCCCGCATGCACGGTGCGGCGTAGTCCCGCCGCACCCGCGCGGCGGAACGCCTCGGCAAAGCGCGGGCCGGTGCGACCGGCGGCCGCCTCGTTGCCATCGATGGACAGGGCCACGACCCGCGGGTGCCGCAATGCCAGGAGCGCGTCGACCAGCTCGATCGCAGCGTCCGAAGACTGCGTGCGCAGCAGGCTGACGCACAGGCCCACCGGTGGCAGCCCGTCTTGCTCTGCGGCGCTCAGGCCGGCATCGATCGCGTCGATCATGTCGGGCAGGCGGCCGTGCCACGCGCGCCAGTGGGTCGGATTGACGATCACGTCGGCGTAGCCCGCACCACCGTCGGCCAGGCGCCGGCTGTAGCCGTAGCTCAGCTCGGCCAGGCGCTCCCGCGTCGACGCCAGACCACAGGCCCAGTCGAGGAAGTGCAAGAAGTCTGCGAGCCCCTCGAACTCGAGCAGGTGCTCACGGGGCCTGGGCATGGGCACCCGCGCCTGTGTGGCCCATTGCTCCAGCACGGCCGGCTCGAAGCAACCTTCGAGATGGGCATGCACCTCGGCCTTCGGCAGGGTGCGCAGTCGGTCAACGGCAGGGGGACGCTCGTTGGGCATGGGTTTCCTCAGGGCTCGAGCGGCCACGCGCCGTTCGCGACCTGTTGCGCGCGCCAGTCATCCGCCCGCTGCAGGCGTGCCTGTACACCCCGGGCCAGCTGGCGGCTCCAGTTCACGCCCACCTGGGCCGATACGTGGGCGCGGAACGGGTGTTTGCAGGCGGTGTAGAGCGGGTCTCGATCCACGCCCCCGGCCAGCCGCCACAGGCCCTTGAGTTCGCAATTGATGTGCGTGGTGGTAGGCGTCAGCGGCGCAAAGGCGTGGTGCAGCGGCAGGCCGCACTGCTCGGCGTGCCGCGCCATCCAGCTGAGCGCCACGTCGGATCGCGAGGTGTCGAGGTAGCCGCCGCCCACGTCGGCATGCGCACCGGGAAAGAAGCACTGGATCAGGTCCTGCCCGCCGTGGGCCGTGCCGGCCCAGAGCACCGGCGGGAATTCGCGGCGCGGCTCGTGCAGCGCGAGTGCGTGGCGCGCATAGGTCACGTTCGGCGGCAGCGCCACCATGTGGTAGTCGGTGAACGGGTTCGTCAGCGCGGCCGCTGCGCGCGGCAGGCCGAGGCTGCACACGGTGTCCCAGACGCCGATGAAGTAGATCGGCAGGCTGTCTTCGCCGCGCTCGTTGCCGTCCTGCACGCGCTTGCCCGTTACCTCGAGCAGGTAGTGGCGAAAGTCGGTGCGCTTGCCGGCGATGCCCATCTGGTAGAGCGTGAACGCGGTCTCCACGAAATCGAGCTTGTCGTGCAGCAGCAGGCCCACCAGGTTGACAAAGCCGGCCAGCGAGCGCGCGGCGTACGCGCCGCGGCTGAAGCCGAACAGATAGATCGAGTCGCCGGTGCGATAGCGGTCGCAGACAAACGCGTAGGCCTGCTTGATGCGGCGTGCCAGGCCGAGCCCTGCCGCGCCGCCCACCAGCGAGTCGGCGAACTGCAGCCTCGCCTGGATGCGCTTCCTGGCTGCCGCAAAGGCCGAGTCGCGGTCGGGCGGCGGCCCAAGCGCGCCCACGCCGGAGAAGTAGTGCTTGTCGGGGGCGGGCAGGGCGCACGCGTTGAACAGCTTGACGACGTTGCTGTGCTCGGCGCTCTCGTCGTGCGCCGAGTTGCCCGTGCCGTCGATGAAGACGGCGATGGACTTCGCTGCCGACACGGCGTGCCCGGATGGCTGGCGGTTGTGCGGGCGGCCGGCTACTGCAGCTTCCTGCCGCCGTCGGTCACCCCGTTGAGAAGGGCACCCGCCCGCGCATGGCACAGGCTGGCGGCGAACAGCAGGGCGGCAAACAGGCTGCCCGGGCGGGTGGTCATCGTGCGGTCTCCATGTTCGCGTCGGCAGGCGCGCAGGCGCGAAACGGTAGCACCGCACTCCACGGACGCCGTCGGTGCCTACCCGCATGTGATGCGTCCGGCGCGGCGGCAGTCTCCTGCCGAGCCCAAGCTGTTGCACACTGTCCTTCCGCCTTCATCCCCGCGCGGCGCACGGCATGAGTGAATTCAAGGCGCTACTGCTCACCGATGCGGTCGACAGCACCCGGCTCGCCGAGTTGCTGGGCGATGCGGCGACCTCGTCGCTGTGGGCCGCGCACGATCGGCTGGCGCGTGATCTGCTGCCCGCCTGGCGGGGCCGCGAGATCGACAAGACCGACGGCATGCTGCTGCTGTTCGACGACGTGGCCGACGCCGTGGGCTACGGGCTGGCGTATCAGCAGGCACTCGGCGCGCTGGTACCGTCGCTGCCGGTGCGTACCGGCGTGCACTTCGGCCCCGTCACGATGCGCCACAACGCGCCGGCCGACGTGGCCCGCGGTGCCAAGCCGCTCGAGATCGACGGGGTGGCCAAGGCCACGGTGGCGCGGGTGATGTCGGTGGTCGCGGGCGGGCAGCTCGTGTTGACGGCCGCGGCCCGGCGCGCGTTGCCCGAGGGCGATACGCGCGTCCAGCCGCACGGGCACTGGCGGCTTAAGGGGCTGGCCGAGCCGATCGAGCTGTTCCAGGTGGCCGGCGGGCCCACGCCGCTGTCGCCGCCCACCGATTCGGACAAGGCCTACCGGGTCGTTCGCCAGGGTGAGGTGTGGGTGCCGCTGAAGCAGGCCCCGCACAACCTGGCGGCCGAGCGCGATGCGTTCGTCGACCGGGTGGAGTCGCTGGCCGAACTCGACCGTCGCCTGCGATCGGGCGCGCGGCTGATCTCGCTGCTCGGCATGGGCGGCAGCGGCAAGACGCGGCTGGCCACGCGCTTTGGCTGGACGTGGCTGGGCGACTTTCCCGGTGGCGTGTGGTTCTGCGACCTGTCGACCGCGCGCGACCTCGACGGCGCGCTGCGCTGCGTGGCGCAGGGCCTGGGCATGGCGCTCGGCCGCGCCGACGCCACGCTGCAGATCGCGCGCGCGATCGAGGGCCGCGGCCGCTGCCTGGTGCTGCTCGACAACTTCGAGCAGGTGGCCGGTCTGGCCGAGCAGACCGTGGGCGGCTGGCTCGACCGGGCGCCCGCCGCGGTCTTTATGGTCACCTCGCGCGAACGGCTCGGCGTGGTGGGCGAGGTGGCGATGGCGCTCGATCCGCTGCCGATCGCCGACGCGGCGGTGCTGTTCGAGCTGCGGGCGCGGGCCGCGCAGGCCGATTCGACGCCAGGCGTAGCCGACCGCGCCGCGGTGGAGCAGCTCGTCGGCATGCTCGACGGCCTGCCGCTGGCAATCGAGCTGGCGGCAGCGCGCGCGCCGGTGATGACGCCGCGCGCGATGCTCGCGCGCATGCACGAGCGCTTCAGCTTGCTGCTGGCGCGCAGCGGGCGGCGCGACCGGCAGGCCACGTTGCGCGCGGCGTTCGACTGGTCGTGGGACTTGCTGAGCGAACCCGAGAAGTCCGCTCTCGCGCAGACGTCGGTCTTCGTCGGCGGCTTCACGCTCGAATCGGCCGACGCCGTGCTCGACTGGCCGGCCAGCGATGACGGGCCCACGACGCTCGACGTTGTGCAGGGGCTGGTCGACAAGAGCCTGGTGCGACGGACGGCGGCCAACCGGTTCGATCTGCTGCAGAGCCTGCGCGCCTATGCCGCCGAACACCTGCGGACCGTGGGTCGATACCCCGGCAGCGGGCCGGCGGCCGCGGCGGCCGCGGCGCTGCGCCACGCCAGGCATTTCGCAGAGCTCGGGCCCGAGCGGGCGATCGCGCAGGCCTGCATCGAGCTCGACAACCTTGCCGCCGCGTGCCGGCACCTGATTGCCTGCGGCGATGCGCCGATGGCGGCACAGGCACTGCGGG
>CALMQI010000251.1 GCA_937871935.1 uncultured Burkholderiales bacterium
TCTTCTGATCGCTCAGCCACGGCTCGAAAGGTTTGCCGACGAACCGCAACAGCGCCCAACTGCTCATGATATACATCCAGACCATCGGCACACCGGTCACGAACCAGACCCACTTCGCGCGGCGCGTGCGGGCGAGCAACGTCGATGATGCGCAGCCCGTGCGCGTAGACATCCTCAGCGGTCAGCGGCAGCACACGCCTGGCCGCGGCACTGAGCTGGTCCGGGTTCTTCGCCGCCCACGCGTTGAGGCCGCCCGCAAACGCGCGGATCAGCGCGCCGAACTCAGGGCTCTGCTGCGACTCCCACTGTTTCGCCTTCTGCGGAATGCCGGTGGTGCGGACCCAGCGATCGCTGGCGAGGTAGGCGTCTCCATAAAATTCCGCGCCGCGCCCGCGCGCCGGTGGCCGGCGTGGTGGCGCAGGTGCTGGTGCGCGCCGGCGACGCGGTGGCAGCCGGCCAGCAGCTGGTGAGCGTGGAAGCGATGAAGATGGAGATGTGGCTCACGGCCGGCGCCGCCGGCACGGTGCGTGCCGTGCACGCCACGCCGAAGGCCGGCGTCGAGAGCGGCGCGGTGCTGGTGGAACTGGAGATTCAGGAGTCGTCGACATCATGAGCAGCAACAAGGCCATCCTCACCTGCGCGCTGACCGGCGTGCTCACCGACCCCAAGCAGCACCCGGTGCCCGTCACGCCCGCGCAGATGGCGGCCGAGGCGCGCGACGCATTCAACGCCGGCGCGTCGATCATGCACGTGCATCTGCGCGATCAGCGCTTGGCACAAGGCCATCTGCCGAGCTGGGACCCGGACGTGGCACAGAGCGTGTGCGACGCGATCCGCGAAGCCTGCCCCGGCGTGATCATCAATCTCACCACCGGCGTCGTCGGCAAGGACGTGTCGGGGCCGATCGCCTGCATCCGCCGCGTCAAGCCCGAGATCGCCGCCTGCAACGCCGGCAGCCTGAACTACCTGAAGATCAAGGACAACGGCCAGTGGGCCTGGCCGCCGATGGTGTTCGACAACCCGGTGGCCAAGGTGCAGCAGATGCTAGCCGCGATGGCCGAGACGCACACTCACCCGGAGTTCGAGTGCTTCGACGTCGGCATCGTGCGCTCGGTGGCGATGTACCAGAAGGCCGGCATGACACCCGGCGTGCCCGAGCTCAACTTCGTGATGGGCGTGGCCTCGGGCATGCCGTGCGACGCCGACTTGCTGGCGCTGCTGCCGCGCTATGCGCCCGAAGGCGCGGTGTGGCAGACCACGCTGATCGGCCGCGCCGAGATCTGGCCGGTGCACCAGAAGACGGCCGAACTCGGCGGCATGCTGCGCAGCGGACTGGAGGACACCTTCTACCTGCCGGATGGCGAGCGCGCCAAGGGCAATGGCGAGCTGATCGAGGCCCTCGCCGCCTGCGCCCAACGTGCCGGCCGGCCCGTGGCCAGCCCCGACGAAACGCGTGCGCTGCTCGGGCTGCGCGCCAGCACGGCCATGCGACCGGCGTGACCGTGACGTCGATCCGGGCCTGCCTCTTCGCGCGCACACTGGGCGTGGCGCTGGCGATCGCCGCGGCTGGCTGCGGCCACGCCGCCGCCGCGACGCCGAGCGTGCCGGTGCGCGACTTCGCCGGCGAACTGCTGGGCCTGCCCACGCCGACGCTGCAGGCGCCGAGCCGCCTGACCGACACCGCGCCCATGCCGGCTGCGCTGGCCCAGACCCGGGTCGAGCTGGCACGCGCGTTCTTTGCCGGCGACTTTGCCACCGTCGACCGCGCGCTGGCCGCCGCCCACACGCAGTACACCCAGGGCGGATCGGCGCGCGACGAGTCCGAGCGCCTGCCGCTGCTGATCGTCGATGCCGGCCTGGCCGGCGCCGAGCGCTGCGAGCGGTGGATGAAGGCGATGCCGCGCTCCTACGCCGCCTTCCGTTTGTGCGGCAGGCTGTGGCAGCGCGGCGCCTGGATGGCGCGCACCGAGCAGACGATCGACAAGATCACCTCCACGCAGTTCGCGTTGATGCGCGACCGCGCACAGCGCTCCAGCCGGCTGCTGCAGCAGGCGCTGGCGCTCGACGCCAGGCCGGTGCAGGCGCTGACGATGCTGGCCGACAACCAGCTTCTGCTGAAGGAGAAGGCCGAAGCCCAGGCGACCTTGGAGCGCGTGATGACGATGATGCCGCGGCATGCCGACGCCTACGAGGTGGCGGCGCGTTTTGCACGGCCCGAGTGGGGCGGCTCGCTCAAGGCGGTGGCCGCGATCGTGCAACGCGCCAAGCGCGCCGACGTAGTGGCGGACCGCATCGCCTACATCGAGGATCACAGCGTCGCGCGGCCCTGGGTCACGCCGACACCCGGCGCCGAGAAGCTGTACTGGGAGAAGGTGATCGCCGAACGCGCCACCTACCAGCGCCTGGAAGACTTCACGCTGTACTACGCCAGGCTGAGCAACTGGCGCGACGCCTTGCCGCTGCTCGATCGCTCGATCCGCGAACACCCGCACGTCGCAGCCAGCTACTACTGGCGTGCGCGTTCGCGCGAAGAGCTCGGTGATGGCCGCGCGGCGTTGCCCGACTATCGACTCGCCGCGGCGATGGGCAACGAGCACGCGATCCAGCGGCTGATCCAGGCCCACATCCAGGGTGCACTCGGACTGCCGGCGCGCAACCTGGCGGCGCTGGCCGAGTTGTGCCGCTATGCGGCCGCCCTGGGGTCGCCGGCCGGCGGAAACTGCCTGGGCTCGAGCCTCTGGGACGGCAGCCTGCCCGGCCTGCCGAAGGACGCTGCACTGGCGCTCGCCTGGCATGCCTTCGCCGCCCGCGGCGGCAGCGCGAACTCGCAGCACGACCTGGGCTGGTTGCTGATGAGCCAGCGGGGCCCGTCGAACCTCGACGCCGCCACCGCCAAGGCGGCCGGGAACTTCTGGCTGCAGCGCGCCGCCGAGCAGCAGCACGGCTTCGCGATCCGCAAGCTGCAGGACGCCGGCGTCCCGATCGAGCGGACGACCACGCGCTGAACTCGCACGCGCCTGGCGGCGGCGCGCGGACCCGTCTAGCGGCCGCTGAACGCCGGCGGCCGCTTCTCGACGAAGTGCGCCACGCCCTCGCGGAAGTCTTCCGACGTGAATGACTTTCGCATCTCGTCGTCGGCGGTGCGCACCGCCTCGCCCAGCGGCTGCATCAGCGCGTCGTAGAGCTGGCGTTTGATGACGCCCATCGAGCGCGGCGACGACAGCTGGGCCAGCTCGGTGGCGACGGCCTGCGCCGCGTCGGCAAAGCTCTCGGCCGGCAGCAGCTTCACCAGACCCATCTGCGCCGCCTCGGCGGCCGCCACCGTGCGTGCCGACAGCAGCAGGTCCATCGCGTGCATCGGGCCGACCAGCCGCGGCAGCAGCCACGAGATGCCGTGCTCGGCGATCAGGCCGCGGCGGGCGAACGCGGTGGTGAGCTTGGCGTTGTCGGCCATCAGGCGCAGGTCGCAATACAGCGCGAAGCACAGGCCGATGCCGGCCACCGGGCCGTTGATGGCGGCGATCACCGGCTTGCGCACGCGCATCAGGTAGCCGAACGAAGGCTCGTAGTTGGCGGCCAGCGCGTCGCCGTCTGTCGGCACGGTTCCAGCGGCCGGCGCCTGCGCGCGCTGCTCGGCGAGTGCGCGGTCGCTGGCCACGCTGCTCAGCAGGAACATGTCAGCCCCGGCGCAGAAACCCCGGCCGGCGCCGGTGACGACGATCGCGCGCACGCCGGCATCGGCGTCGGCCGCCTCGATGGCGGCGCGCATCTCGGTGTTCATCACACGCGTCCACGCGTTCAGCTTGTCGGGGCGGTTCAGCGTGATCGTCGCGACGCGGTCGCGCACGTTGTAGAGGACTTCCGTGTAGGCCATGTTCACTCCGGTTCGGTTGTGCAGCACGCTCTCAGGCCGTCGGCACCGATTCGGCAGCCGCTGTGGCGCCGGCCTGCGGCCGCCCGAGGCGCACGCGCACCTCGTGCGTTGCGCTGCCGGCCAGCAGGGGAATCGCGTCGCCGACACACAGCACGCCATCGAGAGTCAGCTCGGCCACGTCGGCGCGCTCCACCAGCAATCGATACGACGCCTCGCGGAAATGATAGGTGACTGAAAAGCCCGGCCAGTCGGCCGGGATGCACGGACGCACACGCAGCACCGCGCCGGCCTGGGCCACCTCGAGCCGCAGACCGAGCAGCGACTCGATGATCAGTCGGTACATCCAGCCGGCCGAGCCGGTGTACCAGCTCCAGCCGCCGCGGCCGGTGTGCGGCGCCACGCTGTAGACGTCGGCCGCGACCACGTACGGTTCGACCTTGTAGGTGGCCACCTCGGCCGCGGTGCGACCGTGGTGCAGCGGGTTGATGATGTCCAGCAAGGCCCAGGCGCGGGGCGCGTCGCCCAGCTCGGCGAAGGCCATCGCGGCCCACACCGCACCATGGGTGTACTGGCCGCCGTTCTCGCGCACGCCGGGCACGTAGCCGGCGATGTAGCCCGGGTTGGGGCCCTGGCGGTCGAACGGCGGCGTGAGCAGCTGCACCAGGCCCGCGTCGGGGCGCACCAGCCGATCGGCCATCGAATCCATGGCCCGCCGCACACGCTGCGGCTCGCCGACGCCGGACAACACCGCCCAGCTCTGCGCGATCGAATCGATCTGGCATTCGACGCTGTCGGCCGAACCCAGTGCTGTGCCGTCGTCGAAGTAGGCCCGGCGATACCAGTCGCCGTCCCACGCGTTGGCCTCCAGCTGCACGCCGAGTTGCCGGCGTTCGTCGTCGCACTGCTGCGCGAACGCGTCGTCGCGATGCCGGCGCGCCAGCTCGGCGAACTGACGCAGCACGTCGCAGAAGAAGAAGCCCAGCCACACACTCTCGCCGCGCCCCTCGTCGCCGACCTCGTTCATGCCGTCGTTCCAGTCGCCGGTGCCCATCAGCGGCAGGCCGTGCGGGCCGTAGCGCATGCCGTGCTGCACGGCACGCACCGCGTGCTGGTACAGGCTGGCCGAGTGGATCGAGCGCTGCGGCAGGTCGAAGTAGGAGTCGTCGCTCGACGGCACCGGACGCCCTTCGAGGAAGGGCACGCCTTCGGTCAAGACACCCGTGTCGTGGGTGGCCTGAACATAGCGGCACAGCGCCAGCGGCAGCCACAGGTAGTCGTCGGTGATGCGCGTGCGCACGCCGCGGCCCGAGGGCGGATGCCACCAGTGCTGCACGTCGCCCTCGACGAACTGCCGGCTGGCGCACAGCAGCAGCTGCTCGCGCAGCAGTTGCGGGCGCGTGTGCACCAGCGCCATCGTGTCCTGCAGCTGGTCGCGGAAGCCGAATGCGCCGCCCGACTGGTAGTAGCCGCTGCGCGCCCACAGGCGACAGGCCAGCGTCTGGTAGACGAGCCAGCCGTTGGCCAGCAGGTTCAGCGCGGGATCGGGCGTGTTCACCTGCACCGCACCCAGCGTGAGCTGCCAGTGGTCGTGCACGGCCTGCAGCGCCGCGTGGGCCGCGGCGCCGCCGCGGAAGCGCTGCACCAGCTGGCCGGCCTCGTCGACGCTGCGGCCCATGCCGAGGCGAAAGACGATCTCGCGCGTCTGTCCGGGGGCCAGGTCGAGCCGCACCTGGATCGCGGCGCAGGAGTCGAGACCGGCACCGAAGCGACCGGCCAGGCGCGATCGCCGCAGCGCGGCCGGGCGCCGCAACGATCCGTTGCGCCCGATGAACTCGGCGCGGTCGCAGGTGACGGTGGCGAGCGCGCGGTCGGCGTCGTCGACGTCGTAGAAGCCGATCCAGTCGCCGAAGTCGTTGCTGTATGGGTTGCGCGCGTACAGCGCACCGTTGTCGGCCGCGATGTCGGTGCTGATGTGCGGCCCGCTCTTGGCCCGCATGTCGCCCAGCACCCACTCGACGTAACCAGTGGCCGACAGGCGGCGCGGTCGACCGCTGTCGTTGCGCAGCACCAGCACCGAGAACTTCACCGCGGCGTCGGTCGCCACGAACATCGTCAACGCGCTGTGGATGCCGGCCTCGTCGTGTTCGAACACGCTGTAGCCGAAACCGTGGCGCGTCACATAGGGCAGTGCCGCGCTGTCGTCGCGCTCGTCGCCGGGGGCGGGCAGCGAGGTCGGATGCCAGACCTCGCCGGTCTCTTCGTCGCGCAGGTAGACGGTCTCGCCGCCGGCGTCGGTCACCGGGTCGTTGTGCCACGGCGTCAGGCGCAGCTCGTGCGCGTTCTCGCACCAGGTGTAGGAGCTGCCGCCTTCGGACACCACCGTGCCGAAGCGCGGGTTGGCCAGCACGTTGACCCAGGGCGCCGGCGGGCGCTGGCCCGCGGGCGGCGCGATGACGTACTCGCGACCGTCGCGCGAGAAACCGCCGATGCCGTTGAAGAAGCTGAGGCCGCTGACGGCCGGCGGCGGACCGGCCCGCGCCGGCGTGGCGGCGCGCGTGGGCACGAAGGGTGCCACCCGGCGCTCGGCGAGCGGCTTGCGCGCCACCTGCTCCAGCAGCGACCCATGGCGGTCGGTGATGATCACGCGTGCCACCGCCTGCAGCAGGATGCGGTCCTCGCCGGCGATCTGTTCGACATGGCGCACGAAGATGCCGCCGGGGCGGTCGACCACATGCGCCTCGATGCCGGCGGCGATGAGCCCGAGGATCTGCTCCTGCAGCCGCTGGCGGTAGACGTCGCGCTCCTCGTTCCAGATCACCAGGTCGACCGCCAGCCCCTTCAGCCGCCACCAGGCGTGCGCCTGCACCATCTGCTTGACCAGGTCGATGTTGCTCGCGTCGCTGACCTGCAGCAGCACGATCGGCAGATCGCCGGAGATCGCGTAACCCCACAGCCCCGACTGGCTGCGGCGGTTGCGCAGCAGCAGGTTGGCGTTCGCGCGCAGGGCCGGCTGCGAATAGGCGATGGCGCCGGCCAGGCGCGCGTAGAGCTGCGCGTCGGCCTCGCTGGCGTTGATCTGGCGCAGGATGACCTGGCTGTGCGTCCACGAGAGCTCGAACACGCGGTCGGCCAGCCGCCGGTCGACGTACTTCTGCACCAGCGCCACGCAGGCGTCGCGTGTCTCGGCCATGCCGTAGACGATGTCGATGGTGGCGGTCTGGCCGGGCTCGAGCGTGACGACACGCCGCGTCGCGGCCACCGGGTCGAGCACCGACCCCACGCTGCCCGACAGCGCGCCGGTCGCGCGCAACGCCTGCGGCGCATGCAGGCTGCGGCCGCGGCCGATGAAACGCGCGCGGTCGGTTTCGTGCGACACCGCGCCGGCCTTCGCGCCGTGCACCGCCATCAGGTGGAACAGATGGGGCGGGTGCTCGTCGGCCGAGCGCGGCCGGCGCGTGCACAGCAGCGCCGCCGGCTCGGCCAGCGCCTCGGTCTGCACGAACAGCTTGCTGAAGGCAGGGTGCTGCGCATCGGCCGCGGCGGGTGTGATCACCACTTCGGCATAGCTGGTCACCTCGATGCTGCGCGGCAGGCCGCCCAGGTTGGTGATGCGCAGGCGCCGCAGTTCGATGTCGTCTTCGGGCGAGACGACGACCTCGGTGTAGGCATCGATGCCCTGGTCGCGGCGGCGAAACTCCGCGCGGCCCTCGGAGAAGATGGCTTCGTAGGAGTCGGGGCGCCACTGCGTCGGCTGGTGCGTCGTCGACCAGTAGGTACCGGTTTCGGTGTCGCGCAGGAAGCAGAAGCTGCCCCACTCGTCGCAGGTGGTGTCTTCGCGCCAGCGCGTGACGGCCAGGTCCTTCCAGCGGCTGACGCCCGCGCCGGTGTGGGTCAGCATCACGTGGTAGCGGCCGTTGGACAGTAGCTGCACCTCGGGCGCCGGGGTGTCCACGTTGACGAGCACACGCAACGGTGTCTCGGTGGTGCCCAGCTCGCTGCGCATCTCGGCGCGATCGGCGGTGTGCGTATGGAAGGCCACCGCCTTCGGAATGCGCTCCTGCAGCAGCAGCAGCGTGGCCTGCAGTTCGGGGTCGGCCTCGAAGCGGCGCTGCATCGGCTGGTCGAGCAACAGGTAGGCCAGCGACAGCAGACTCATGCCCTGGTGGTGCGCCATGTACGAGCGCACGATCGCGCCGATCTGGCCGCGCGGCAGGCGCGATGGCGTGTAGTCGATGGCCTCGTAGTAGCCGAAGGTGCTGGCCAGCCCCTCGTCGGCAAGACGCTGCAGGTTCTGGTAGGCGGCCCGCGGCTCGACCATCAGCGCCATGACCGTGGCGTAGGGCGCCACCACCAGGTCCTCGGCGAGCCCGCGCTTCAGGCCCAGGCCCGGCACGCCGAAGGCGCGGTACTGGTAGTTGAGGTGCGCGTCGGTGGCGTTGTAGCCCGACTCCGAGATGCCCCAGGGCACGCCGCGCTGCAGTCCGTAGCTGATCTGGCGCTCGACCGCCGCGTGCATGGTCTGGTCGAGCAAAGTGCCTTGGTAGCTCGGCATCACCAGCATCGGCATCAGGTACTCGAACATCGAGCCGCTCCAGGACAGGAGGACCGGATCGCCCGCGCTCCCGGAGAGAAGGCGTCCGAGCGCGAACCAGCTCTCCTGCGGGAGGCGTCCTTGCGCGATCCCGACGAAACTCGCGAGGCGCGCTTCCGAAGCGAGCAGGTCGTAGGTGCCTGGATCCAGCCGATGTTCGCTGACGTTGTATCCGATCGAGAGAAGATGCCGCGTCTTGTCGAAAAGGAAGCCGTACTCCATGTTCGCCATCTCACCCGCTTGCCGCGCGAGCCCATCGAGGGTGGTCATTCGGTCGCGGGCGCGGACGCTGGCCACGACGATGTCTTCGCGAAAAGCCAGGAGCCAGTCGCGTTCGGTGCTGCTGAGCTGGACATCAAGACGGGCCGCGATCCGCGGTTCCCAGAAGGCGTCGAGGCTCGCGACGGCGCGAAGCGTGGGTACCTCGTCGATGTGCGCGAATTCCAGGAGAAAAGAAGGCGTTTCCCCGCGCACGAGCCACGGCGCCACGAACGTAAGTTCGTCGAGGGCGGCGCGCGACTGAACCGCGAGCCGGTTCGACCACCAGGCGGCCTCGGACGTCGTGCCTGTGGCCTGGGCCCGCCCGTCGATGAGCGCGCTCAGGTCCGCCAACCGGGCCAGTCGCTGATGAATCGACCGGAGTGCGCCCGGTGGCGCCGCGGCCATCCCTTCCAGTTCTCTTTCGATCTCTCCGACGCCTTCGGGAACCGGCCCCAAGGTCGAACTTCGCACGATCCGCGCGGTGTCGAGGAGTCCCTCGAAGATGCGTGGTCCCGCGACCGCGTCGTTGCTGAGCGCATTCAAGTCGGCGAACGACGTCCTGCTCGGCGCGGTGCAAGGCATCGCGGACCTGATCACGCGACCAGGCCTGATCAATGTCG
>CALMQI010000252.1 GCA_937871935.1 uncultured Burkholderiales bacterium
GGCGGGAATGGCGGCCCATGCAGTAAGGCCTGCAACGAAGGCCAGCGTGACGAACAGGACAACGCCGGCGCGGCGGCGGATCTGGCCAGGGCGCTTCCGTTTCAGCATGGCGATGCGTTCGGTCAGGGGATGTTCGGCGCCGGGCGGCCAGTAGCAGCCGAGGGGTAGCGGGTAGGCGGCGAGTTGCGTCTTCACCAGCGCGTCAGCGTAGAGGCGGCGCGCCTGCGGGCGGCGTGCGATGACAGCGGCGTCGCAGGCCATCTCCTGGTCGATGCGCAGGAAATGCGCGGCGAGGTGATCGAAGACGACGGCTTCATCGTCGACACGCTGCTGCGCACGGCCAAGGCCTGCGTGCTGCCGCTGTTGGCGGTACCGCCGGGGTAAGTGTTGGTCAGCGAGACCCCTGCGGTGACGATGCCCACCAGCGCCACCGGGCGCCCCGCCGTATCCGTGCGAGCGATCTCGATTTCGCCGTAGTGGTTGGCACCAGCCGCTGCGTGAGAGGTGACGCTGCGCACCGTGCCGAGCGCGCTGACGATGGTGGCGAGCTGATCTGCAGCACTGAGCGTGATGTCGGCGTCTTTGTTGGCGGGGTCCCACGCCTGCGCCGGGGCCGCCGAGCCGAAGCGGTACGGGTCGAGCAGATACCCGCGCTGCGAGCGCCGCAGAGCCGTGCGGATGTGGCTGCTGCGGTCGATCATGCGTACAGCCCGGTGACGGTGACGATGGCGCCCATTGCGCCCGTGCCGGCAACGTCCTGGTCGAACTCGATCAGGTCATCGATAGCGAAGGTCGTCGTGCTCATCACGACCGGCGTCGCAGCCGTCAGCGAGGTCAGCTCTGACACATCGATGCTGAGTTTGGTACTCATCATCGTAGCGCCGTTCTTGTTCATGTCGACGGTCGGCAGGCCCGAACTCGACGCGACGCGCAGCGACAAGCGAGCAGACACACCGGTCGCTGCAAACGCCGGGCGCCAGTAGCCCTTCGTCACGCCGGTGGTCAGTGCCGTCGTCAGGTCCGAGAGAGCGATTTCCTTCTCGAAGGGCATGCCGACGCGGCTGGTCGCGGCTAGGTTCTTCACCGCCTCGGTGACGTACACCTGTTTGATGTCGGCATTGGTCAGCGCGCTGCTCGGCTGGTCTCCATAGAGCACAAGCAGCCGCTGATCCAGCAATTCGATTGGCGCCCCGTACTCCATTTCGTAGGTTGCGGTGTCGAGGTCGAACAATGAACTCCACGTCGCGCCGCGGTCGATCGAGGTGTAGGCGATGGCATCGCCGATTCCTGCGCCTTCGTTCTTGCGCGTCACCGCGATCAGCGTGCCGGTCGATGCCTGGATGAAGTGCGGTTGAGCGTGCCCCGCGAACGCGACGGCCGGCGCACTCCAGGTGGCGCCGTCGTCCGTGCTCGTGCTCTTGTAGATGTCGCCGTCGCCATCCGTCGTGCGCAGCAGCGCGAGCAGTGAGCCATCGTCGAGCAGGGCGACATGGGCCTCGTAGTAGTTGCGCGTGCCCTGGTTGTTTGCCAGCGTGACCTGCGATCCCCATGTCTCGCAATCGTCCGTGCTGCGCAGCAGCACCATGCGGTTGTGCGTGTCACCGCTGTTCTGCCCTTCCACTGCCGCCAAGCAATCGCCGTTGGGCAGTTGCACGACGGGGCTAGAGCCGTAGCTGAAGCTCGACAGGCTGCTGTTGATCGTAACCTCGGCCGACCAGATGACGCCGAAGTCGTCGCTATAAACGAGGTAGGCGCCGTCGAGCGGGTTGCTCGGGTAGTTGTAGCGCAGATAGGTGCACACCACCCGGCCGCTGGCCAGCGATGCCACGCCGACGCCGCTGCACCGCTCGCTGGCGTGGTCGGCAATCGTGAATTGCGCACCCCAGGTGATCGTGCCGTCCGGCGATTCGACGCCGATCTTGCCGACGACGTTGCCCGTGTTGTCGCCGCCGTGCGCCGCGCCCGTCGTGTACATCAGCAGCAGGTCGCCGGTTTGCATGCGGCAGACGTGCGGCCAGGAGAGGTACGTGCTGTCGTTGGCGACGGTCGAGGCGCTACCCAGCGTGAGGGTGCCGAGGCCGACCCGCAATGGGTCGCGGAATGTGCCATCGCGCATCAAATACTTCTTGGACTGCAAGACCTGAGCGTGGACCGCAAAGGCGTTGCCGGTGCCGCTACCGCCAGGCTGCGCGATCCATGCGTTCTGTGCGGCCGACCACGTGAGCACGTCCCCGTCGTCCGGCGCGCCGGTGTTTGGCAGCACGTCTGACAGGTCGAACAGTGACAGCACGACGGCTCCGGTCTGGCCGTTCACGCTGGACACAGCGCCGCCGCCTGTGGGGTCTTCCCAATCTGCGGTCGGCCCAGACTGCTGCGTCAGCACTTGCCCTGGCGTGCCGGGCGGAATCTCGACCCACGCACCAAGCGCCGCGCTGTACATCAGCATCGCGCCGTCAATGAATCCTCCGCTTGGGGGCGCGACGATCAGCGGGTTCACTGAGCCAACATCCTCCCAGCCCGCGCCATTCCAGGCGCTTAGGATTCCGGTATCTGTCGCAAACCAAAACCCGAGGACATCCCCGTAAAGGTCCGGCGTTGCAGGGCGTGACGCAATCGGTCCGCGGCCGAAGTAGTCACGAAGGGCGCCAGAGGCCATCAGCCGATCTCCACGTAGACGAGATTTCCATCGGGCAGGTACACCAGAACTGGCGGCACCTCGCCGGTGACCACAGGCAACACGCCACCGATGGTGTTCCCTTGATCGACGAAGCCATAGCCTACCGCCATCTCGGTCGCGCTGATGGCGGCGCCGACTGGGAGCCTCTCACCGATCGGCGCCTCCGTGAGCCCCCCATCGGGGGCGGCGTACAACGTCGCGCCGACCGTGAATGCTGCGCCAGGCACTTCCACGATGCCACCTGGTAGGCGCACCGCGATCTCGCCGCCGGCTAGGGTCGAGGATGCGGCAATGCCGAGATACGCGGCCGAATCGAGAGGATCGTCCGGGTCGATCAGGCTCACCACGCTCAAACCCGAAACCCGAACTGGATCGCCGACGTTGGTGTCATCCGCGGCAAATAGCTGGAGGGTGAAGGGGTCAGCGCCTTCAAGCGAGATCAGCCGCCGATCAAGACCTGCCAATGCCGAAGACAAGTTGCCGGAGGCTTGCGCCAGGCGCACGCCGGTAAGCAGACCCTCCAGCGAAGTGATGTACGCCTCGACGTTGCGGAAGCGCTCGCGGATGTTGGCGATCGATTGCTGCACGCGCTGCAACTGCAGTGCGTTCGGCGTGGTGATGCTGGGGCGGCCGAGGGGCATGGATCAGTTCACGGCCATGATCTGACGTTGGCATGGTCGGGCGGACGCCAAGATGCAACACGCAAGCGCTACCAGCGTCTTCCGCCACGGACACGCGCTTGTCGAGTGCGCGGTGCTGCCGCACAAGGTGCAGGTCATGCAATCCCCTCGTGCGCGACGCTGTAGTGGTTGCCGTCTGAAAACCGACCACCCCACGTGCCGCCCTGCGATTCCCACCACTCGCCGAGCGGGCGGTGATCTTCCGTTTCCGTCAGGTATTTGCCGTCGCGGAACAGGTTCAGATCCACGGCGAGGCGCTGCTTGTGGGCCGACCGACTCTCGCCGTACCCCTTGCGCTCCCCGATGGGCCCAAATACGCGGGGGTCACGGTAAGCGTCGCCGAGCGTGACCTCGAAACCGAGTTCGTGCGCCTTGTCGATCAAGCGCGGCACCATCTTGGCGAAAGCGCGTTGCTTCGCGCCGAGCGTGAGGGCGGCTCTGAACTGATTCAAAACTTGCTTTTCGGTCATCATGGCTTCCTCTTATCGTTGCCCAGCCCCGCCTGCAAGACCGCCAGATTGCGGTCAACCGACGAGACGGTTTCAGCGACGCGCTGCATCTGCGATCGCAGGTCTTGGATCGCCTCGCGCGCTTCACCCTTCTCTGACTCAGCCTGCTTCTCAAGGCGATCGAGTCGCAGGTTTGTCGTCGCGCGATCGCTGGAGTACGTCGCCCAGGCGCTGCCAAAAAGAATCAGCAGGGTCACCAGTTGCATGATCATGCCGCTCGAAATAGTGGGGTCGAACCGGAGCAACTTGCGATGCTGCCTCCGGTCTTGAAAGCCGAGTTCGGTACGGTCTTCGGACATGGGTTGCTCCGTCGTCAAGATCCCTCTCCCGTGCGCTCATTGTCTTCGGAATTCGCGGCGGCAAGCGCGCCAACCGCTGCGGCGCCAGCGAGCCCGGCCGGTGCTGGGTTTCTCTCCCGCCACTGCTTCGCCGCACGGATGAATCCGTCCATATCGGCCGCCGCCCATGCGTCGATCGACTTGTGACCGGCGGCGGATGCGCGCTCTTGCAGCCACACCTCCTGTTCCGCAAGGTCTGTTGCCAGCAGTGGCTGGCGGGGCTGATCATCCATGAGGTTTCCCTGCCGCGGATCGCCCGCGCTCTCGACACGTTGCACCAAGCCGGCCACCCAATCGGCGATGCGCCTCGGCGCCCGACTGTCCAGCTCAAGCTGCCGCATGAACTCAGCCACGCGCGGCGGCGCTTCACCGCCGATCAGCGAGCCCTGAGACAAGTATTCGTCGACGCGCTGACCAGCCTCGCGCGCATCGCTGAATCGGCGCACGGCTTCGATCAGGTTGGCGACGAACGATGCATCGCCACGGGCGCCGGCCGCCGACAGTTCGCGCAGGCGCGCCACCTCGGGCGCAGCGCGCAGCAGGCCGGCCATCACGTTGCGGGTGTTGCCATCGGTGGCTTCGGCCATGCGTGCCACCAGCTCGGTGTCGTCATAGGCGCGCGAGAAGACCGCATTGCGGATGCGAGCCACGCCGCGCTGCGACAGCTTGCCATCGGCGGTCATGAGCTGGCCGCGCTCTCCTGGCGCCGCAACCGTGCGCATGAAGTCGCGCACGAAATCGACCGATCGAGCCAGATTGAGGGTGCCATCGTCGTTGGTGACCAGGCCCTCGAGGTCGGGTAACTGCCCGGCGTCAGCGCGCGCTTGCTCGGCATCGCTCATTGATGCGACGGCCGCCTCGTTGGCCTGGCGCGCGAAGTCGGCGACGTTCACATCGACCGTGCGCTCGCGCACCAGCGCCGGGCGCGCCATGCCGCGCACCTGGTCGCCCGTCAGGCCGAAGCGCTCAGCATTGGCGGCGATCCAGTCTCGGTACCCGTCGGCCTTGCCGGCGCCGTAGGCGCGGCGCAGCGCGATCGTGCGAGCGTTTCCAGACTCGACCAGGCCGGCCGGGCTGATGATCGGTGCGCCGTCGCTCGCCTTCGGGCTGTCCGCCAGCAGCTCGGGCTGCAATTCGTTGGCGATGCGCGTGATCTGCGCCTCGCTGGCAGCGCGGGAACGATCGCGCGGTTGATACTCGGCCGGAAAGTCTGGATTGACCGACAAGTCGTTCCGGTGCGACGTGGTGAGGTCATCCAACTCCACCAAGCGGTACCGCACCGGAACGCGCATGCCGCGTTCGGTGACTACTGAGGTGTCGGAGCCAGTGTAGCCGGCCAGGGCCGGCGCCGCTACTTCTGGCGGGTCGCTGCGCGCATCGCTTCCGCGAACGCCTTGCCCAGACCTCCCGGAGCCACCGGCTTCGACGGGGTTGGCGAGGTAGCCTGCAAGGGTCGCGTCGTCGATCTCGCCGGATCGGTGCGCTTCACGAGCAATGGCTTCAAGCTGTTCACGGAGGCCATTATCGCCGACAACGGGCAACTCCCGCAAGGACACCTCGGCTTGGTTCCCCCGACCGCGGGAGTTATCAACGAAGCTGAAATTGACCCGCAAATCACCGCGGTAGCGATCAACCAGCTCACGGATGACCTTGGAAGCGCCGACGTGCGTCTTCACATGCTCCGGGATCGGTACCGTGCGCCCGCTGCCGTGCTCGGCCTTCTGTCTGTTTGTCCGGCCGATCGCCTGACGAAACGCCTCGACCGGGTCGGCATAGACGTAGACGACATCAGCCTCGCGTCCGGCCTTGGTGGCTTGCTCTATCTTCTCGATCGAACTGGCCAACTTGTTCATGTTGGTGTCGTAGGTCAGCTCCGGGCTGCCGTACTTGTCACCCAATGCGTTCACGCCCGTCGTCTTGCCGGCGCCCGTACCGCCAGCAGTGAAGCGCACTCGGCGGTCACGCCCCTCTGGCGTCGGACCTGCCAGCTTCTCCGCGTACAGGCGTTTGACGAAGGCGCTGGCCGGCTCATGCACGTCGGCCGAGCGCGTGCGGTTTGCCAGATAGTCGGCGCTCAACTCACGCGCCAAGTCCGTGTTCAGCAGCGTGCCGCCGTTGGTGTCGGGGAGTGCGGCGTAGTCGCGCACAGATTGTGAGTAATCACTCTTCAATCGATCGCTCAGGCGGTCCGTGATCGGGTTTCCGGTCGGCTCTGTGGCGCGCTCGAACTCGCGCACCGCCGCGGCCACATCCGGCGTCAGCCTGGTTTCTTCGACTGCAGCAGCGGCTTGTGCGCCGGCGGCGTCTTGGCCTTGCTGATCGCCTTGTTGGCGTCCACCTTGGCCTGGTAGCTCTTGGCCGCGGCCACGAGTTTCTGGGGCGATGCTCGCATTGGGGGTCTCCTTTTCGAGGATGCGGTCGATCGCGCGTGCGAACGAACCGGGTTGCTTGGCATGCTGCATTGCAGCGCGTTCTACTGCGTTGGGATCCACCCGCCGCGCGCGCGCCACGCGAACAGCTTCGGCGGCGGCCTGGCCGCCCAGGGATTCCTCGGCCTGCCAGGTTGCGAACTCGGCGTCGCTCAGCTCACGCGCCTCGCCGGCTGGTAGCGGCTTCGGGCCCTTGGGCGGCAGCAGCGGGCGCGGCGCCAACGGCGCGCCGCCGCCACCTTGCCCGCCGCCACCGCTCGGCTTGTCTGGCGGACCCTCGATCACCTGGCCGACGGGCAGCAGTGGCAAATCCGGCGCGCGGCCGGTCGCCGACGGCCCGGCCGGTAGCTCGCGCGCCTCGCCGACGGGCAGCCGCGCCGCGGTTTCCTCGATCACCTCTGGCACCGGTAGGGGGCGCAGCAGCGGCGCGCGACCGGTGGCCGGCGGCTCTGGCGGCAGCTCGCGCGCGCGGCCCGCCGGGATAGGACGCGGCGGCGCCTCGGGCTTTGGCGCCGGCGGCAGATCCTGCGGCTCGAACAGGGCTGGACGCACCCCGCCGCCGCGCGCGGGCTGGCCCTCCTTCGGCAGCGCCGCGTCGACGCGCTTCTTGACGCTTCGTGAGCGCAGCATGCGGCCGATCTGCGCCATCACCTCGCGCGCGGGCACGGGAAGCCCGGTCAGCCCGTAGGTCGCCAGCCCGTCCACCAGGTTGCGCAGCGCGCTCGCGGTGTTCGAATAGTTGACGGAGCCCGCCGGGGCGCTGTGCACGTCGGCGGTAAGGTCGCGCAGGTCGCGCAGCACCTCGCCACCCTTCTTGCCGAACACCAAGTCGAGCTTGCCGTCCTTGTCGAGGTCACGGATCACGCGGTCCATGCCGGCCACCGAAGCGATCCGGTCGCCGCGCTCGTTCTTCGAGACGTTCCTGAAAGTGGAGTCCCGAATGTCAGCGATCACTTGCCCTTGCAGCTCTCGCCAAGCCTGCTGTCCGTCCAGTCCGGCGCCGCGCAGGGTGTCACGCAGTTTCGTGATCTCATCAACGCTGCCGTCCTTGATCGACTTGGCATAGACGTCTTCGAGCGCCACCCGACGCTCATCCGTGCCGCGCTTGTTCTCGATCAGCTGCGCGACGATCTTGCGGTTCTTGAACTCCTGGGCGTAGTCCCGATACATGGCCCGCGCGCCGCGGTAGATGTCGCCGCCCGCGTCCTCCGTTGTCAGGTCGATCGTCTCCTTGATTTCGCGCGCGAAGTGCGCATTGGGCGCGTCCTTGCGACCGCCAACCCCAACCGTCTTGCGCAGTTCCTCCAGGCTGTCGAGCGACAGCTTGCCGGGCACCAGGGCGCCATCGGCGCCGCGCGTGGCCCCACCCAGGCGCACCAACTCGGCCTCGGCGGTCTTGATCACGCCGGCGTTGGCGGCCGACGGCTCGATGTCGCGCAGTTTGGTGACCAGGGCGGTCGTATCGACCTCCTCGGCCATTTCGCCGGCTTCACGCGCCTTGGCGTACTCGGCGTCGACGCGGCGCTTCGTCTCGGAGGCCTTGTTGACCAGGGCGTCGACGACACGCTTTCCAGCACCGCGCACCTCTGGCGCCTCGGCGCCGGTCAGCTCCTCTAGCGCATCCAGGTTCTGCCGGATGCGGGCGTTCTGCTCGTCGAAGGTGTCGCGCAGCTTCTTGCCGGTCCCGGCGTCCTTGGCGGTTTCCTTCTCGAATTGCTGCTGTTCGAACTTGCCGGTCGCCTGGCCCTCGGTCAGCTCGACGCCCACCGGCAAGTTGCGCGCGCGCTCGCGGCGCAGGGTCGCCGCGTCGGTGCCGGCCGCGCTCAGGTCTGGCTTCGAGCCTGGCGCCTTCGATGTTCCACGTGGAGAACCGCCGCGCGCGCGGCCCTTGGTCGCCACCGCGGCGGCAACGCCCCCAAGTGCGGCGCCGAGACCACCCGAAACGCCTGGCTCTGCCTGGCGCTGCAAGTCAGTGAACGCTTCACCTTCCG
Source organism: uncultured Burkholderiales bacterium (assembly GCA_937871935.1). GTDB lineage: Bacteria > Pseudomonadota > Gammaproteobacteria > Burkholderiales > Burkholderiaceae_C > JAEUPI01. The sequence goes on from CALMQI010000252.1 coordinate 8,625, forward strand.
GCAACGCGGCGTTCTCCGCGCCCGCCACCGCAATGTCGGCGCCTGCGCCCAGCGCTCCGCCGGTGGCCGCGCCGCCCGCGACAGCGCCAGCGCGTGCGCCGCCAGGAAGCACGCGGCCCAGGCCCGTCTCGATCGCCCGGCCGGCCGCACCGCCCACCTTGACCGGGAGCAGGTTGGCTGCCACGTTGGCGCCGCCACTGACGGCGCCGGCCAGCGCCGCCTCGCCACCGGTACCGCCGCGCTGCAAGACATCGGCCGAGCGTTCGATGCCGCGCTGCGCACCCATGCCGCCCACCATCTCGATGGGCATACCGGCGATGCCGCCAACGACTTGCGCGCCCAGGCCGAACTCCTCGCCAGGCTGCGGCTGGTACATCTCCCGCATGGAGCCGGTCAGCTCATCGGTGCGGCGGAAAGTCTCTTCCTGGCGCTGGCGCACCCGCTCGGCGAGGTTTGAGCGCAAGCCGAACAGTGGCGCGATCGAATCGGCCAGGTCGGCAACTTCAGCCACGGCGCCGAGTAAGCCGGCGTCTGCCAGCCCGAGCGAGCGCACAACGGGGATGGTCGCCGACGCAGCGGTGCGCGCGGCGCCCTCGGCGAAACCGACCTCGCGGGGCTCTGGCGGCGCAGCGCCTGTGGCGACAACGTCCCACTCGCCCGGCGGCGCGGCGCCGGCGGCGGCCGCAGCCTGCGGCGCGCGCGGCGCTGGCGCCGGATTCGCCTGTGTCGTCCCGCCGAGCGCTGTGGCGGCTGGCGTCGTGCGCTGCGCTGGCTGCGGCGGTCGCTTCGGCTGTTCGGTGGTGACGACGTCCCAGGGCCCGGCCATTACTGCACCTGCACGGGCTGGCCGCCCTTCAGCGTCCATCTCTGCCCGTTGCCGAATGTCGTGACCTGGCCCTCCTTCAAGGCGCTGCGCGCGGCCTGCGGGAGCTGGGCGCCCAGCTCATCGACCGAAAGATCCTGCACGATGTTCTCGGCGTTCAAGTTGTAGCGCTCGGCCAAGCCGCGGTAGGTCTTGTCGAGCTTGTCCTGGCTCTGGCGCTGCGCGCCGTAGACCTTCTTCGCCTCGCCGACGAACTTCTTGCGCTGATCGTCATTCAGGCGCTCGCCCTTGATCACCTTGTTGTAGAGGTTGAGCACCGTGTCGGGCACGCCGCGGGCCTTTTCGGCCACTGCGAACTCGCCCTCGCGCACAACGCTGTCGGGGTCGAGCATGCGCATGTAGCCGAAGATCAGCGCGATGTCGCTGGCCGCGTTCGGGTTGGTCGCGGCGCTTTTCACCTTCTGGTAGGCGTCCCGGATCTTGACGAACGTGCCCGACTGCTTGGTGTGCTCGTCGCGCAGCGTGTTCTCGGCCTTGAACAAATCCGCCGGGCTGCTCATCGCACCCTTGCCGGATCCGCCGAGCGCGGCCTTGCGGCGCTGCTCGCGCGCTTCGTCGGCAGTGATCAAGCCCTCCTTGACCGCTGCGCCGAGCCGACGATCTGAAGCGGCAGCGTTGCGTTCATCCGCTGTCGGGCCTTCGCCGCCAGGCTGCCGCGGTGTCGGCGTCTTGCCTAGGCGGCGCTCGCCTGTGATGTTGCCGCTGGCGTCCACGTCGCGCTCGAGCACCTGGCCGCCCAGGTCCACTCGTTCGCGCGTGACCTGCTTCTTCGGCGGCGTGACACCGAGGTAGCCCATCTCGTTCAAGAAGTCAGCGGCCACTTTTTTCGCTTCCGGAGATGCTGCATCCATTACCTTGCGCACATCCGGCCGGTTCATAAAAGAGGCCATCGCAGTGAGTCTGCCTACGCGGTCCAGCGCATCACCGATGTCGATCGCTTTGGGTACCGCTTCCTGGTTGCCGAAGTAGCCCACGCGGCCTTCGGTCACGGGGGCGCGGTAGGTGCCCACCGAGCCGTCGTCACGGCGCACCTTCATCTCCAGGATCGGCACGAACAGGCCCGGCTGCTGCGGGTGCGGGACCAGTTGGTAGATCGATTTCGACATGATCTCGCTGCCGTCCGGTCCTTCGGAACCGACGCCTTCGCGCAGTTCTGGCTCCAAAATCACGTTGGCGCCGCGCTTGAGCAGTTCATCATTGCCCGTCTGGATACCGGCTTCCACGTCAAGCCCAGCCTGCTCAATGCGGGATGGCTTGTCGGCCACTTGGCGCAGGAAGTCGTCGGCGCTGCGCCGGGCCTGCACCACGATCGACTTGTACAGATCGTCTGGCGTCAGGTCTTCGATCTTCTTCTGGCCCGACTCAATGCGCGACCACGTTTCTGCCGCCTCGTTTCTGGTTTGCTCGATAGGAGGGCGGTAGAAGGAGTCGCGGGCGGCTGCGCGGCGGCCACGAACGTCCTTCGATCTGGTTGCGATGTCGATCTTCACCTCGTCAGGAATCTTGTCGAAACCGCCGTACTGCGCAGCCATCGCCGCCGCCTGCTGACCCACCTCTCCCAGCTCGCTGTCGAGCATCTTCATCTCGTCCAGCCGCTTCGTTCGTTCGTCGGCCTCAGCGAGACGCCGGTCCTGCGTTGCAAGGCGCTTGTCCTGCGTGGCCTGGCGCGCGCGCTGCGCAGTGCGCTCCTCGCCGGCTACGGCGCGGTCCTGCGCGCGCTCGGCGCGGGCATCGTCGGCCGCGCGCGCCGCGCGTTCCTCGCCCTTGGCACGCAGGCCCATGCCGAAGCCGGATTCAAGGCCCTGCGCGGCGGCGCTGTAGATGCTGGCCATCAGAACAAACTCCCGCCGATCGCGCCAGCCAGACCGCCGATCATGGCCCCCACTGGCCCGAAGGCGGCCATACCAGCCATTGCACCTACCGTTGCGCCAAGTTGCATCTTGCCTGCCTCATCGGCGGCTTCGGCCTGCTCGTTGGCCATGTTGCGGCGCTGCTCCATGTCGGCCGCCTGAGATAGGCCCGACATCGCGCTGCGCCTCATCGCCTGCCCTGTGCCGGCCAGCCCAGCCCCGCCGAGGCCATAACTTGAGGCCATGTCACGAACTCCTGATATTTGGCGCGGGGTTGCCGAGCATTGACTGCTGGCGGTCCTGCACGCGCTCGGTGGTGAGGTTCGCGGCCGACACGTCGGCGAGCGAGCGAGCGAGCCCAGTTTGCCGGTTGACCGACGCCTGCTCATCGGGCGCCAGGTCAATGCCCAGCCCCCGCAGGCGGCGCGCCTGCATACCCTGCTGGGCGTCGAAGGAGCGGCCGACATCGGCGCGAGCGTTCATCACTGCATCCTGCACAGTCTGCGGGTTGGTCGCGTAGTTGATCAGCTCGTTCTCGATCGGGATGTAGTTGCGCAGGTAGTCGTCCCACTGCTGGCGCGTCAGCGCTGCGAATGTGTTTTGCGCGGTCATGTCGGGCGGCGTTTGGTCGCCCCGGATCATTCCCCGGATGTCGAGGGGATCCCAGAGTTTCTGCGACCCCTTGGCGCTGTCCGAATGCCCGGTGAGCCACTTGGAGGCCATCAGATGAACTCCCCGAGATCCTGGTTGCCGTACGCGAGCCCCGTGCCGAAGCCCGAGCCACCCAGGCCGGTGTTTGAAAACGTGGCCTGCATATGGTCGCCAGCGCCGCCGAAGCCGCCGGCAAGCCCGTAGCCAACGGCCTGCGCACCCAGCTGAACCTGCCCCGCGCGCCGCTGGGTTGCGATCTGCGCATCCTGGGCGGCCTGGGCGGCGCCGCGCCGCGCGATGGCTCCAAGGCCCTCGACCGCTTCAGCGCTCTGGCCCTGGCCCATGCTGACAATCCTGCCCATGCCCTCGGCCCAAGCATCGTCGATCGCTTGGTCGGTGGCCACGAATCCTAGGCCGCGGGAAGTGGCTTGATCGTCGCCCATGCCGGTGATCGCGCTCTTGATCTTCCCGGCCTGGCCGCGACTGGCCAGCGTGTTCTCCAGTTTCGTGCCGGCCTCTCCGAACTGGACTGCGTTGTCAGTGGCTGATTTGCCGGCCGCTTGCCGGCGCTCGAAGCTGTTCAAGGCCCCGGCGCCGCGCACGTCCTCGCGCAGCTTGGCCATCAAGGGGGCCCAGCGCTTCTGATAATCGGCCATCTTGGCCGTCGCGACCTCGGCCAGCGCAAGCTCCTGGGGAGACTGCTTCTGCTTCTGCGACTTGCCCATGCACAACCGTCCTGACGAAGTCGTCACCGCGCTTGACCCACTGGGCGCCGAGGATTCGCTGCCAGCCGCGGCGTGCGGGCCAGAAGCTCATCGTGTCAGCACCCATGTCCTGCGCGATGCAGCAGAGCTGCGCTTCGGCGGCCTGGAACGCGCCGCGGCGGAAACCGGCGGCCAGGCGAATCCTCAAGTCAAAGCGAATGGCGTCCTCTGTTTGCAGCTCGGCTACTACTATGCCGGCCGGGTGAACGAGGCACATCGCTCTCTCGGAGCCGCATTGTGCGCCAACTTCCCGCAACTCCGCTAGCGTGCAATGCCCTGGGCAGACCAGCAGCTCGATCAGAACCGCCTCGACCTCACTCCAGGGAGCCGGGACGAAAGCCGTGCCGCTGAGCACAGCACTACACCAACTCGTCTGGGTCGTCGGCCAGCTCGACGGTCTGCACCGTGCTCGAGCCGACAGCAATCCAGTCTATGCGGTTGTAGGTGGCTCGAACCGGCAGGCGAAAAGCACGGTTGCTGGTCACTAGCTGCTGGTGCAGCAGCACGCCATCGGCATAGAACTGGATCTCGAGATCGTCGTAGTCCGCGGCGCGCACGCGAACCCACGGCCAGGCTTTCGGGTACGGATTGAGCCAGAGCTTGCCGCGCCAGGAGTAGCGCATCAGGGTGGCCCCGGCATCCCACTCGAAGATGGTTCGGCCATCGATTGGCACGCTCGCCGCGGAGTCAGGAGACAGCAGGTTTCCCTCGGGCTCCTCGTACTCGTCGAGAACCATCATCAGCGCATCACGCTCGAAGTCGGTCGCCAGCGCAATTGCATGCATGCCGAGCTTGATCAAGCCGAAGCCGTTGGGCTTCATGTCGAGCGCAAAGCCGCCGCGTGGCACTGTCCCTTCGCTTGTGCCGTAGAAGAAGAAATAGATGTCGTCGTGAGCGATGCCGAGGATCGTTTCCGGTCCAAGTTCCTGCCACTGATCGCGCGTAAAAATCGGGTCCGTCAGGTTGATCACGTCGGTCGGGCCGTTGACCGCCATGATGCCGTCGGCGCCAGCGAACACGGCGCCTATGCGCAGCAGTTCGGCCATCGATCGCGCGCTCAGGCACGCATGCGGCGCGCCGGGCTTGCTCATGGAGTAGCTGTCGGGGCTATTGCCGCTCGCCGTGTACACAAAGGTCTGCGTACCGATGATCACCGATGTGTCGATGTTCGCAAGGCCAGTGATCGGCGAATCGGTCGGCAGCCGGTACGCCACTGGCCAAGCGTGCGGACGGTTCTGCACCGACAGGCACAGACGGTTGCGCGACGCGCCAACCATGATGCCGTTCGGCAGCGCCAGGATGTAGCGCAGATCGCCTGGCGGCAAGTCCCAGTCGTCGCTCTCCATCACATCTCCCAGGTCGGCATCCGCCACCGTGTCGGTGTAATCGGAGACATTGAGTCCGATCTCTGCCACGAAGCGAAACACGGTACCGAGCGCTCCAGTCGCGGCACGATAGATGCGCTTGGACACGATGCCGTAGTCGAAGCTGATGCCGGTCGGCAGGCCTGTCGGTGTGACAACGATCGTCGTCGCGTTGTCGTTGCGCTGGATCGTGTCGCTGGCTTCGCTGGGCGGGCCTTCCTCGCCGAACTCATTGACGTAGGTGAAGACGTAGCTCGTGAAGATGCTCTCGTCTTCCTGCTGCGGATCAGGCGCCGCCACGGTCACGTTGATGTTGTCGATGAAGAAACTTTGTGCCCTTGGCGCTGGGCTGCCCTTGAACCCCACACGCGGGCCGTCGATTGAAATCGTCGAAGACGCATTGTTAACCACCACGTCCCCGGTGTTTGCATTCACGATCCGAATGACGATTGATGCCGCTACAGAGCTGATCTGCGAGGCTGTCAGCGTGACGGTGTAGCGCGTTCCGATACCGACAACGCCGGGTGCGGCGATTTGGTCGATGCTCGCGCCGATCGTGTCCCAGCTCGAGTGCGAGTAGATTTGGACGCCACCCCATGAGCTGAAGAACACCGAGGTTCCGATTCCGCTGTCGCTAGCAAACAGCATGGCATGCAGTCCAGACGGCCCTCGGGTGATCGTCTCCTGATAGTCGAACTGGAGCGTGACGCCAGGACTGCGGTCAGTCGAAAAATTGCGGTGGAACCAAGGCACCACATCTTCAAATTGCAGGAAGATGGCAGGCGGCGGCCAACCTCCTGTGTCGGCCACCAAGACGAATCGGTGATTGTTGCTACTGATGCTGCCCATGCTCGGTGAGACAGTCCAGCCAGAAAGCGACGACCCGTCGAAACTGTTGGTGAAGTCGATCGAGTTGAGCGTGATCGTATCGATGTAGGCGTCGATGGCCGGCCCCGCGCCGACGCGCGTGTAGAGCTGCACCAGGCGCGCAGTGACGGCACCGTCTGGAACCTGCGTCGAGAGCGTGCGCTGCACCCAGGTGAGCGCCGGGCTCATGGCGAGCTCACTCAGCGCCACTTCACTGAGCTGCTGCGACGTATCGTCAAGGAACCGGATCGCCATGCTCGCCAGCGAGCCGGACGCGCCCGTCGCCTGCCACCAGGCCAGCTCTAGCCCTTGGCCAGGAATCACGCCCAGCGCTTCAAGGGTCACGTCCTGACGCGCCTGGGTGGCCACCGCCGATCCGCCACCAAAAAACCAAGTACCGGCCTGCGCGTTCAAACCTGGCACGTCGCCGTTTTGCAACGCAATCAAGCCGCCGGCGTCGATCGTCCAGCCGGCAGTGGTTCCGGCTTCGGCGCCTGAGTTCGTCAGCGTGATGTTGCTCTCGGCCGGCGGCGTCACCGTGACCGTGGCCACTGGCGGGTCTTGAGCTGGAGGCACGCCCAGCAGGCGTGTTTCTGCTGGGTACGGCGGCGATCCCGTACTGGTCGCAAGCGCGTAGTTCGTGAAGCGAGGGGCATCCAGGCCGGTGATGTAGACGCGCTGGTCTGCATCGTCGTCGAGGAGCGCTGCGCGCGCAAACTCCACCTCCTGCTCATAGCTGAGCCAAATGTTATCGAGAAGGAAGATCGAGCGGTACGGCATGACGGACTCAATCGCAGATCACAACGATGTCGTCGAAATAGCTGTTCGCGGTGCCCACCGCGTCGCCGTCGATGAGGAACAGCAGAGAGTCCACAGGTACGGCCGTGAAACTGCCAGACAGGTTTCCACTGCCAACGACCGCCATCGTGTCGAGGCGCCGCAACTGCCACGTCGAATTGCCGGCGCCAGGCAGCACCAGCACCTCGATCTCATACCAGACAGCGAGGTCCACCGATGCAGGGGATGCGAAGAACGTCTCTCCGTCCCATATGCACTCGACGCGCCGCGATGGGTCGATGAACGATTCTCGCCGCGGCACCAGCGAGAAGACGGCCGATGCTCCGCTCGCGTTCGTGAGTACGAAAGTGCCGCTGTCACCGTTCGCGTTCTGATTGACGACGAACTTGGCGCGCACGCCGGCAGAATACATCGCCGGAATGTCGCGGATGATCCCTTGCACCTGCGTCGTGCCGCTTTGCGCCAAGCACGACAGCGCGTTACCGTAGTCGTCACTGACGATCGCAAATAACGACGACGACCCGACATAGGTCGTGTAGGGCGTCAACCCATTGGCAAAGTCCTCCGTGAAGTCAACGCAGGTGACGACTGGCACCGGGATCTGGATCACGAGCCCAGGTCTATGCCACGGCCCGAGGTCTCCAGTCAGGAGCTTGGCGTTGATCGCTTCTTGCGAAGCGTTCTCTGGCAGCGCGCGCGGCGTGATCCGCGGTGCCATTCCTCTGAAAGATGGCGTGCTGGCCTTCATCGCCCAGGCCTAGAACACGCGCGGAATCCGCGCCATCGTGGTCCCGGTGTTGTAGCTGCGTGCCTCGTCGGCCTTGGCGTTGTTGATCGCGGCCTGAAACGAGGTAGCGCTGCGCACAGCGGCCTGCTTGTCGGTCCACGACTGGCCTTCAATCGCGAATAGGTATGACAGCGCACCCTCGTCGAGCTTGCGCTGCCACTTGGCGAGCAAGTCGTCCGGGATGTCGGCGGTGGTGTCCGTCGGGGTAACCTGGGCCACGACGCGCACCACGTACTCGGCATCCGACGGCGCGGGGAAGATCAGCGACGACTCGGGCTGATAGGCGTAGCAACGCGGTTGAGCCGCGGGCTGGTTCAAGCGCCAGAGCGTCGAATCTTGCGGCGGCAGCGGCCAGTCGTTCTGCGGCCGCGATAGCTTGTACGCGCGCAGCCCGCGGGTGCCGATGATGCGCAGACCGGCGTCGGCGCTTTCCAGCGTCAGCGCGAGCGCCTGGTCGCCGACTTCGAGCAGCGGTTCGATCGTGCGACGCAGCCAGCGCGACTGCGTGCAGAACTCGATCGCGGCGCTCCGGTAGGCGTGCACGAGGGTGGGCGTTGGGCATCGCCGCACCTTCTGCGCGACGTTCTGCAGCAGGTCAACGATGGCGGCCATCAGGTTGCGCCCTCGCTCACGGACACCTTCGGGGCAACCGCGCGCTCAGCCTGCGCGCCGCCGCCCAGCAGGCGCTCCCACTGCTGCATGTAGCCCGTGGTCTTGGCTAGGTCGCGGCGCTGGGTGTCCTTGCGGTACGCGGCGGCCAGCAGGCGCGCGTAGAGCGCCGGCTCGTACTGGTCGCCAAGCGGGAGCAGGTCGCTGTGCGTCAGCGTGGGCGGCGTCGCGCCGTAGCTCGAAACCACTGCGCCGGTGCCGTCGTTGGGCGGGTAAACCCGAAACTGTAACTTGTCGCGCGGGTCGGCGCAGTAGTGATCGACCTCGGACTGCCGCGTGTTGCCAGGCCAGAATCGATAGCTTTCATCGAGCAGTGATTGATCGACCTGCGTGATGCTCTTTTGCGGCGGGGCGACGTTTTCGATCAGGTCGAAGATCGATGTCGCGCCAGCGGGCAGCGTCTGGATGGTGCCGGCCACTAGGGTGACCGCGTCGGTGATGACGTAGGCATCCGGGCGTAGTTGGCACGTCGCCCGGATGGCCTCGTTCAAGCACTCCAGCAGGTCGTCCTCGGTCCAGGTGACGACGTTCTCGTCCACCAGGTCGGCGCGGGCCTTCGCCAGCTCCACATCGACGGCGATCGCCATTGAGTGCTCCGGTTACGGTGCGGTCTGGACCGAGGTGCCCGCGTCGCGTTGTCGGCCGACGTTGGCGCCGCGAGGCTGCCGGCCGCCGCGCAGAGGCGCCGCAGACTCGATCGCCTGGCCGGTCGGAATGGCCGCCGCGGACAACAGGCCCAGCGCGCCACCAGAGACGCCGCCGGCAGCCGTTGTCGGAGCATCGTGGTCGTCGCCACCGCCGCCAGACAGTTCATCGCTAGGCGACTCGCTGCCGGGCAACGCGTCTCCCATCTGCGAGAGCGCGAAGACCTCCTCGCGCAACTTCTTGACCGGCTTGCTCGGATCCAGAACGCGGCCGAACTGCTCGACGGCGAAATTCAGCAGGTCGTCGACCGAGGCCGTGCCGATGTCGAACGGCGCCTCGGGCTCGGGGTTGTAGACCACCTCGCGGCGCGCGGCCAGGCCGGCGAGGAACCGCATGCGGTCGGCCAGGCTGGCTTTCACGTCGCCGTAGTACGGGCGGAAACGCTGATTGCGGCGCATCAGCGGGGTGTTCGGGTAGAGCATGCCGTCGTCGCGGATCAGGAAGGGGGTCTTCTTGTCCTGGCGGTGCTTGGCGCGCGCGTCGCTGACGCGCTGCTCGGTGTTGGCGTCCATCTTCATGATCAGGCTGCCTCGCGTTCGTCGGGGGCGTCCGCGCTTTCCAGCGTGGCGATGGCGCTGCGGTAGGCGACGGCGTTGGCGCGCGACAGCGCAGCCTGTTCGGCGTTGCCCTCGGCCTCGTGGATTGGCGCGTTGTTCTCGCACGTTTCCGCCGAGACGGAAAGCTGTGCGATGGCCGCGAGATGATTCTTCATGGTGCTTTGCTCCGTTTGAAGGATTGGAAAAGCCGGCCCAACTGGTGATGCTGGGCCGGCCAGGGTCACCGCTTGCGCGGATGCTCAGGAACCGGCCGGGCCGCCGGGCGTGTAGGCCCCGCCCTTCATCTTGCCGGCTTGGCCGTTCTTCTGGCTGATGCCCAGCGGCGCGTGCGGATAGCGGGCCTTCGCCTTGCCGTTGGCCTGGCTCATTTCGCTGTTGATGGTCTCGGGCGGCACCTTGACCGTGCCCATTGCGCCGTAGACCGCGGGAGAGGTGAGTTTCACGTTTCGCTCCTTGGTGGAAGGGTTGCTTGTCGGCGGGGGCCCCGATCAGGGAGCCCCCTTCACCGATCAGGTTGCCGGCGCCTTGGCCACGATCGCCAGGCCCACATACGACGGCTCGACCACCTCGTAGCCGTAGACCATGAGTCCGCGGATCAGGTAACCGAAGTCGCTGGGATTGTCGATCATTTGGCACTCGACGATCTGCGCCGCGAAGGTCAGGCCAGCCGAATGGCCGAACGGCACGTAGGTCGACACCGCCGGGCTGGTCTGCCGGAGCACGTTGCGGCTCTGGTACACCGTGAACCGGTCGATCTCGCCCACCTTGCCATTGCGAAGGATCGAGACACCGTCGCCCGCCAGGCTGGCGATCTTGAGGTCCGACTTCTTCAGCAGGTTGATGACCCACGGCGGTACGACGATCCACCGGCCCTCATCGGACACGCTTTGCTCATCGAGCACCTGGCCGGCGTCGGTGAACATGTCGATCACGTTTGCCGCGCTCAAGAGCCGAGGCGCAGCCGCCGAGCCCATGTCGAGGTCGTTCGAGTCGGCGCCGGCCGTGGTGCCCTGGTTGTCGGCCGACACGTCGGACGGGATCGTCTCGAGCATGTCGGCGTCCGCAGCGATGCGCAGTTGGATGCTGCCATCGTTTGCGAACACGTCGGCCAGGTCGAGGTCCGACTGGCGCGAGTCCACCGTCGACAGGGCGACGTTGAAGCTCTTGGCCTTGTCGATCGACAGGGTAACGCTGTTGCGTTGCGGGTACTGAGGCGTGAGGCCCTGCCCGATCACGTAGTCAGCGACCTGCACATCGGGGATCGTGCGGATGATGACGTTCGAGCCGAGGCCCGCGATCTCACCCTCGTAATCCGTCGACGCGATTTCGCCGAACACCGTGGTCTTGTAGAACTTCTCGACCAGCTTGCCCGAGTAGATCTCGGGGCTGTAGTTGATTGTGCCGCCGGGCCCGTATTCGGGCACGCCGGATGCGCGTGGGACGCCCATGATGGCTCTCCTTGAGTTGCGTGGCGAACCCGATCGGCGGCGCCGTGTGGCGCTAGGTGCCGATCAGGTTCATCGTGACGACATGGTCAGCGCCACCCGAGCATCGAAGACCTCACGCTCCTCCTTCGACATTTTCCCCAAGGCCGCCCTCTTGTAGCCCTCGCGCGACTCCTGGGGAGTCAGCGGCCGAAGAGCCGGAGAGGGAGGCGGCAGATCGCCACCACCGGAACCACCGCGGGCACTTGGCGCTACCGGAGGTTGCGGCGCTGGCGCTGGCCCTGAGGCTGGCGCTGGCGCCGGCCCGAGGCCGGTCTCTGCCTTGTACCGCTGGAACAGCTTGGCGACCTTCGGGGCGTCGAACCTTCCTTCATGCGCCTTGAGCATCTGGAGACGGGTGTAGCCCGTGTCCTCGTCTACAAGGTCCAGCCAATCAAGCCACGGCTGCGTCTTGTCGATCTCCAGCGCATCGGGCACCGCGCGGACCAACTGGTCGACGAAGGCGTTCCATTTGCGCTTGAGCTCTGTCGTCCGCTGCTCCTCGCGTTCTTCCTTCAGGGGCTTGGTGGCTGCCGTTACGGCTTCCTGGGCTTCCTGTCGGACCTTGGCGAGGATCGGTCCGGTGATCGCCGCAAGCTGATCCGCACCGTACTGGTCGATCTGCTCTTGCGTGAACATCGAACTCACGTCGATGGCTGGGCTTGGCTGTTTCGGGTCGGTCGATCCCTTGGTCTGAAGCTGTTCTCGGAGCTCGCGCACCTGGCCTCGCAGCGCGGCGACGACTTGCGCGCTTTCATCGCGCGCCTGTCGAAGCATGCCGAACGTCACGCGGGCCCGCTGTTTCCAGTAGCCCGCGTCGTTCTCACGCGGGTCGCCTGGCGGCAGGTCCGAAGCGCCGTTCGGGGCGTCGGGGTCTGGTGCTGTGATCTGGGAAGTTGTCGTGGCCGTCGGTACGATCGGAGCCGCTGGCGATGCGGGGTCCGGGGTCGCGTTCGGGTCGGCCGGAGGGGCCTTCTGCGCGTCGATCATTGCCTGGATCCTCTCGGACCGCTGCAAGACTTGGCGGGGAAGGCGAACGGAAGTCGATTCAATACTCTGGGCGGGCATTTGTGGCTCCACGATCCGGGCCGGCTCAAGGTGGCCGCTCGGGGTTCGCTACGCAATGGGGATGCGAAAGGCGGTTCCCTGGGTAATCGCTTCGAGCTGGGGTTCCTGGGCCCTAGATCGGCTGCCGGCCGCCTGGGTGCATGGATCCAACTGAGCGTGCAACGGTCTGAGGCGCGTTGCGCATGTCCTTGATCAGCTCATCGAAGGCTTTCACTTTGCCTTGCAGCACGAAGAGCGCCTCGGCCTTTTCGGCGTTGAGCAGTCGTTCGAGCGCTTCGGCGCGTCGGGCCTCGATGACCCCGAGAAACATGGTTCCTTCAGCTGTTCGACCCAGCATCGCCAGGTCTTTGACCATCTTCTCGGACAAGGGCATGGGTCGAGATTATGCGCGAGTGCGCACCCACGTCAAACCTCTTCGAGCGCCGACAGCAGGGCCACCGCGATGACGCGGCGTTTGCGGTTGCTGGACTCCTGGGCGGATTTGGCCGCTTGTGCGGCGTCGCGCTCGGCTTGCCTGACAGCCAGCGCTTGCAACAGCGCCTCGGCTTGCGCCTTGTCCTGCGCAGCGCGCGCCTCCTGCTGCTCACGCGCTTCGCGTTGCAAACGCAGCGCTTCGAGCAACTCCTGGGCCTGGCGCCGATCCTGCGCACGCTGGCGCAAGGCCTGGAGCAGCACTTCGGCGGATGCCAGATCGCTGCGACGCTCCCGAAGGGCGACCAGCAGCCGCTCGGCGTAGGCGCGATCCTGCGCTTGACGCTCGGTGCCTTGCCGCACCACGGGCAGCAGCGCTTGCACCACAAGCCTGCGCACCGCCTGCTCGACAGTGGAGGTGACGTCGGGCACGAGCAGCGCCACCGGTGCCAGCGGCATCTTGACGTCGGGCGGCGCGGCCAGCGCGACGATCGCTACCGCATCGGCAATCGGTGTCAGCTCGAGCGGCGGCTCCTCGCGTCGCTCCTGCTCTGACAAAGCCGTCGCCTCGACTGCAAGCGGCTTGAACACCACGTTTGGCTGCTTGCGGCGCCGAATAGGCGCGGGGCCAAGCAGCTTGGCCGGGAGCGGCAACCCGCTCGGCGTCGGCGGGGTAGGCGGCACGACCACTGCGACGGCGCTATCGGAAACGATGCGAGTGTCGGACGCCTCGGATGCCAGGGAACCCGGCGGCACGTTCGTGGCCACCGCAGAGTCGCTGACCGTGCGCGCGTCCTGCGCCTGGCTGACGATCACCACGGCTGCGGCGGCGCTGTCGGACGTACTGCGCGTTTCGGTGGCGGCTGCAACGCGCGTGGTCAGCGCCGCGGCGGCATCGGTCAGCGTTCGGCTGTCCGACGCCTGCGCCACCCGCTGCGTGAGCGCACTGGCCGCGTCGCTGGTGGTCCGTGTATCAGCCGCAGCGGCAACGCGCTGGGTCACGGCTGCGGCGCTGTCCGAGAGCGCGCGGGTGTCGCTCGCCGCTGCGACGGCTTGACGCACGGAGACGCTGGAGTCGCTGACGGTGCGCGTGTCGGCTGCCTCAGCGGCGAACGCCTTGGAAGCAGCAGCCGAGTCGGAAAGTGTCCTGGTGTCGCTGGCCGCCGCTACGCGCTGCACTGCCGCGCCGGCACTGTCGGAGACCGCTCTCGCATCGCTCGCGCTGGCGACGCGCTGCGTCACAGCGACTGCGCTATCGGTCAAGGTGCGCGTGTCGGCAGCGACAGCGACCTTGTTGACGACTGCGGCAGCGCTGTCGCTGACGGCCCGCGTGTCCATCGCAACGGCCGTGATGCCGCCCCCGCCAGAGGGCGTTTCCAGAGGCAGGTTCGGGATTTGCGGGTCGCGCGCGGTGAGCGTCGGGCCCCAAAAGTCCGCGACTGAGGCGGAGATCAGGCGGCCTGATCTCCGCCTCAGTGTGCGGTGGACGCTCACGGGCTACCTCACGCAGCGGCGCTGGTCATCTGGAATCGGCCCGTGTAGGTTGTCGTCGTCGTCGCCGGCTTGAGCGGCTCCAGAAACGCGAGGCAGGCGTTGTCGAAGACGCGCGGCGCCTGGTCCCGATTGGTCAGCCAGTCGAACGGCAGCATACTGTTGATGACGGGGAAGGACATGAAGCCGAGCGGATGGCCGATGCAGAAGTTGATGGCGCCCGTGGCCACCGCTGCGCTCGCCTGCATCTGCGTCCACGCCTTGATACCCACATCGGCGGCGGCGAGCGGCGCAAACCACTGCTGCGCCGGCTGGTCGAGACGGTCCACGATGCCGGCGCTGTTGCCGGTGACGGATGGCAGCGTTGAGGCGGCGTTGGCCTGGTCGGTGTAGGTACAGACCGTCCAGTTGTGCGCCGTGGCAGCGAGCGCCGTGCCGCCGACCTCGATGAAGCCGAAGTTGTCGCCGATGTAATCCGCATCCGTGTTCGTGACGCTCTGATAGCGCGTCGGCACACCGGTGACGGCCTCGGTCGCCGTACTGTTCATCGTCTTGGCGACGCTGAAAAGCCGGTCGTACAACAAGAGCGAGTTGTTGATGACTGAGGCCGAGAAGTCGGCGCCGACAAGATGCAGCGTGCCGATGGCCGGGTTGGCGTAGGCGATGGCGCCGGTGTTGGCGCTGGTGTGCGCTGTTCCGCCTGGAGCTGCTGCGCCAGCAGCGCCCGCTACAGGCTGCGGGCCAACGCGCCACAGCGTTGATGTGACGCCGACCACGCCAGTCGGGCCAACCTTGTTGACGGGGCGGCGTTGGCTGAAGCCCTGCGATGCACGGCTGAGAGCGTCGCTGATCGACGTAAAGCCGGCGTTGGCGTAACCGTGCTGCGGGCGGCCAAGCGCGCGCCAGGATCTCTTCAAATGCCGCTCGAAGCTATCGAGCGCAGAGTCGAATCCGCCGCGGCTGAAGGTGCCGACGAAATTTCCGTCCGCCGTGATCCAGACGCTACCAGGAACATCCACGAGGCAGATCGGGCGCCCATACCAGCGGCCTCGACCGACCGGCTTGTCTGCGCCCATGCACGCGCGCAAGTGGGCGACCTTTTCCTTGCCGAGCCAGCGCTCGATCTTGTCGTCGTGAATGGGGCGCATGTGATGGCCTCGCGGTCAGCCGTTGAACGTGTAAGTTACAAGCAATGTGTCCAAATTGTCCACCGCCTCGTTGCCGCCAGTGAAGTCGGTCGCCGCGACCAGCACGCCGGTCGTGTTGTCCGTCGTCGAGCTGCCGCCATTGTTCATGAACAGGCCGGCGACCGTACCGGCCGAGGTGATCGAAAACGACTGCTGCGGGCTCACGGCGACCTGCGATGCGGACGCGCCCATCGTGACAGCCTTGCGGTTGCCGGTATAGACGGGCGCATTCGCGCCGCCGACCTCAAGCCAGCCAGCGTGCGAGGCCTGCGTGTCGCCGGCCGCCGGGGCGCCGGCACCCTTGAGTCCCATCACGACGGTCTGCGTGTAGCCGGAGCCACGCCAATACTTGTCGTTCAAGTCGTCGCGGCCGAGGTTGGTCAGCAGGTTCGGCGCGTCGTGCTCCCAGGCCTTGAATTGCAGCGGGCGCATCAAGGCCGACAGGCGATCGTGTTCGAGTCCCAGGCCGTCAAGCGTGGCCTTGTGCTGGTCGTAGGCTGGTTTGTCGTTCTCGCGCGCCGCCGCGAACATCATCTCGGTGATCTCGCCCTGGCGCTGCTCGACAAGCAGGCGCTGATCCCAGAGCAATCGAAACTGGTCGATGGTCTCCGGGTTCGGGCGCAGGCAAGTTGTGCGACCGAAATTCGGCTGCTTCGCCGCGGCACCCTTGCCGTCGACGGCAGAAACGGTCTTCGTGGTCATGGTCGGTTACTCCAGGTCTGCGCCGACGACTTCGCCGGCTTTGTTGGTGACGAATGTGATCCTGCGCTTCTGGGGCTTCTGCGCCTTCTGAGTCTTCGGCCCTGCGCCCTTGGTGCCATTCTCGGCCTTCTCGCCGCCGTCGTCATCCTCATCGCCCCCGCCTGGCTGCTTTTTGGCCAGTTGGTTGCGCATGATCTCGCCGATCAGGCCTGTGAACTGCTTGCGCGCGTCCGCTTCCGCCGATGCGGCAGCCGCCTGCTCGCCCTTGGCCAGCTCCAGCTGCATCGCCTGCTGCTGGGCGCCCTGCTCGGCAGCCTGCTGCTCCTGCATGGCCGCGGCCTGCTGCTGCTCCATCTCGGCCAGGCGCTCCTCGTCGGGCACCACATCATTCGGCAGTTCCATCGACGCGGCCGTCTCGCGCAGCAGCGACGCGCGACCGCGGTTGCCAATGATGGCCATGTCGATCGGGTTGGCGGTGAGCTGCAGGAACTGCATGCGGCGCTGCTGCGCCATGTCCTTGATCAGGATGGCGTTGGCGCCGCGCGGTACTGGCACGCAGTCACCCTTGATGCTCTCGTCGGGGTTGTAGAGCATCTCGTTGACGAAGGTGTCGCCCACCGTCGGGCCGATGACGTTCATGTCGATCGAGTTGATCGCGCGCCGCAGTCCCTTGGCCGCGCTGTTCATGAGCATCGACAGGCCCGTAGCTGTGCCAGCGGCTCCCTGCACCTGCTCGTTGCCGTAGGTGTAGCGCGGGATTCCGGTCGCGTCGTCGGCCTTCAGCTCCCAGCGGTCGAGGACGGCCATCAGCGGCCCGGTGCGATCGTCGGCCTGGAAGAAGCCGATGCCGGGATTCGTGCCCGAGCCCATGCCGGCGTCTTTGAGCTGCCAGACCTTCCAGGGGATGATGTCGAGCGTTTGCTCGCCGTCGGCGAGGCGGTCGTTGTGCACCCACACCATCGGCCCGGAGGCCATGACGATGTTGTCCGCCATCGCGCTGCCGGTGATATTGCAGAACTTCTGCGGCGTCTCGCACAGGTCGGGGATTGATCGGCCCCAGTAGGCACCTGGGATTTCGTCGTAGCAGGCGCGCCTGAATGGGCGCTGGCCCAGCGGGTTCGGATTGAGCGCGGCATAGACGATGTACCGGCCCACGACCAGCACATTCACCTCGTATTCGCGCGTCGTGTCGTCCGGGTCCACGCCCTCGATGCCCCAGCTCATGAGCATCCAACCCGGCACGCTGCCGTAGAAGTTGAGCGCGTCGATCAGACCCGGCGGGCTGAGCCACATATAGAGGCTCTCCTGCGTCAAGCGCTGGCGCTCGGCCTCGGTCCACAGCCAGCCCTCAAGGTGGCCGTTCACGTAGTCGCGCAGCGCCGAGTCGATCTGGTCGTCGCGGTAGCCGGGCAGGCCCTTCAGGGCGTGCAGTTCCTTGCGCCAGAACCGCATGCGCTCGATGAAGTTGCCCTCCTGTGGGCTGCTCGATCCCGGCGCCGGGTAGGCGTCGAAGGCCGAGACCAGTTCCCAGCTTTGGCCCGCGTCGTTCACGACGATCGGTTTCCAACCATCGGCCCACTTCAGGCGCTTGTGACGCTGGTAGATCGGGCCCTTGAGCGTCGCGGCCGGGAAGGTCACGAAGTCTTCGATGAAGGCGTCCATCGCCTCGTTCCAGCCGCCGTGCGCCATGCGATCGGCAACCTGCTCCTCCATCCTGCGCGCGCGGCGCTGGGCGGCCTTCTTGTAGATGTCCTCGGCCTCCATGCGCAACTTCTCGCCCAGCTCGTGCGTGAGGTCGCGGAAGTCCTCCTTAGACATCGTGCCGCCGCCCGTCTGCGAGATCTGCTGCATCACCTCCTGCGCCTGGCCGAGCGCCTTGTTCACGACACCGACCTTGATCTGCTCGGGCAGTTCCGGGATCGGCGTCGGGTCAAGACCCCAAGCGCGCTCGGTCGAAGGCAGCACGATGTCGCGGATCCACGCAGAACCGGCGCGGCACTTCGTCTCGGTCAGGTCGTACCAAATGATGTTGACGCCTCCGGCGTTCTGCCGCGCAGCCAGTTCGCCCGGCGAGTAGACGCCGCGGCGCGCGCGCAGGCACTGCAACAGCTTCAAGTCGATGCGCTGCTTCGCGAGCTTGTTGTCGCCCCAGGCCTTGCGCACGTGGCCGGCCAGCACCGATTCGGTCTCGGCGGTGGCGATGTCCGTGGTGCGCGGCGGTGCGACGTTGTGCCGCATCTCGAGCTGGCGCAGGCCGAGCGATCGAATCAGGGGGTTCAAGCCGGTTGCCATCTTCGTGTCTCTCCGTTACTGCGGCGGGTTCAGGCCGCGCGACCACACCACTTTTCGCTGTTGAACAGGCCGCACCTTTGCGGTCGTGACCTTGCGCTGCACGATGTCGGGGATCATCGACAGGGCAAGGCTGTCGGCCTTGTCCGGGCTCGCGACGCCGCGTTTCCTCGCGTCCTTCTTGGTCTCAAGCTGGATGCGAAAAGCACCGTCGTAGCCATACTGCAGGCTCGTGCACTGGTCGCAGAGCTCGTCCTCGTCGGGTATCTGGCCAGCCTTGAGCCATTCCTTCATGCGGCCCCAGGCCTCGGCGCGCTGGTTGAAATACTGCTTGTCGTCGCTGGCCGGGATACCCCACTGGATCGGCAGCAACTGCGGCAGCGTGGGGATGCGCCGCAGGGTCGAGTCCAGGTCGGCGCCGTTGCCGACCGCGTCATAGACGATGCACATGATCCCCGGCGTCTGGTCGACGATCTCCTTGATCCGGTTGCCGACCTCGACGCCATCAAAGCCGTAAAGCGCGGCCTGGTAGTGCACCAGCAGGCCTTGGCGCAACGTGATGACGGTCCAGTCGTCGCCGAACCGTGCCGGATCGCAGGCCAGGATCTTGGGGTGCGCCTCGTAGGCGTGCCGGCTGACCTCGCGCCGACGCGCGCCAGTCACCAGCTCTGGGGCGATGAAGCTGTCGGCGCCCAGCCGCGGGAACTTGCCTGAGACGCGCACGCGCACGAAATCGCTGTCATCGCCGTACTCTTCGACCCATGCGGCGATCTGCTTCTTGTTGGTGAAGCGGACCGTCCGGCCGTCGACGCGGTTGTAGCTGTTGCGCCGCGGCCGCGTGCACCGCCGGTGAAACTCGCCCGAGGTCTTGGTCGGGTTTCCGTAGCGGCACCAGATGATCTGCGTTTTGCGATCGGTGAGCGCGCCCTCGGTGGTCTCCCAGATGGTCTTGGCGATGCCAGAAGCCTCGTCGAAGATCACCAGGATGCGATGGCCCTGGTTGTGCAGGCCGGCGAAGGCTTCCGGGTTCTTTTCGGACCACGGGATCGCGTCAATGCGCCAGGTGCGCTCGTGCGTCTTGTCGGCGCTGCAAATGGCGGTGGCCGTGAACCGGAAAAGTTCCTTGGCGATGAACAGGTTGTGCCACTTGCCCAGCTCGGACCATGTTTTCGTCTGGAGCTGGGTCTCGGTGTTGGCGGTGACCACCCCGCGGGTGTCTTCGTGCGTCGAGATTGCCCACAGGATCAGCCAGGCAACCTCGGCCGACTTGCCCACGCCGTGCCCGGCGCTGACGTCTTCCTCGACGACGGCGCCGAGGTACTCAGCCAGCGCATCGCCGACAGGGAATCCGGCCACCAGTTTCGCGCCGATGCGCTCGAGCTGCTGGCGCTGCCACTCTTCCGGGCCGTCTTCGTTGGCGAGCGCTGTGCCGGCCTCCCCCCAGGGGAAGGCCCAGAGCACGAATCCGTAGGGGTCGAACTCGAAGCGGCTGAGCTCGGCCGCCAGGTCGTCTAGAGGGTCTGGTCCTTCACCGCCGGCTTCGTCGTTTTGACGCGCGCGGGCGTGGCTGGCGGCGGCTTGACCGTCTGGGTCATGCCACACGACAGCACGGCGATCTCGTCGAGAGGTCGCGGGTAGGACCGTGGGAGGTTCTTGGCGCATTGCGGGTCACAAGAGTCGGCGACTCGTTGAGCCCGGATGGCACCTGTGCGCTGGCTGGCCGCGAGCGTGGCTCCGATTCCGGTTGCCGCGGCTCGGAAGTCCTGCGGCGACGGGATTGTGCCGGTTTGCATCGCTTTGCGCGAGGACGGGCGGCTGGGATAGTACATGGCGGGCTCCTGAAACGGGGTCTATGGACCGCGATTCGGCACGCCGGCCGATGCGTTGGGGCGCAGTCTAGCGCGTCGAACACACCGCAGCAGATCAGCGCGGCGCCAGCCTTGTGAATTCTCCACGGTACTTCAAGGCGGCGGTGACATAGGCTTGGCGGGCCTGTTCTTCGTTCTCAAACAGGCCAAGGTAAATTCGCTTGCCTCGAACCGCTATCTTCGCGCACCATTTTCGAGTTTGTGGGTGCCACGAGTACCCGCAGAACGCGCGCATGGTGTTTGCAGCGTTCAGGCTTTTGTCGGCCGGTCGAAGGTTCCCCCATCGGTTATTGGTTCCGTCAAGGTCTCGATGATCAACAAGAGAAATCGGCCACTCGCCCGTCATGTAGAGCCACGCGAGGCGGTGCGCCAAGTAAATCTTGCGGCCAAATCCGATAACTACGTAGCCGGCGCCGTTGACGGTCCCAAGCTTTTTTCCAGCGCGGTGGCCGCCGCGATATCCCGTAGCGTGAAGCCGAGTGAAGATTCCTGTAGCTGGATCGTAGGCCACCCTTGCGCGCAATTCTTCGGCTGTGATCATGTTTTTCTCAAGTTGCGAACACGCTCTCTTGCTCGACCGAGACGCTCCGCAAAAGCTAAAGCCTTCCCCACCGTTTCATCAAGTTCCGAACCAACAATTCGAAAGTGCCGGGCCAGGATGCCGAGCGCAGCGGTCTTGTCGGCGCTCTTGATGCGCACCGTCCCTGCCTTGCCGCCGCGCCCGCCCAGGCTTACCTCGCCCACCAGGGCCGCGGCCGTGTCTTCGTCAAGCTCATGGACGGCAAGCACCTTCCCGGTCGAGTCCGTCAGCTTGCGCACATCCGCGAAGGCGATGCGCGCCAGCTCGAGCATGGTGCGCTCGGCGGTGATGTCGGCTTGCAAAAGCTGCTTCTTGAGCACGCCTTTGAGCATCTCCTGTACGGCAGGCTCCTTCAGCACGCGATAGGCGTTCTGCTTGGCGCCGTTCGCGCTTCCGCCGGCCGCGATCCACGCCTCGGCCGCGTTGTGCCCGTTGGCGATGTAGGCCCGGACGAAGAGCTCGCGGCGCTGCTGCGCGGCGACAACGCTGTTCCTCTTGGCCACGTCAGTGCCTGCGACCGTTGGCGGCCGAGTCGCGCACGAGCTGCGCCATGCGCGCGCCGATGCGCTGCTGGATCCCGTCGTTCCAGTCCAGGATGATGCGCTGCACCGCGGCGGCCACGCTGGTCCAGTTGGTGCCGTTGACATCCGCGCGCGCCTCTGGGGTGTCGGCCTTAAGCAGGGAATCGACCAGCTTGGTGGTGAATTCCTTCGCGGCGTCTAGCGTCGGCTGGATCGGGCGCACCTGGCGCCATCTCACCTGCTTGGTCGCGCCGCTGGGCAGGAAGACGAGGAAGCCACCCATCTCCGGGTTGCCGTCAACGCTCTCGACTGCGATCAGCGTGGTGTTGCAGCCCTTGCCTGGGTGGTTCGGGTGCAGGCCGTCGTTGCGGACTTCTTCGGTCATGGCGCCAGCACCCCCGTCTCGCACCAGTCTGCCGCGCGCCGGAACTTGGCCGCGGTGACGTGCGCATCCTCCTGCGGCAGCGTCACGACGGCGTGCGAATCGGTGCCGATCAGGAAGATCGCGCACCCGGCCACGTCACCGAACTTGCCGGCCGCGACCTCGGTTGCTACCTTGTCGATCATCGCGGCCAGGTTGATCTGGGCGGTGGGTTCGATGCTCATGCTTTTCCTCGATGCGCCGGCGGCGCGATTCGTTGGTTGCGGCGGCTGGAATCGAACCCGCCTAGTCGTGCTTATGAGGCCGATGCGGCACCTTGCCGCCTCACCGCGAAGCGATTCTACGGCGTTCGCGCCCGCTTGATGGTGCCGCGTAGCCAGGCCACCCCGCCAAGCAGGCGGAACTTGGCCCACTCGGCGGCCGTCAGGCGCACCGAGCCGACCGTGGCGCGGTCTTCCGGCTTGAGCGGCTTACGGCCTTGGCCTCGGTCGTTGGGCGGACGTGGCGGAATCGGCAAACCTTTGGTGGAACCAGCGTCTCGGTAGTGACAAGCACCCCCGTCCTGACATGGGCACAGCGGATCGCCGCCGATGCAGGTCATGCCGCGATCTCCTGCGCGTTGATGCAACCTTCCACCCCGGTGTGGCGAAAAACCGGCAAGTCAGGCCTGCACGAGTGCAGTTCACCGCCACGGCCTGACCGGAACCCGCCGCGGCACTTGACATACACGGCGGCCACGCGCCAGTCGGACTCGAAGCGGAATGGCTGCCCGATCTTGATCTTGGTGAGCGGCATGGGGCTGAGCATGTCGGGGCTCAGCATGACAGCGCCACGTAAGCCTTCACGTCCTCGTACCGGATGAAACCGGGGCCGTCGTACATCGGGCCGCACAAGTTGGCGAACACCGGGGCACCTTGCAGCTCGGCGCGCTGGCGCGGGTTGCTGTTGACGCCGACGCACTCGAAACCGCGGATGCCGAATGCTGCTTCGGCGTTCTCGATCTCCACCTCCGTGACCATCAGGCCGAGGCCTACGACCTTCTGAACCAGTCTTGCTTTCATCGCTTACTCCGGTTGTTTGATGTGTTTATGGTAATACACAGTTCAACCTGAGCGCAAGCGATTTCTACGTGGCTGCGGCCGCCTCGGCGGAGATCGATCTTGGAACATGCTTCCAACGCTTGCCGGCACGGATCCCAAGCACCGTGGACTTGCTGACCCCGAACTGTCTTCCGGCATGCGTACTTCCAAGCCGGCTTGCAAGAATCTCGGCCACCTTGTCGTCGTTCAACTTCACGCCACCGCCGTTTCGGACGCCCTTAGCGTTGCGCCCCTTGCGCGAGGCGTCCATTTGGTTGTCGCTGTTTGTTCCGAGCGAGAGGTGAGCCGGGTTCACGCATCTCGGGTTGTCGCACGAGTGCATGACCAGTAGATCGCCTGGCGGTCGCCCCTTTGACAACTCGTAAGCGAAGCGATGGGCCATCACGGAACGTCGCTCGCGAGATACCCAAAAGATGCCATACCCCTTTGATCCGATCGCGCTCATCCAGTGATGACACCCATCGCCGGGCTCTACCTTCTCGGCAAACCGCTCTGCGGCCGGTTTTCCTCTTTGGCTAGACGTGTTGATCTTGGTCATGGAGCATCGCCTTGCGCTCAAGGTGCCACAGATCGGCACCGGGAGCGTTCGAATAGTGTTCAAACATCGGACTTCCCGCCGTGTGGTGCAGGATCTTCGCTCCCTCGACAGGCTGCCCCTCATCGACCAGCCGGTTCCACTCGTCCGGCAGCGCCCCGATGGCCTCGTCTGGGAGCCAGCGAAGGTCGAGCACGCTTCGTGCGCTCCGGACCTTCGACAGACCCTCTGGCGTCGCCCATAGCCAGGCCGGGTGCGCGCAGTTGATCAGCATGACCGACGCCCAGTTCTTGCGCGGGTAGTCCACATTCGGGCACCGCATGTCAGTGCCCAGGTACTTCATCGGGTGGCGGGTCTTGTACGCTGGATGTTTCACCACTTGGACGGCGTAGCGGATGTCGAACAGGGAGTCCAGCTCGGCCACGTCGGCGAGCATGATCTGGTCGACGGCATCGCAGAAGATCGCGCGGCCTGCGAACCCTTGTTGGTGCGGAACCAGGAAGCGCGCCAGCGAGAAAGCGTTGGTCCCCCGATCATCGTTGTCGAAGCAGCAGCCCGAGAAGTTGACTGCGGCGCTGCTGCGCCGGCGCACCGACGACATAAACACCTCGAAGCCGATGTGCTCCCTCGGGTCATAACCGCACGCGAGGTGAATCATGGCTACCACCCGAAAATGAAATCGCCGCCGATCTCCTGGATCAGCCTCATGCCCAAGGCGCGCAGCGCGTCAGTGGCGGCCGTCGGCTTCAGGCCGAACTTCACCGCGAAGTCGCGCTTCTGCTCGGCGCAGATGATGGGCCGGCAGCGCAGAATCGTCTCGCGCGCGCCGGCAATGACGTTGGCCTCGTAGCCCTCGACGTCCATCTTGATCAGGTCGACATCGGACAGGCCAAGGCTGTCGAGCGCAATCATCTCGATGTCGCCAGCGCCGCCGACGTGGCTCGCGCCGCTGTTGTGCGGGTCGCGCGTGATCGAAACGAGCTTCGCGCCGGCACCGCACGCGACCGGAAACAACTCGACGTTCTCAGCAGTGACGTTGAGCACGAAGCACTCGCGGTGCGCGGCCACGGGCTCGAACGCCAGGACGCGACCGAAGCGGCTGGCCATGTTCACCGACCACGTGCCGACGTGCGCGCCGATGTCCACTGCGGTGCGGAACTGCTTGCACGCTGCGTGGACAGCGGTCTGTTTCCGCCATTGATAGATCACCCGCCCGTTGACCGCGGCCCCGTTCTTCTTCAGCCACTCGATCATGTGCTCCTCGCCATCGGGGTAGTACATGCCGCCGTAGTGCTTCATACCGTTCTCCTGCGCGGCGGGATGCGCCGCTTGATTTCTTGCCGTCGCTCGTCGCGCATGCCGGCCCAATGCGCCTCGGTGCGCACAACCTTGAGGTCAGCCGGCCGGCTGCGGCCCAGTACCTTGCGCGGGCCCTTGAGGTGGTCAAGTTTAGCGCCGAGCGGCCCGTTGATCAGCGGATGGTGCGTGCGCTCTGCCTGACCGCTCAGGCTGACGCAGCGCAGCATGCCGAGTCGCTCGCGCGTGGCCCGCACGTGGTCGATGACGAACGAGTCATGCCACTCGGGCAGCGCGAACAACGCGTCGCTACGGTAGGCCTGCACGATCGCGTCGATGAACATGCCGCCGCGCTCGTTGCGGCGGAACATCATGAACCCGCACTCGGGATACTTCATCGTGCGGCGCAGGTAGGCGAAATCGCCATCCTTGATCAGGCCGGCCAGCCAGGTCGCATCGACTGGTGCGTGCGTCACGCAGTCGGCGTCGATCCAGATCAGCACGTCGGCCGCGCTCGACTCGTGCGCGAGGTCAATCGCCGCGATCTTGTGCGCGAAGCGAACCGCGTCCATGCGGTAGTCGGCGGTCGGCCGGTGCGCATGGCGGCGCTTGAACTCAGCCAGCCAGGTCGAATTGGCCTCGAGGTCGGCGTCCTTGAACTCTTCGAGCAGGATCCCGCCCCAGTGCTGCCGGAACGTCTCGACGCAGCGCCTGGCGTGGCTCTCCCAATGCTGCGGCGCGTAGGTAGTGACGGCAGCGAACTTCATGGCGTCTCCACCAGCACCCAATCGACGGTGCGGTCCTTCGGCTCCATCTCCTCGAACAGCGCGAACCACCAGTCGTAAGGCTTGATCGTGATGTGCAGGTTCGTCCCGTCGGGGAAGGTCTTCGACGCCAACCGGCAGCACACCGAAGCGAAGACGAAGCGCTCGGCGAAGGCGAATAGGGCCGCGACCAGCTTGCGGACATCCTCCTCGCGCACGTGCTCAAGCACGTCGGAGCAGATGACTCCGTGGTGCATGCGCGTGGGCACGTTTCGCAGCTTCTGAAAGGCAGGGTCGTACAACGTCGGCCACGGGATGCCCAGGCGCTTGTGCAACTGGTGCGGCTTGTCGTAGGCGTCGCCGGCGCCGGACCCGTAGTCGAGCAGCGTGGTGACCTTGTGCTTGTCGACCAGCAGCTTGATGGTGTCGGCGTGCTGCAAGACGGTCAGGCCGCGGAACGCGCCGCCGGTAGCTGCCATCGCGCGGTACTGCTTCAGGATTTCGCTCATGAGGTAACTCGCTCGAAGACTCCGACCCATTCTGGAGGCTGGCCGTTGTCGATCGGCCCGTCATCCTCGTGCACAAGCGTAAACCCGCGGTCGTACATGGCGAACCGCAGATCCTGAGGCCGGTAGCCGCTGCGCGCGTCCTTGAGCACAGGCCAGTCGCTGCGGCGCTGGCGCAGCACCACGGTGCAGTTGTCGGCCGCACCGTGGTCGATGATGCGTCCGAGCGCGATCTCCGGCTCGCGCAGCTTGTGCAGCACCGCCAGCATCAGGATCACGTCGAAGCGGCGCGGCGGTGTGCAGAAGTTCGCGTCAGCCTCGATAAACGTGACAGCGTGGTTGCGAGCGAGCTTATTGGCGCGAATGACGGCTTCCCTGCGGTGCTCGATTCCAATCACATCGACCGCGCCACGACGCTCGCACTCGATAGCAATGTGCCCCTCGGCACAGCCGACGTCGAGCACCGACTTGCCAACGACGCGCGGCCAGAGCTGATCCAGGCCCGTCATCTGCTGTTCGATCGTCCGATGGCCTCCGAACCAGAACCGTTTGTCAGCCATTCATTGCCCTCCACGCTGTTCCGTCGCGCAGCTCGGCGCGCGACCATTGGTTATCGGCCAGCACGCCGGCCCACCGCTGCACCTCGGCTGGCGCCGGAAGCACAACGCCGAGAGTGTGGCAGGCGCTTGCCTTGCTGACCAGCACCTGCACCCCGGCCATAGCTGCTTCGACGGCGGCGGCGCTTGAATGGGTCACGACAACTGCGGTGCGCGCCAGGTCGGCGTGCAGCGTGGTCATCGCCTCCGGCTTGTCGGGCGACCAGGCGCGGACCTTGATCGGCCGTTTGCGGTAATGGCGCAGCACAGTGTCGAGCCACTGCGGCGCGACGGCGATGTGCCGCATGAACAGGGGCGACTGCTCGATGGCCAGCACAAAAGCATCCGAGTCGTGTTGGCGCGCCGGCTGCGCCTGGTAGCCTAGCGCGGCCAGGCGCTTGCCGTTCGTTTCGCCGGCGCCGGTGTGCTGCATGGCGTTCCTCGTGACCCTGAATTGCTTCCCGCGGGCGCGGTCGAAGTAGGAATTGTCGATGTAGTAGAACGGCTCGCCGGCGCGGCGCACGCGCTGCCACTCGGCGAGATTGCTATCCCGAACGCCATAGAAGACCGCCCCCTCGGCGTCGCGTGGAGCGCCGGCGATGAAGGCCGAGACCAGATCGACGCTCTTTTGCTTCTCAGGGACCGGATGGCCGGTCAGCATCGGTGAAGCTCCAAGAGCCGCGCGAGCGCATCCCCGCTGGCAATCTCGCTCAGGTTGGCCTGGGCCCAAGAAAGCCGCTCAAACATTGCCAACCGGGCAGCATCGTCGCGCACGGGCCCGCGGTCCATGAATTCGATCCTGCGCGCGGCCGGCGCTCCGATCCAACGCGGAAACCCGTGGAAGACGGGAATGCCCCAGGTCAGCGCCTTGATCGCCGCCCCACTACCCCAGGTCACCACGGCGCGAGCGCGCTTGAGGTCGGCCTTGAGCGGAACTGCCTCCTTGTCGCCAGGATGCCGACGCATGCGGCCGAGCTTCTGGCCGGTGCGCAGCCAGGTCAGTGGCATCGCCACGCCGGGCGGCCCGATGCCGCGCTGCGGCAGCACAACGACCTCGGACCCTTCGGTGCGCCACGGCAGCAGCTCGATGCCCCAGCTCGCCCAGCGCTCGGGCCCGCCGACAGGCCATCGGCCGGCGCCGTTGTGTTGGTCGAGCGCGAGCGCATACCAGCGCTGGCCGGGCACGGCGCCCATCTCCACGCCGAGGTAGCCGTTCTCGGCCACGATCACCGGCAGCCCGCGGCGCTGGAACTCCTTGGCAACACGGTCGCTCGGGCCGCAGCGGTTCCAGGTGATCAGGATGTCTTTGCCGTTCGGCGCGACGGGCAGCGCGAACTTGGGCGCAAAGCCCAGGCGCTTCACGCCGGCCTCGAAGGCATCGCGCCGATAGTGCACCGCGCCGCGCAGGCTGATCCAAGCAGTGCGGATCATGCGGTGACCAGTAACTCGGCGTCGATCGTGCTGCGCGGCCAGCACTTCAGCGCTGTGGCCCGCGAGCAGTTGATCACCGTCGCGCCGTGCTGCTTGAGTTGCGGCGCCGCGTACTTCTCGATCCGGTGCAGCCACTCGCCGAAGTTGAGCGTCACGTTGCAGGTCTTCACGTGGTCGCCGTCAACGTGGCTCTCGCCTTTCGGGCCGCGCTGCATGTCGAGACCGAGCACGTAGATGCGCCTGGATCCGTAGAGGAACGCGAGGTTGATGCCCATCCAACCGGAGTTGCCCCCGGTGGCGAGCTGGTACGTGCCCAGGCCCGGCCTGTTCTCGGCGCGCATGAACGTCAGCCGGTCCACCTTTGCACTCACGTTGCAGCAGGTGGCAATGCGCTCGCGCGGCACGCCGGCCTTGAGCATGGCGCCGAGGTACGCGCGCCAGTAGCGGCGATCCGCCGCAAAGTAGGCGTCGGCCCAGCCGGCGGTGAACTTCCATGCGTTGCTGACCGAGACGACGCGCACGCGGTCTGCTGCGCGGGCCTCGCGCACGACATCGACATCGGATTGCGTCAGGCTGGGACCGGGAGCGATCACCACGGCCGGGCACTGGGCCCAGTCCGGCCTGGTGTAGTCGATGACGGCGCTGCGGCGGCCATCGCGGGGAACGGGGGCGGTGGCCATCAATCCTCACGCATGGCGTTCGCCGCCGTCGGTGTTCAGCAGTTGCGCCTTGAGCCTTTCGAGCAGCCAGAGCACGTCGGCGCCGTCCGCCATCGACGAGGCGAAGTATTCGCCACCGTCAGGGTCGTAGCCCAGTACCACGGCGCACTCGAGGTCTGCGCCGAGCGCCTCGCGCAGCACTTGGCTTGCGTCGATGTCGAGCTTCGTGATGCCTCTGAAACGCACGATCTGAGCGGTGCGCTGCGGCGGGTTGCTCTGCAACTCGTCGAGGGGGGTGAAAGGGCCGATCGTTTGCATCATCGTTCCGTCCCGCGAGTATGCCTCTCCACGTACTCGGCCTGTAGCCACGCTAGAGAGCCCATCATCTCGTACACATTCTCGTGCGAGTCGAAACACGCAGACAAGCGATGCCCGTCAGCCATGAACCCGCAGCCGATGAACGACTGCAAGCGGCCGGCCTCGGCGTCGGCCAACAAGTCGCGCAAGCCGCGCACAAGCGCTGCGTTCGGCTCGCCTGTCGGAACCGTTGCGCCTGGCAGTGCGGTGACGTTGGTCATTGCTCGATCACCTCGCACACGCGCCACGACAGGCCGCCAAGCGCCACGCGCTGACCAGGCCGCAGGCCCAGCAGCCCGATACCGAGCTGGCGACCGAGAACATGGGCGTGCTTGCCCGTGCAGGTCAGCACCAGCGGCGCCCACCTACCGCGGCCTGGCGGCTTGAGCACCACGCGCACAACGCTGGCCATCAGAGCCCGAGACGATTCAGGATGGCGAGCAGTTGCCGCTGGACGACCATGATCTTGAGGGTCTGCAGGTCGATGGCTTGGCCCACCTCCGTCGTGACCGGTACTGCGGCGGCTTCGTTGCTGGTCAGCGCCTCGCCTGGTGGCGTCATCACACGCTGGAGTCGCTTCTCCAGATCGTCGGCGGCCATCGACAGCCCGGTCACGACATCGCCAAGCCGACTGAGATCGCGGTCGATGGGTTGCATCTCGGCGAGGTCCGCCGCCAGCCCGCTGAATGGGTTAAGCCGGCCCGGATTAAGCCGGTGCGCGTTCGCTCTCGCTGCTGTTGCCTTCGACTTCGCTGCCATGCCTGTCTCCTGGTGATGCGTCAGCCGACGCGGATTGGTTCGCCGCGTCAGCCTTCCAGGCCGCGCGCACTTCGTCGTGAGTCAGGCCGACGCGCTCGATCAAGGCCAGGTACGCGGTCACCTCTGGCGTGCCGGCGCGACCTGCTGCCTTGCGCGCCGCGAAGAACTCGTGGCCGCGCGAGATGGCGCGCGCCTGGCATCCGCGGCAGTTCGACATGAAGGCGTGGTGCGGCCTGGAAGCCGCGGCGATGCACTCGGGGCAGCTCATGGTGCGGCGTCAACCGTTCATCGGTGGCATGCCGCCGGGCGTGTCCACCTTGATGGCCGACAAGGTAAGCGATCCGTCCGGCACGGCAGCGGCCACCAGTGCCTGCACGACCTTGTGGCACAGCAGCCCAAACGCTTCGCGTACATCGGAGCTGGCTTCAAAGGCGCCGCTCGACACGGACGCAACCACGTGCCTTCCGTCGTCCAGCACCAGGGTTCCGATTGCTTGGCGTTCGTCAACGGTGATCTCGAGCTTGATGGTCCTGGTATTCATGCGAACCTCATTTGTCCGAATCGGGCGATCAGTAGGGCGTCGGCCCGATTGTGGTCACGCTTGCGCGCCAGGTCACCCTGCAGATGGGGCCATAGATCAAGCGCCTTGAGGCAAGCCGCGTCCTTGTCGACGGCAGGCGCGTCCTTCTTGCGCAGCAGCCCGAACTCGCGTTTCCACGACTGCGGCTGCACCACCTCAAGGCGGATACCGCGAATAGCCAGCACTGCCTCGACGTGGCCGCGCGAACGCATCAGGCTGCCTTGGCTGTGCATGGTGTTGCCGTGCTTGTCGGCATTGCCCATCGGCCGCGGCCGCACGTCCTCGATCACGGCCAAGCACGCCACGTCGGCCGGTGCGATCTCGCGCACGCGGGTGGCCAACGCGCGGCAGTCGATGAGGTTCTCACCTCGCACCTCTGTCGTGGCCAGGTCTTCAACTCCCATCTGGCCGTCCGAGGCGATCCAGGCAAGAGCGCCGGTGAGGCCAATGTCGATGCCGAAGATGATCATGCTGCCCTCGAAGAAATCACCCGAGGCAGCGCCTTGCGCAGCTCATCGAGCACGCCGGTGAGGCCTGACTTCTTCCACTTCTTGCCGTCGATCGTCACGGCGTACACGTCGCAGCGGTTCGTCTTGCGCAGCTCAAACTCGTGTCGCTCCACCCCGAAGTCGAATCGCTCGACGACAATGCGCATGCGCAGGTCTGGTAGCTCAGTCGGTAGGTCCGGCGCTGGCCGATCCAGCCGGGCTCTCTCCTTGCCGCGACGCATGGCTTCGATGCGCGCGGCGCTGTAATTTTTGGTGCGGCGGTAGGCCATGCTGGACTCTAGCAGAGCTTGGGAGGGTTGGATATTACCTGTTAGCCCGCAGGCGCGTGCCTGCAATCTTCTCGTCAACAACCGGGCGTGGCATCACCAGCCCGGAGAAGCGCGCAGGGTTGATGCCAGCCCACGCGGAAAGCGCGGCCATGCTGGCGGCATCGCACACTCGCTTGCCGCCGTTCATGCGGCTCAGGGTCGTCTCGCTCACGCCAGTCTCGGCGGCCACTTCCTTCATGGTCTTGCCGCGCCGTTTCGCAGAGCGGGCCAGCGTCTTCATGAAGGCTTCAGTGTCAAAGCTCGGCATTCGTCTGTCCTCTCGTCTATCAACCAGCGGGCTAACCCGGTTTTGCAACGGACGGAGTACCGCCGCTGAAAACCACGTTAGAGCGCTTGGCGATCAAGTCGCATGCATAGTCCTAGAACTCCCGAATCTTGGCAGCTTGGTCGAGCATGAATTCCACTGAAGCGCGCGTCGTCTTCCTATCAATGTGGCCCTCCCAGTTCAGGCGCAACAAATAGCCAAGATGCGCGGGGTCTATTCCGCACGTTGGCACCGTGAGCCCGCGGCGCTTGCACGCACCCGTCATGTCGTTGAGGAGAAAACTCGCAAGGAAAGAGGGCCACGGTTTGGGCGCTCTAACACGCAGGTCGAGCCGACCTTCGTCGGCGGGCGGCAATTGGCTATTTTCGGTCATCGGTCGCGCCTCCTTGTCGGCTCACCAGCACGTTAGGCTTCAAGCGGCCACCGGCCATTCCTTGACCTCAGCACCGGCCAGCACGCAGCCGCCAGCACTTGCGGTCGGTCCGCCCCACTGCTTGAAGAAGAACGGCACTCCGAACCACGCGCACTGATCGTGCAGTGAGTCGATCCACTCGCGCTCAATGGGTCGCGCAGCCTTGCCGCTCTCGCCGCCCACGATCAACCAGTCGAAGGCGCCGATGCTGGGTGCTCCTCGGATCGGTCCAAGCATCGGCTCCACGCTCAGAAACCGCACCGACGCATCAACCGCCAGCAGCTTGTGCGCGTCGCGGTCGAATTCCTCTTGGTTCACCACGGTTGCGCCAAGCCACACGTTGGCAGGCAGGCCTTCAGCCGGCGCCATGCCGCGCACGTTGCCGATGCGCTTGGTCAGCAGTAGCCAGTCCAGGTGCGGCGTGGCCTTCACCAGCGCCCACAGCTCGCCGCGCCACTGCGCCGGGGCTTCGTTGTCGAACACGTCGGCCAGGCTCGCGCAGAACACGCGGCGCCGCCGGCCGTGCATCAGCGCAAAGGCTTCATGCTCGCGATCCCACAGCAGCGGCTGTTTCCAGTTCGCGGCGCTGGTGCGCTGGCGTTGCTGGCCGGCACCCCACTGCACCTTGTGCCAGCGCGTATCCATCAGCGCTTCGGCATAGCAGTGGTCGCAGCCAGGCCCAACCTTCGTGCACCCGATCCACGGGTTGAAGGTGCTGTCCGTCCATGAAATCCCAGTCTTCTCGGCCATCGCGGGCCTCCTTTCGTGCTCTTCGGAAACAGAAGCCGAACTACTCGCTCAAGCCGAGTCGCAACGGAGTACCGTCGCGCCCGGCTTAGCTCGCACGTTGGGCATCACTTGCACCCCTCGCGGCACACGAACGAATAGACCGCATGCCTCTTCGCTGCGCCCTCGATCTTCGCGCCGCACCGGCCGCACATCTTCACCCACGTCGTCTTGCTCGGCGCGATGTGCGCATGCGTCGGCACGTAGCCGTTGGCGTGGCCGCGGCGCAGGGGGTTGGTGCTCATGGCTTGTCGCCCCTGTTGGTGCGCACGAAGATCATCGCATCTAGGACGGTCGCGTAGGCGTTTGGGTTTTCGTGTTCGTCCAGCCGGCCCGAGCCCTCGAGCGACTTGGAAATCGAATGCAGGCGCCAGTACAGGTCTTCACGCGTCTCGGGCAGCCCGTCGGCGATCTCGTTGCCAGCGGCCTCGGCCAGCAGCGCACGCGCGAACTCAAGGATCCCAGGTCCGCGCAGCGAGAGCTCCTTCGACATCGGGTACTGCTGAAACTTGTCAGCGATCTCGAACACGCGAGCATCGGTTATCGGCTTCATCACCACCACCCCTCATTCGCCCGCCTACCAAGCCATCCAGGCCGCGGTGGCGACTCATCGACCTCATGGTCCGGCTCGTTGATCTTTCGCATCGACATAGGGTTTTCCTGGTCCAGTAGTCGCAAGTAAGTGTCCACCAACTTCAATCGAACGGGAGTGCATCGAAGGCATGCTCAGGGCCCGCGGACTTCGGTTCACCGCTGGCGAGCACGCTGATGCGGCCAGGCGTGCGCGGAAGGGCCATCTGGGCGCGCGGTCGGGGCGCGAAGGCATCCCGGCAGTAGGCGTCGTAGCAAACGCGGCAGCGGGAGCCCAGCTCGCTCAGAATGGCGCGGGCTGTATCGGCCCCGCAATAGCGGCACGACAACAACTCGTCTTCTGGCTTCGAAGGGCCCATGCGCTTGGCGGTTTCGGCCCGGACTTTGGAGAGGCTCATGCTGGATCCTTGTGGTAGCTGCCCTCGAGCACCTTGGCGAATTTGCTCTGGGTGATGAGGAAGTCGAAATCTGCGCGCCAGTCGTTGACCTTCCCGGTGAGAAATCTCGAGCCGGCGGCGTGTTGGAAAAACCAGGCGAACCAGTCAAGGCCGGCCGCGCGCGGGTTCTGGGCTCTGGCGATCTCCGGGTCTGCGACGACTTCACGCCAACGGGCCGCGATCGTGCGCTTCCTGCCTTCGTTGAGCACCGCGACCCTGGGCAACATGGAAAGGTGGCGGTGGTACAGGTCCACGATTC
This sequence comes from uncultured Burkholderiales bacterium, assembly GCA_937871935.1. Taxonomy (GTDB): domain Bacteria; phylum Pseudomonadota; class Gammaproteobacteria; order Burkholderiales; family Burkholderiaceae_C; genus JAEUPI01. The sequence continues at coordinate 42,674 of CALMQI010000252.1, forward strand.
CCTGGTACGGGGTGTCCGGAGGTGCGCTCGGCTCGCCCGAGAGCACGAGAACCGTAGGTTCTGTATTCTTTACTCTGGTACTGGTACTGGTACTGGTGTCGTCCGTCCCGTGGGACATTGGCATTGTCCCGCGGGACTCCGGGGGGGACTCCAGGGGGGACTTTTCGCCGTGTTTCAACCCTTTGGCGGCCTCACGTTTGGCCCGCCAAGCGGCTTTCCGGTCGGCCTCCACCTTGCGGGCATCGAGCATGGTGCGCACGCTGAGCATGAGCTGCGGGTGATAGAGGCGGCCGTCGCTGGCCTTCCACCAACGCCGCAGGAGCGCCTGCCGGGCGGCCGCGAACTGCTCGGACTCCATGTCGCAAAGCGCAGCCAGCACCTCGTCGTCGTCGGGCAAAGTGCCGCATGGAGTCTGTTTCCAGGCTTCGTACCACAGCAGCAGCAGCGTGCCGCGCAAACCGCGCTTGGTGCCCAGCCGCCAAGTATCGCTCTGTTCGATGCGCTCGTAGTCGAGCTCGAAGCGCCAACCCTTCGCGCGGGTGTCAGCTGGGTACGGCGGATCGCGCGGCTCGGTCATTGTCCGAACGCGCCGAAGTAGGCCGCCAATTCGAGCGTCTCGCTTGGCGTGAGGGACGCGATCGGATCGTCGCCGCGCCTGAGATCGATCCCGCCATCGTCGCACATTCGCACCCACAGGCCCCCGGAAGGGGGTTGATCCGTGGTCTCTGCTGGTGGCGCTTCTGGCGTTGAAGGGATCGCCTGGGCGGTGGCGTGAGCCGGCCGCCCAGGGTCTCCACTCAACCCCTGCGGCGCCGAGCTCTCTCGGCGGGGTTGAATGTCGGTTGGCGGCGCCTTGGGCGCCTGGCCGGTGGGCAAGTATGACATGGGCGTCGGCGCGCGCGCAAGGGTGCGGCGCTCGACGCGGCGGGTGATGGACCACCACCATGGCGCGCTGGCCAAGTCTTCGCGCTTGCGCCGGAAAATGGCCCCCTGCGCGACGGCCTCATCGAGCGCGCGCACCATCTGCGGCGGGGTCACGCCAGGCACGGCGTCGAGCAAGCCGCTGAGCATGCACTCGGCGCCGGCCGGCAGCGTGCGCAGGTGGTCTATCACTCGGCTCGCTGTCGAGCCGATGCCGAAATCGCCCGCGGTCATGCTGCCTCGGTGAGGTCGAGCAGGGGGCGCCCTTGCGGGTGCCAGGGCCACTTCGCATCGGGGATGCGGCGCCACTTGCCACCGTCCGGTTTTGCGCAGGAGGCCTCGACCTTGACCATGCCGCGCGACTCGCGTTCGAGCGAAGCGGCTAGCTTCTCCGAGCACAGTCGTGTTCCGTACATGACGTTTCGCATGTGCTTGATCGTGGTTCCGCACCGCACCGCGAAGGCCTTGCGCTCGTCTTCGTTGGCGAGCGCACCGAGGAATGTCTTGAGATCGTCCATGCTCCTATTGCACCACACGGTTTTGTTTAGCGCAAGACACCGAAAGGTGTTGACACACGCTGCACCGCGTGGTGCAATAGCGTCAACAAAAGAGGAAAGGGTCGAAATGAGTTTCCAAGAGATCAAGGCGCGCGTCATGCGCAAGATGGCCGACCGGCGTCGGATTGGCCCCTTCGACTGGAGCGGTGGAAGCTGGGACGATCGCGAAGCCGGCGCACGCGCATACCGCATCGCCTGCCGCCTGCGCGGCGAACGGATCAGCAAAAGGGAGTATTCCTGATGGGCTGGTCTGTACTGAGCAAACCCCCCGCCGAAGGCTGGCAGGCTTTCATCGACCGCGGGTTTCACCCCTACAAGGTGATCGTCTCGGCGATCGGGTCGGACGGCAACTACTACGCCGCGATCGAGCGGCCGGCCGGCAACGGACTGCCGCGCTGCGTCTATGCGGTGGTGGGCCTGATCGAAGGCGCCGGCTGGAAGTTGATGAGCGATAGCGAGTGCCCGTACTACTACGCGGCGCCCTACGAGGTGCTGGCTGCCCTCGAACCGACATCGGATCCTGGTGCTGTGAAGTGGCGCGGTCGCGTGGCTGCGGCCCTGGCGGCCGGGCGCGACGCCGAGTTGCAGGCCGAGCGCATCGCCGAGTGGCGTGCAGATGATCGTGAAGCTGAACAACAAGGAGCATCAACATGACGATCATGAAGGCCAACCAGCCGGAACACGCCTGGTGGTCGGTCGACGACTGCGTGCGCGCGGTCACGGCATTCGAGTCCTTCGATGACCTGAAGGCCACAAAGTCGAGCTACGCGCCGAGCTTCTACCCCGGCCGGGACAACAGCATGGCCGAGGTGAGCGCGATGGAGCGTGTGTGCTCGGAGTTCAACGCCTGGGCCAAGCGCGACGGGCGCGAGCGCTTGGCGAAGGTGTACCGCTTCCAGTCGGCTGGCGAGCAGCCCAAATGTCCATTCGCATGACCGAGCGCGACATCGTCTATGAGAACGGCCGCGCCTGGGTGCTCAAACGCGGCGCCGTGTTCGTGGTCTTCACCGCCGGCCTGACGCACTCGACAAGCGACAGCACCTACACCGACAAGAGCCTCGCGGTTGCGCGGGCCGACTACCTCGCACGAAAGGGTCAAGCATGAACATCGAAGACTACCTGGCCGACCGCAAGGTCCGCCTCAACCGCATGGACGAAGACGAACACCACGAACGCATTGCGCGCATCGCTGATCTGACCGTACTGGCGCTGGCTGTGCTTGCGGTGATCGCGGCGATGGCTGGAGTGTTTGCATGAGCAATACCAAGTTCGAGTTCACCGGCGAGACGAAAGTCGTCCTCGGTGTCACCTTCAAACGCATCCGCGCTGTGCGAGACATCGTGCGCTGGATCGTTAAGGTCGGCGATCTTGGTGGCTGGCTGGCGCAGGAAAGTAGCCTCTCTGTCGATGGCAATGCCTGGGTCGATGACAATGCCAGGGTCGCGGGCGATGCCAGGGTCGCGGGCAATGCCTGGGTCGCGGGCAATGCCTGGGTCGATGACAATGCCAGGGTCGCGGGCGATGCCAGGGTCGCGG
>CALMQI010000253.1 GCA_937871935.1 uncultured Burkholderiales bacterium
CCCTGCAGCGTGGCCAGGAAGTCCTCGGCGATGCCCTCTGGTACAGCGTACACCAGCTCGTCGTGGACCCGCATGGCAGGCCTGAGGCCGGTACGCTTGAAGGTCTCGACGGTGGCGTCGAAGATCGAGTCGCGCGCCAGGAACTGCACGCAGTTGTGGACGATGAAAGGACCCGAATCGCCGAGCACTACAAACCGGTGTCGAGGGCCGCAGTTGATGATGTCGTAGACCCTTCGAGGGGAAGCCCGCGCTTTGCTCGGTAGTACAGCGTCGACCTGCTGATTCCCGTCGCAGCGGAAATCGCTGGGATGTCCACCCCTCGCACGCTGGTTCGCTTGTTCATCACCTGCGCGCGTCGAGTTACCCATCGGCAGTTGTTCTTGGAATACCCGCCCTCGTTGTCCTTCCGGTCCAGCTCCAACCCCCGAGAGTACGTCGGCCCCATGGCTTGCCAGAACGTTTCGAACGAACCCGCCCACTCGGCGCACACTGCGATGCCACGCCCGCCGTAGTTCTTCCATGCTCGATGCGATGGCAGTCGGCAGCGATCGAGCATTGCGCGCCACACTGCGTAGGCTGGATGCTTGCTCATGCCATGCGTGCGGTTCTTCTCGGCCACCAGCCGCCTCGAGGCGCACCCGCAGTTCGGGGTGCCCGGCCGCTTGACTTCCTTCGTCACGTCGCTCCCCACCTTCACGCACTGGTTCCCGCACGCGCAGCGGTAGCGCCAATACATCTTGCGACCGTCGCTGTGTTCGGGGTGCAGCGCCGTCAACATACCGAAGGTCTGGCCGGTAAGGTTCGGGCTTCTGGGATGCAGCTTTCCATCCTTCATCTGTGAGTACCTCGTGGTCGGGGGTCATGTGAACGCCGTCGATGGCAACACACGGCTGAACAGATTTGAATATTGTCCCTGCGTGCGCTACGAACTCCCCTCCGTCGTGCACGAGATCGGCGCGCCGCACCCGCTCTATCGGTACGGCCCCGCGCTGCGTAAGCACCAAGGTCCCCTCGGCCAGACAGTTCTCGTCGATCTTCCCGGCGTAGATGCGGGCCTTGTGGCGCCCCTGCGCGTACCACCACTCCCACCGGCCGGTCCCTGGTTCCTTCACGCGGCGCAGGTCCGGGTATCGGATCACGCGGCCCGTCGGACCGCGCAGGCCCTCCTTGCAGGTGTGGATCAAGCCCCAGGGGTCGACGTTGCGCTCCCGGCCCGCCTGGATGTGATCCAGGGCGTCGTGGCACGTGCGCCAACCCTCAACGATCTGGTGGTAGATGCGCCGCCAGTCGTCGACCACTTTCTGGGCGGGGTCGTGGTCGATCGTGATGGGGTAGCCTTCTGCGTCCATGGTGAACACATAGTCGTCGGAGTCTCGGACGAGCTCATCGATCTCGGCCTGCTCGAGGGGCCGCCACACCAGTGATAGGTCCAGGCCGCCCATGATCTTGGCAACGCGCCGGAACGTCTCCACCCCAGCGCCGAACCCCAGGCCCAGCTGCGCAACCTTGGCCAGCTGACGCTGGCTCTTGCTGACGTCTGCTGCAGGGATGGAGTACTGCAGCGCAGCGAACGCGCGGTACAGGTCGGCCTTGGGGTCGCCCGCCCACAGTTTCATGGACGACTCGACCTTCCACAGGGTGTGGTTGACGCGCAGCTCGATGCCTGACTGGTCAGCCACGACGATCTTGTGCCCTGGCGGCGCGCGCTTTGAATTGCGCAACGCATCAGACACCTTCGGGCGGTCGGGGTCGATCCTCGGTTCGTTCTGGCAGTTGTACTCCTCACCGGAGTCGCGCCCCGTTGTGTCGGCGCCGCAGTACCGAAGCGGGACTGGCAGACGACCCCCCGCCAGCGAAGCTGCCGTGAGGTGGGCCCCGATGCGCGTCTCCAACAGCGTGGACTTGATCGCCAGTCGCGCCCTCGCTGCCGTCGCAACCACTGGGTCCTCACTCTTCTGAAGGTCGAGGAAGCCCTGATCCGTCTTCGCCAGGGCGGGGATCCTCTTGTTCTCGTCCGTGGGTGACACCTTCATCGGCACGGAGACCCCGCGAGCCTGGAGCAATTCCCCGAACCGGGCGGAACTGGCCAGCGTGGCGCGGACGTTTTCCAGGATCTCCTCTTCGCTGGTCGTCCTCTCAATGCCGAGCAAGCGCGCCGTGTCGAGCAGCGCCTTGTACTTGTTGCTGCGCTCCACCGAGAGCGCGGTCTCCAGCAGGCCGGTGTCCACAACGAACTGCGGCTCGGTCCGCATGCGGGTGAGTGCGTCGATCTGCCAAAGCTCGCTGGAGGTGAAGTGCGGCACGAGCACGCCGAACAGCGCGCGGCACTGGTCGGCGTCGTCCCCGTTGTAGGTGCGCATGTCCTCCAACTCTTGTTGCGTGAAGTCGCAAAGGTGTTTCCCCTTCGTGGCCATCAGGACCCGGTTGTCCTTGACGCCAAGGTTGTAGTGGCGCACGAGAGCGCCGAGCGAGAGCCCGACGTCCTTTGCGTGGATGGGCCGCGCCATGGCCAGCGTGCAGCCCCACAGCTTCGGGTTGAGCCCGAGCCTGTAGGCGCTGATGTACGCATCGAAGCCCGAGTTGTTGTGCGCGAGCAGCATCGAGCCCGCCACGTCCAGCTGACTGAACGCGTACCGCACGTCCTCTTCGCCGAACAGGACCTGGGTGGGCTCGGTGCCGTTCTTGATCGCGCAGCTGATCAGCTCGAACTCGTCGCCCATCACGTACTCCAGGGGCGAGAGGTGGCTGAGCGAGTAGGTCTGCGACCAGAACGACTCGTAGTCGTAGGTGATGATGTTCATTCTTCCTGCCGGCCTTCGTAGCCTCCGTTGAAATGGACCGTCGGGACCCAGCCGAGCGGGGAAGCGGCGGGGTTGGGGCGGCGCTGCGGTCTGCCTTCCTCACGTCGCTTCTCGGACATGATGGCACCGGTGCGCTCGACTTCCGCCCGCATGAGGCCTTCCGGCCACGCGTCGCACACCAGCTCCGCAGTCTTGTATGACGCATCGCAGAGTGGGCACTTGCGGCGCCGGTACACCCCCGCGCCCCATTTGCGCGTCATGACGACGCGCGAGTTTTGGTGGGTGCAGGCCATCAGACGCTGTGCAGCTGCAGCGAGCCGAGCAGCCCATCGAGACTCTCAATCTCGCCCTCCTGGAGGTGGCGCTGGCCCAGGGGGTACTCGACGAACACGCGGCCGCGGTAGCGGAACGCCACCCACAACTGCGCTGGGTAGGGCGGCGTGACGTCGGGGGGTGACGCGGGGCGATGCTCGATGCTCACGGTGTCGAACGACACGCGCGCAATGCCGTCGCCCGGCGTGTAGTAGGGGTTGGAGTACTCGGCCCCGATCGGCAAAGCCGCGTCGGGGGTGGGGTCGTACTTGGCGAAGTCGGGTTTCTTGTTCACGGGTGAAGCTCCTTGAAAGTTTGGATGGAGAACGGCACGACGGGTTGAACGAGCTTCGCGAGCGCTTGCGCGTAGACGCGGATCTCATACTGCGAGTGCTCGTGCATGCGCAGACGCAGAAAGTGGAGCAGGTTGTGCAGGTCGACGGTGCAGAACATGCGGCTGTAGGTGTTGAGCCCGAGGAACAAGCGCGCCAGTTCGCGGGGCACGCCTTCGGCGAGGTGCTTCTTGTACAACTCGAATCCGAACGCGGAGTGCAGCTGCAGGTCTTCGATGAAGTTGACGGCCCCCTGGTCCAGGCCAGCAGCGACGGCTTCCGGCGTGGCCATGACGCGCATCTGCTTGTTCGTTGTGGACTGGGTGCCCACGTGCTCCGGCTTCGGGATATAGAACACTTCGGGAAGCGTTGTATAGCGGGCGCTCACTTCGTTGTAACTCCACGTGCGGTGCCGATGCCACTGCCGCAGGACGAACAGCGGCGCCTGGACCTCGAACGTGAACACCATCGCCTCGAGCGGGCTCGTATGGTGGTTGGTCTGCAGGTAGCGGATCAGCCGCTCGTCCTTGCCAGCGTCCTCACCGGTGCGCCAGTCCGCGTTGTAGGAGACGCGTGCGTTGCGCAGGATCTCGAGGTCGCCGGTCCAGCTTGCGTCAAGCAGAGGCTCGCCCAGGAGAGTGGGAAGGTTGGGCTGCATGTACGACACGAGCCGCGCGAATCCGTGGTCAAGCACTTGGATGGGTTCGGGGTGGTTCATTTGGTGGTGACCCTCGATTGAGTTTCGATCCAGACGTGCGCGCCGCACTTGAGCGGCTTGTCTGGTGCGTAGACGATGCGAGCCGGCCCGTCGATCGAGACCTCGTGGGCGTAGTGCGTCGCCTTGTAGTTCTTCACGGTGAGCACTGGTGCGCACACACCGTTCTTGCGGTTCGCCTTGATGACGTGCTGGTTGACGTGGATGATGGTTTTCACGGTTGTGCCTGGGAGTTGATACGGCTAAACGCCTGCGCAAAGTGCCACGCGGGCTGACCGTGCGGGTGCCCGTCGAATTGCTCGTCGTGCAGGTGGACTTTCATTTGGCCGCGATCCCCGAGTAGACGTCGGCGATGTAGACGATCTTGATGCCGACGCGGTGCGCCACCGCGACTTCCAGATGAGCGCCCTTGCTGTCGGTCCAACCCGGCAGGAGCGCCAGGGTGTCGCAGTCCATGAGAGCAGCGATGTCCTTGCGCAGGCACTGCTCCCACGTGTGCCCTGGGTCGGGGTTGATCTTGGCCGGGTTGACGGGGTCCCACCCGAGGTGGCGCAGGTTCTCCTCGGATTCGTTGAAGGCCGGGAAGTTGTGGTTGGGCAGGCCGGTCATCGGCCCGCTGATGTAGATCTTGTTGTTCATCAGGACTCCCGTGCGGACAGGCCGCCCTTGTCGGCGCGCGCCTCGGCTGCCGCTGCGATGTCGGTGGTACCGATGGGGAACCGCTTGAGCAGCTTGTCGACGTTCTGCCCCATGATGACGGCCGGTGCGACCTCCAGCGCGTCGCAGAGGAAGAGGAAGGCGTCCCCGCAGGCGTACGCGTTCGCGGTGCATGGGTGCGAGTGGTAGCTGCCGACGGCGATGGCCGCCCTCCGCACGGCGAACCGCAGTTGGTCCAGCTGCGACCCGGCGCGGTCGTTGGTGATCAGGTCGACGCCGCCGTGCCAGATGCCCGCCGGGATCTCAGCGCTGATCGCCAGGGCGACGTACCACGCAAAGTCGCCGGCCTCTTCGCAGAGGTGGTCGAACATCTCGGGGGTCATGGCCTTGCCGTACGCGAACATGCGCTTGACTTCGGTGGCGATCTCGCCCAGCTCCGTGGTCAGGCCGAGGGCGGCGGCGGTGTCCGCGATCGCCGCGGCGAGTGCCTGTGAAATCTCGACGCGCCCGCGATCGACGGAGACTTCCAACGTGCGTTGTTCGACAGTTTTCTT
>CALMQI010000254.1 GCA_937871935.1 uncultured Burkholderiales bacterium
GCAGGCGCCGATGGCGGGATGCCAGTCCTTGATCGCGCAGAACCGGCCGATCTTTTCCCATACCACCGAAGGCGAGCCCTGGACGTCGACGCTGCGCGAGAGCGAGGCGCGCCTGCAGGCCTTCACCCAGCACAGCCCCGCGCTGATGTCCCTCAAGGACCCCGAGGGGTGCTATCGCTTCGTCAACGAGCGCTTTCTGCAGCGCCTGTCGCTGCCGCGCGAGCAGGTGATCGGCCGGCGCGACGAGCAGCTGTTTTCCGGCGAGGAAGCGCGCGCGTTCGCGGCCCACGACGCCGAGGTGCTGGCGGTGCTCGCGCAGGCGGGCGTGCGCGTGCTGCTCGAAGACCCGTCGCGCACGCTGCACGAGGCGCTGGTGCAGGCCCGCGGCAACGCATGGCAGGTGCAGGTGGGCGAGCGCAGCTTCAGCTTCGCCGCCCGGCTCGACGGTGAACGGCTGGAGGTCGAACACGCGGGCCGCAGCGCGAGCCACCGCTTCCTGCGCGTTCAAGACGCCGGTGCCGAACGCGTGTGGCTGTGCAGCCCGCAAGGCACCCAGACCTGGACCCGGGTGGACCGCGTCCGCCACGCGCTCGCCGGCGGCGACGCGGCCGGGGGCGATGCCGGCAACAGCCTGCGCGCGCCGATGCCGGGGCTGGTGACCTCAGTGCCCGTCAGCGTCGGCGCCAGCGTGCGCGCCGGCGACCCGCTGGTGATGCTGGAGGCGATGAAGATGCTGCACACGCTGGCCGCGCCCGCCGACGGCCGCGTGGTCGAACTGCGCTGCCGCGAAGGCGATTCGGTGCGCGGCGGCGATGTGCTGGTGGTGGTCGAACCCGAGGAAAAAACATGAACGAACCGATCTACTTCACTGAAGAGCACCGCCAGTTCCGCGACAACCTGCGCCGCTACATCGACCAGGAAATCGTGCCGCGCGCCGCGCCCTGGGAGGACGCCGGCATGGTGCCGCGCGCGGTGATGCGCCAGATGGGCGAGCTCGGCTACCTGGGCATCCGCTACCCCGAGGCCTACGGCGGCTCGGGCCTGGACACCGTGTACAGCGCGATCCTGGCCGAAGAGCTGGGCCGCTCCACCTACGGCGGCTATGCGGTCACGGTCACGGTGCACACCGACATGGCCTCGCCGCACCTGGCCAACTTCGGCACGCCCGAGCAGCTGCAGCGCTACCTGCCGTCGCTGATCCGCGGCGAGACGGTGTGCGCGGTGGCCGTCACCGAGCCCGACGCCGGCTCTGACGTGGCCGGCATCCGTACCCGCGCGGTGCGCGACGGTGACCACTGGGTCATCAACGGCAGCAAGATGTTCATCACCAACGGCGTGCATGGCGACCTGTACTTCGTCGGCGCCAAGACCGACCCGACCGCCAAGGGCTCGCGCGGCATCTCGATCTTCATCGTCGAGAAGGGCACGCCGGGGTTCCGCGTCGGCCGCGCATTGAAGAAAAGCGGCTGGCTGTGCAGCGACACCGCCGAACTCGTGTTCGAGAACTGCCGTATCCCGGCGGCCAACCTGCTGGGGGGCGAGAACAAGGGCTTCTACCAGATCATGCGCAACTTCCAGAACGAACGCATGGTGATCGGCGCCCAGGCCATGGGCGAAGCGGCGCGCGCCATCGAGATGACGGTGGACTACGTGCGCGAGCGCAAGGCCTTCGGTGCGACGCTGTGGGACAAGCAGGCCATCCGCCAGCGCCTGGCGATGCGCGCGGCGCAGGTCGAGGCCGGGCGCGCGCTGGTCTACCACGCCGCCTGGCTGGATGCGCAGGGCAAGGACTGCGTCAAGGAGGTCTCGATGGTCAAGGCGCTGTGCGGCGAACTGGTCAACGAGGTGCTGTACGACTGCCAGCAGTTCCACGGCGGCTTCGGCTACATGCACGAGACGACGATCGCCCGCATGGTGCGCGACGCGCGCGTCGAAGCCATCGGCGGCGGCGCCACCGAAGTGATGCTCGAAGAAGTGGCCAAGCGGATGTAAGGCGCGCCCTCGCGCGCATGAGTGGAAGGATTATCGATGTCGAAAGAAGATTCGGGACGTGACAAGCGGATGCGCATGTGGCAGCAGATCACCGTGATCTCGCCCTACAGCCGCGAGCTAGACCTACGGCTGCACGAGGTCGAGCCGGAGTGGTGCGTCATCAAGGTGTTGCCCGATGCGCGCCTGGTCGGCAATCCGGTGACGGGTGTGGTCCATGGTGGCGTCATCACCGCCCTGCTCGATAGCTGCTACGGGCTGGCGATCTTTGTGCGGATGGACAAGCTGCGCCCGATGGCAACGCTCGATCTGCGGATCGACTATTTGAAGGCGGCCACCCCGGGGCGGGAGATCTTCGGCGGAGCGGTCTGCTACAAGCTGGGCCACGAACTGGCGTTCGTCCGGGGCTGCGCTTACCACGATACGCCGGACGATCCGATCGCCACCTCGTCAGCCATCTTCATGTTCACCGGGGGCCCGGTGATCGCGCTCGACGATGCGCTGTCGGCGCTGCAGGAGATCCGGCCATGAACGTGAATGCCATCGTAACCGCCGCACGTGCGAGCCGGAACTGGACGTCGATCGTGGAACTCGTGCCCTACGCATGCTTCCTCGGCGTGCGCCTGGACATCAAGGGCGACCAGTTCACGGCCTGCATGCCGTTCGATGCGAAGCTCATTGGCAATCCGGCGTTGCCGGCGTTGCACGGCGGCGCCACCGGCGGCTTCCTTGAGTGCGCCGGCATGTTCTACCTGCTGTGGCACATGGACAGCGCGGACCTGCCCAAGACAATCAACTTCACCTTCGAGTACCTGCGCTCCGGGCGGCCCGAAGACGTCTACGCCAACGTCTTCATGGTCAAGCAGGGCCAGCGTGTCGCGCACCTCCGCATCGAGGCCTGGCAGTCCAGCCCCGACAAGCCCATCGCCGTCGGCCACGGCAACTTCATGCTCAAGCCGGCGCCATCCGCCGAAGGAAACCCATGACCACGACCGCCTACCGCTCCATCTACCGCGCGGGCCTGTTCGCCGGACAGACCGTCATCGTCACCGGTGGCGGCAGCGGCATCGGCCGCTGCATTGCGCACGAACTTGCCAGCCTCGGAGCGGCGCTCGCGCTCGTAGGCCGCAAGGTTGAGAAGCTCGAGGCCGTGAAGGCCGAGATCGCCGCCGCCGCGCCCGCGGCACATGTCACGATTCACTCCTGCGACATCCGCGACGAGCCAGGCGTCAAACAGATGGTGGCCGACGTGCTGGCCGCCCACGGCTGCATCGACGGGCTGGTCAACAACGCCGGCGGCCAGTACCCGCAACCGGTTCGCGACATCACGCTCAAGGGCTGGGACGCGGTGGTGCGCAACAACCTGCACGGCGGCTTCCTGGTCTCGCGCGAGGCCTACACGCAGTGGATGGAGGCCCATGGCGGCGCCATCGTCAACATCATCGCCGACATGTGGATGGGCATGCCGACCATGGCGCACAGCGGCGCGGCGCGTGCCGGCATGCTGTCGTTCACCGAGACGGCGGCCTGCGAGTGGGGCCATGCCGGCGTGCGCGTCAACGCGGTGGCGCCCGGCTTCGTGGCCAGCAGCGGCTTCGACACCTACGGCCCCGAGATGAAGTCCAAGTTCCGCAGCCTGATGAAGACCGCGCCGCTGCAGCGCTACGGCACCGAGGCTGAAGTCTCGTCGGCCGTCGTGTATCTGCTCTCCGAGGGCGCGGCCTATATCACCGGGTCCTTCGTCCGTGTCGATGGCGGCGTTCCGAACGCGCGCCAGACGTGGAAGCTCGAAGAGCACAGCCGCAACCGGCCCTACGAGGGCTTCCCGCTCGCGACGATGCCGGATTGCCTGAAGCCCGGCGCCCTGTAGGCCGGCCCCGCCCCATCACACACCAGGAGTGCCCACATGCCCATCGATCCACCCGCCGGCGTGCAGACGGTTCCGTTCAGGACGCACAACCGCACCATCACCGAAACCGACATCGTCACCTTCGTCAATGTGGTGGGCCTGCACGAACCCTTCTTCATCGACATGGAGTACATCAAGAACAACATGTCGGGCAAGCACCGCAACCGCTTCGCGCCCGGGCCGATGATCATCTCCGTCGGCATGGGTCTGCTGGCGCCCACCGTGGCCGGCATCATCGACAAGGTGCTCGAGGGGCGCGAGCACGGCCCCTTCGGCGGCATGACCAGCGTGGATGCCCGTGTCAAGGCCGCGCTGTTCCCGGGCGACACCGTGCATGTCGAGGGCGAGGCCTGGCTGCGCCCGCGCACCTCGCGCGGCTATACGCTGATGGACCTGCGCCACCGCGTCATCAACCAGCACGGCGAGGTGCTGGTCGAGTTCACCGAGACCATCACCTTCCTGCCCAAGGGCGCGGTCGAGCACTGACGCACGCCTGCCCGTCGAGCGCGAAAGGGCCATGCCATGAGCGAGAGATTCAAGTCGCGCACCGCGGTGGTCACGGCGGCGGGTTCCGGCATCGGCGCCGCCACGGCACGTGCCTTCGCCAGGGAAGGCGCGCGTGTGGTGGTGGCTGACCTGAGCGGCAAGCGCGCCGAGGAAACGGCGGCTGGCATCGCCGCCGCGGGCGGCCAGGCGGTGTGGATCAAGATGGACGCGGCCGAGCCGGACGCGGTGCAGGCCACCCTGCAACTCGCGCTCGACCGCTGGGGCCGCGTCGACGTGCTGGTGAACAACGCCGGCTATGGCGAACCGGGCCTGCTGGCCGACTGTTCGATCGAGTCTTGGAACCGGACGCTGGCGGTCACGCTGACCAGCGTCTTCCTGGGACTGAAGTACTGCCTGCCGCTGATGCGGCGCCAGGGCCGAGGCGTGGTCGTGAATACCGCGTCCATCTCAGGTACCGCCGGGGACTACGGCATGTCGGCGTACAACGCAGCCAAGGCCGGGGTCATCAACCTCACGCGGTCGGCGGCGCTGGAGTGCGCGCAAGACGGCATTCGCGTCAACTGCGTCTGCCCGGGTGGCATCGACACCCGCGTCACGCAGGTGCTGGCCGGGGCGCGCGCCGACGAGGTGCGCCGCGCGATGGCGGCCGTCCACCCCCTGGGCCGCATGGGCGAGGCCGACGAGATCGCCAACACGATCCTTTTCCTGGCCTCCGACGAGGCCTCGTTCATCACCGGTGCGGCGCTGGTGGCAGACGGCGGCCTGACGGCTCAGACCGGCCTGCCGCCGTTTGTGGCGCGCTGAACCCGCTGCACCCGCCGAACCGGTGTACCCGTTAGACAGGACCGCCATGGATTTCACCTTCACCGAAGAACAGAACCTGCTGCGCGACAGCGTGCGCGCAATGCTGAACCGTGTCGCCACGCCGGAGTACATCCGCCGCTGCGACACCGAGCCGCGCTACCCCTACGAGCTGTACGACGCCTTCGTCGAGATGGGGCTGCTGCGCATGCCCTTCCCCGAATCGGTGGGCGGCCTGGGCGGCAGCGTGATCGACTTCGCCGTGATCGCCGAAGAGCTCGGCCGCAAGAGCTACGACTTTCTCGGCGCCTACGGCACCTGCGTCTTCAACGGCCTGAACATCCTGCACAACGGCACCGAGGCGCAGCGTGCGCACTGGCTGCCCAAGCTGCTCGACGGCAGCATCCGCATGTCCATCTCCATGACCGAGCCGGGCGCCGGGTCGGATGCCGGCGCGATGCGCACGAGCGCGCGGCGCGACGGCGACGCGTGGGTCATCAACGGCCAGAAGGTGTTCTCGACCGGCGCCGGTGCCGACAAGAACGTCATCAACCTGTACGCCCGCACGCAAGCCGAAGGGCCGCACCAGCAGGCGCTGTCGCTGTTCCTGGTCGACAAGGACACTCCGGGCATCACGTTGCGCAAGCTGGACACGCTGGGCCGCCGCTCCCTGGGCACCTACGAGGTGTTCTTCGACGATGTGCGCGTGCCCGCCGACCGCCTGGTGGGCGAGCCGGACAAGGGCTGGGGCTACATGCTGTCGGGCCTGCAGCTCGAACGCCTGATGACCGCGGCGGGTTATGTCGGCGGCGCGCAGTCCGCGGTCGACCTGGCCCTGGCCTACGCCAAGGAGCGCAAGCAGTTCGGCAAGCCGATCGGCACCTTCCAGGCCATTGCCCACATGCTGGCCGACATGCAGACCGCGGTCGAGGCCAGCCGGTTGATGATGTGGCGGGCCGCCTGGCAGCTGTCGCGCGGCGAAGACGCGCTGATGGCCATCTCGCAGGCCAAGCTGTTCGGCTCGGAGGCCTACGCCAACATCGCCAACCAGGGCATGCAGATCATGGGCGGCTACGGCTACATCATGGAATTCGACATGCAGCGCCACTACCGCGACGCGCGTGCCACCACCATCACCGCGGGCACCTCGCAGATGCAGCGCAATCTGATCGCCGGGCTGATGGGCCTGAAAACCAAATGAACCGCCGAGGCCCGCATGGACTTTGATCTGACCGAAGAACAAGTGCAGTTGCGCGATGCCGCGCGCAAGCTGGCGCAGCACGAATTTCGCGACAAGGCTGCGCGCTGGGACCGCGATGAAACCTTCCCGGAAGAGAACAAGCACCGCCTGGCCGAACTCGGCTACCTGGGCCTGAGCGTCGACAGGGAATTCGGCGGCTCCGGCGCCGGGCTGGTCAGCACCTATCTGGTGATCGAGGAACTGGCCAAGGTCGACCTGCTGACGGCGATGATCGTGCACGACCAGAACGTGTCGCCGCGCATCATCGCCAACCACGGGCCTGAAGAACTGAAGCGCCGCCTGGTGCCGCGCTTCGTCACCGGCGAGCTCGAATGCAGCATCGCCTGGACCGAACCGCAGGCCGGCTCCGACGGCACCGCCATCCGCACGGCGGCCGTGCGCGACGGCGACGAGGTCCTGATCAATGGCAGCAAGATCTTCACCACCTTCGGCGACCGCGCCGACATGCACCTCGTGTACGCCCGCTTCGGCCCGTCCAGCGGCGCCAAGGGCATCGGCACCATCGTGGTCGAGCGCGACCGGCCGGGGCTGACGGTACGCAAGCTCGAAGGCAAGATGGGCGTGCGCGGCGCGGCCGAGAACGAGCTGTTCTTCGACAACGTGCGCGTGCCGGCAAGCAACATCGTGACCCTGGGCGACCCCGGCAATTCGCGCGGTTTCGTCAAGCCGCTGACCATCTACAACGGCACCCGCGTCGGCATGGGCGTGATGGCGCTGGGCGTGGCCGAGGGCGCGTTCGAGCTGGCGCGCGAGTACATGACGGTGCGCGAGCAGTTCGGCCAGAAGCTCAGCGAGATGCAGGGCCTGCGCTGGATGATGGCTGATTCGCTGATCGAGATCGAGGCCGCGCGCTGCCTTTGCTACAAGGCGCTCGCGCTCATCGACGCCGGCAAGCCCGACCCGCAGCTGTGCTCGATCGCCAAGGTCTTTGCCACCGAAATGGCGCAGCGCGTGACCGTGCAATGCCAGCAGATGTTCGGCGGCTACGGCTACTTCGGATCGCTGCCGCTGGAGCGCATGGTGCGCGACGTGCGCATGCTCACGCTGACCGGCGGCACCACGCAGACGCAGAAGAACGTGATCGCCGGGCACATCTTTCCGAGTTCTTGACCGGCATCTTGAACCCCTTCACCCGATGAACTGAGGCGACTCTGAATGGACTTTTCACTCAACACCGAACAAGTGGCGATGCGCGACATGGCGGCGCGTTTCGCGAAGGAACGGCTGGCGCCCGACTACATGAAGCGCGAGAAGACGAACACCATCGACCGGACCATCCTGAAGGAGATGGGCAGCCTGGGCCTGATCAGCGCGGGGCTGCCCGAGGAATTCGGCGGCATGGGGGTGGACTGCGTCACCTCCGGCGTGATCATCGAGGAGATCGCCACGGGCGACTTCAACATGAGCTACGTGCAGCTGGTGAGCTGGCTGATGGGTCAGATCCTGTGCAAGTACGCCGAGCCCGACGTGGCGAGCGAATGGGTGCCCAAGCTCGCGGCGGGCGAGGCCCTCGTGGCCCTGGGCCTGACCGAACCGCGCGGCGGCTCCGATGCCGCCAACCTGATCCTGCGTGCCGAGCGCAAGGGCGACCACTACATCATCAATGGCGAGAAGACCTCGATCAGCTTCTGCGAGCAGGCCGATGTGATCGTGTCCTTCGCCCGAACCGGCAAGGTCGAGGACGTGGCCAAGGGCATCAGCGCCTTTGTCATCCCTATGAACGCGCCGGGCGTCAGCCGCGCGCGTTTCAACGACGTGGGCACGAAGATCGTCGGCCGCGGCTCGGTGTTCTTCGACAACGTGAAGATCCCGGTGAACCACCGCATGGGCGAGGAGAACCGGGCGTTCTTCCAGATCATGAACGGCTTCGACTACAGCCGGGCGCTGATCGGGCTGCAGTGCCTGGGCGCGGCGCAGGCCTCGTTGAACGAATCCTGGGAGTACATCAAGGAGCGCAAGGCTTTCGGCGCGCCGCTGGCTCAGTACCAGGGCGTGACCTTCCCGCTGGCCGAGGCCGACACGCTGCTCACGGCCGCGCGCGCGCTGTGCTACCGCACACTGTGGCTTCGCGATGCCGGCCTGCCGCACACGGCCGAGGCGGCGATGTGCAAGTGGTGGGTGCCCAAGATCAGCTACGAAGTGATCACGCAGTGCCTGCTGACCCACGGCCACTATGGCTACACCACCGACCTGCCGCACCAGCAGCGCATGCGCGACACCCTGGGCCTGCAGATCGGTGACGGCACGGCGCAGATCATGAAGCTGGTCATCGCCAGAGAGCGCGTCGGTCGCGTGGCCGTGCAGTACGCGCAGGGCAGCAAGCAATGACCCGGGCCTTCGCGGCGCCGCGCCATTCCAGTCGAAGCGGGAGAATTCCATGACGATTCGAATCGAGCGCCACGGCGCGGTTGCGCATGTGGTCCTGGCCCGGCCGGAGCGCTTGAACGCGCTGACGCCGGAGATGATGGAGCAGCTGGCGGAAGCGACCCGAACGCTGCAGCTCGACCGCGACGTGCGCGCCGTGCTGCTGCGCGGCGAGGGTCGCGCGTTTTGCGCCGGTGCCGACGTCGGCACGATGCAGGGGCTGGACGTGCTGTCCGGCCGCCAGCGCATCCAGCGCGCGCACCGCGTCATCGCCGGGCTGGCCAACCTCGACAAGCCGGTGATCGCCGTGGTGCGTGGCGCGACGGTGGGCGTCGGCTGGAGCCTGGCGCTGGCCTGCGACCTGATCCTGGCCTCGGACAACGCCAAGTTCAGCCTGGTGTTCAAGAAGATCGGCCTCGCGCCCGACGGCGCGGCGGCCTACTTCCTGACCCAGTACATCGGCGTGCTGCGGGCGCGCGAGCTGATGATGACGGCGCGCATGGTGCCGGCCGAGGAAGGCCGCCAACTCGGCATGGTCAACGAGGTGCTGCCCGACGAGCAGCTCGACGCGCGGGCCGTCGCGCTGGCCGAGGAACTGGCCGAATCGGCCACCTTCGCGCTTGCGGTCGGCAAGCGCATGTTCCGCAACGCCATGCAGCCCAGCCTGGAAGCCTTCCTCGACTACGAAGCGCAGGCCCAGAACCTGGTGCTGCACAGCGACGACCGCAAGGAAGGTGTGGCGGCCTTCATGGAAAAGCGCAAGCCCAATTTCGTCGGCCATTGACCCCGGAGTGCCCACCATGTTCCAGCTCGCCCCCGATCTCGAAGCCTTCCGCCAGGAAATCCGCAAGACCGCCGAGCGCGCCTTCAGCGCCAAGGCCGCCTACTGGGACGAGAAGGAGGAATTCCCGACCGAGAACCGCGACTTGCTCGCCAAACTCGGCTACCTCGGCATGGTGATACCGGAGGCCTACGGTGGCTCGGGCGCGCCGGTGATCCAGGGCACCATCCTGCTTGAGGAAGTGGCGCGGGTGTGCTTCAACACCGCGCTGGTGGCGCAGATCGCGCTCAACGGGCCGTCGCGCGCGCTGGCGGTGCTGGCATCCGAAGAGCAGAAGCAGCGCTGGCTGCCGGGCTGCGCCAAGGGCGACTACAACTTCGCCATCGGCATCAGCGAGCCCGGCGCCGGCTCGGGCATGACCGACATGATCACCTCGGCCACGCCGGATGGCGACCACATCGTGCTCAACGGGCAGAAGGCCTATTGCACCGGCGGCCACCTGGCCAGCCACATCTTCGTGTTCGCGCGCTGGGGCAAGACACAAGGCCCGCGCGGCATCGGCGCACTGGTGGTCGAGCGCGGCATGAAGGGCTTCGAGGTCGGCCACCCGGACCGCAAGATGGGCGGGCGCGGCATGCCCGAGGTCGAGCTCTACTTCGACCATTGCCGCGTGCCGATGCAGAACGTGATCCTGGCCGGCGACCCCGACTCGACGCGCAGCTTCAAGCGCCTGATGAGTTCCTTCGGGCCTGAGCGCGTCGGCAACGCCGCCATGTGCCTGGGCGTGGCGCAGGCCGCCTACGAGGCGGCCAAGAAGTATTCCCAAGAGCGCGAGCAGTTCGGCCGGCCGATCTGCGAGTTCCAGGGCCTGCAGTGGAAGGTGGCCGACATGGCGGTGCAGCTGCACGCCGCCCGCCTGATGATCTACCGCGCCGCGACGAATCTGGTCGACGGCTTCCCCGACCCGCTGGAAGCCGCGATGGCCAAGCTCTACGCCAACGAGATGGTGCAGCGTGTCACCAACGAGGCGCTGCAGATCCACGGCCACGCCGGCTTCACGCGCGCGCTGCCGCTGGAGCGCATGGTGCGCGACTCGCGCGGCTTCGCGCTGGGCGGCGGCACCACCGAGATCCTGCGCAACACGATTGCGTCCATGGTCTACGGTCGGGCATTCGATCAGCGCAGGGGCTGAGCGTGCCGGCTGGTCGACCCGGAAAGGGTTGATCGGAAGGCCGTTCCTCAAATCAGGGGGCGAGTGATCGTGCCATCGGCCTGCAGCGACTCGATGGCGGCGGCGTCATAGCCCAGTTCCGACAGGATGGCGCCGGCATGCTCGCTCAGCCGCGGCGGCAGTGTGTCGGCGCAGCCAGGGTTTGTGGAGAGCTTTACCGGCAGGCCCAGCGAGCGGTGGCCCTGTTGGTCCACCACCATGCCGCGGTGGACCGCGTGCGGCTGTGACAGGGCCTGCGCCACATCGTTCACCGGTCCCGCCGGTACGCCGCGGCGCATCAGATCGTCGCACAGCGCAGCAGCCGGGACGTTGACCAGCGTGCGTTCAATTTCGGCTCGCAGTGCGTCCCGGTTGGTCAGCCGCAACGAGCTCTCGGAGAATCGCGGGTCGCTGGCCAGGTCTGGACGCGACACGCATTCGCAGAAGCGCTTGAACTGGCCGTTGTTGACGACGCCGAGGAAGACCTCGCCGTCAGCCGCCGCGTAACGGTCGTAGGGCGCGATGTTAGGGTGGGCGCTGCCCATGCGCTGTGGGATGCGGCCGGAATAGAACCAGTTCGACGCATGCGGCACCAGCAGCGCCAGGCCGGTGTCGAACAGCGTCGCCTCAACGCGCTGGCCGAGGCTGCTGCGCTCGCGCGCCGCCAGCGCCAGCAGCACGCCGCTGAGTGCGTTGTAGCCGGTGAGGTAGTCGACCACCGGCACACCAAGCCGCAACGGGCCTGAGTCGGGCGTGCCGTTGACGCTCATCAGGCCGCAGATCGCCTGCAGCACGGCGTCATAGCCGGGAAGGCCGCCCAGCGGCCCGTCGGCGCCGAAGCCGCTGACGCTGCAATAGATCAGCCGCGGATGGCGTGCTGCGAGCGTGCCCTCGTAGCCCAGGCCCCACTTCTCCATGGTGCCGGGCAGGAAGTTCTCGATCAGCACGTCGGCACCGGCAAGCAGGCGTTCGAGCACGGCGCGCCCCGCCGGGCGCGACAGGTCGACGGCGATCGATCGTTTGCCGCGGTTCAGCGCACCGAAGTAGGCCACTTCACCGCGCTCGTCCAGGGGCGGGCCGAAACGGCGTGCCTCGTCGCCGTCGGGCGGCTCGACCTTGATGACGCTGGCGCCGTGATCGGCGAGCATCTGCGCGCACAACGGGCCGGCCAGCACCCGCGAGAGGTCGATCACGCGCAGGCCGGCCAGCGCGCCGAGTGGGGGCTGGCTCATGTCACGCCCCTGCAAGCAGACGCTGGGCTTCGGCGCGGACGGCAGCCGGCATCGGTACCGACTTGCGCGCCGCCAGGTCGAAGAACAGCGCAGCAACAACGATTGTGGTGATCACTTCACCGCTGGCCGAATCCAAAACGTAGTGCACCAGGTGAAAGACCTTGTCGCTCAGCGCGAGCATGCCGCTGCGGATCTCCACCGCGGTGCCGGACCGCAGCGGCCGGTGATACGCGATGTCGTAGTCGAGCGCCGCCGATCCCAGCCCGCTCGCGAAAAGTTCGGCACGGTCGATCTTCATCGCCCGGAACAGGTGCGTGATCGCGTCGTTGAAGCGCGCAATGTGAGCGCGAGGCGGTGCCACGCCTGCCGAATCGCATTCCCAGGCCTCGACCGAGCCGCGGTAGGTCAGCAGCAGGCGATCCGCCTGCAGCGGCGCCGGCAAGACCTGCGCCATCGGCGGCGGCCGTTGAATTTCCGCCAGTTCGCCCGCCATCGTTGCGGCGGTGGCCGCCACATCGTCGGGCCAGGGCAGGGGCGTGGTGCGGTCTTGCCCGACCCAGCGCAGGCGTGTCTCGAACGCCGCCGACTCGACGCCGGTCTCCTGGTTGACCATGCGGCTGGCGATGTCCAGCGTGCCGTCTGCCGCCACGGCGCGTATGCCCGAAAGAATGAAATAGATGTGGCCGGCGCGCAATTCGCGCTTGAACAGCGCACGGTCGGTGGCCGGCATCAGGCTGCCCGCGCTGCTCCGCAGGCGCGACGGCATCAAGCCCAGGCGGGCGGCCAGATGGGCCTGCGCATCGCTGGCCTTGGCCAAATAGAACTGGACGTTGAGGTGCCCCCACTGGTCGCACTCCCAAGGGTTGATGGCACCGCGCCCGGTGATGAAAGTGGGCGCGCTCACAGAGTTGCTTCCGGCAGCAGGCGTGCAAGCGCCGTGGCCAGGATGGCCGGGTCCAGCAGCGTCGAGCGGCGCGCGTCGAGGTCCATGTTGACGGTGTAGACCTTGGACGTCATCGCCACCTGGCCTGTCTCGACGTTCGTCAGCCGGTGGTAGAAGGTCAGCCGCTTCTCGCTGGCCTCGAGCACACCGCTGTCCATGCGCAGCAGGTCGCCGGCGCGCAGTTCCCTGAGGTAGGCGATCTCCTGCTTGACGGCAGCCGGCGCCTGGCGGCGCTCGCGGATGAAGGCCGGCGTGATGCCGATCGAGTCCATCACATGCCAGGCCGCGTCGGACACCTTGGAGACGTAGAACTGGACGTTCATGTGGCCCAGGTGGTCGCACTCCAGCGGCGACACGCGGCCCAGGTGCGTTTCGACAAGCAAGACTCTCTCCTTCGATGCGTGGTGGCTCACTCGGCCTTGATGCCCGCGGCCTTCACCGTGGCTGCCACCGAGGTCAGTTCCGCACGATGAACGGCCGCCAGCGTTTCCGCGTTGCCTGGGCGCGGGTCGAAGCCGATGGCGCGAATCTTCTCCATGGTGGCAGGGTCTCTCAGAATCGACAGCAGTTCGTTACCCAGGCGCACGGAAATGTCCTTGGGGATCCCGGCAGGCGCGAAAAAGCCCACCCAGGCCGTATAGGCCATGCCCTTGACGCCGGCCTCCGCGGCGGTCTCGAGTTCAGGAGCCAGCGGCGAACGCTGCGCGCCGGTCTGTGCCAGCGCGCGCAGCCGGCCCGAGCGGATGTTGGGTAGGCTGCTGGACAGTGGCTCGCAGACGACGTCGATCTGACCCCCGATCAGGTCGGTGAGGCCTTGGGCCGATGACTTGTACGGGACCCTGAGCAGATCGACCCCGGCAGTGGCCTTGAAGAGCTCGGTGCACAGCAGTGCCGAACTGGTGCCTGAACCGTAATTGACCTTGCCCGGAGCAGCTTTGGCCGCGCTAACCAGATCGCGGACCGACTTCAACGGGGAGGCTGCTGGCACGACGAAGACGAAGGGCGCGTCGGCAGCCAGCGCGAGTGGCACGAAGTCCTTCAGCGGATCGACAGGAAAACTGGCATAGAGGAACGCATTGGCCGCCAGCGTGGTGTTCGAGCCGATCAGCAACGTGTAGCCGTCGGCCGCCGCCTTGGCCGCTGCCGCAATACCCAGCACGCCGCCGGCGCCTGCGCGGTTGTCGATGACGACGGTCTGGCCCAGCCTCTCGCCCAGCGCCTGCGCGACCAGTCTGGCGATGGCGTCCGTGCTGCCGCCGGCTCCCTGCGGAACCACCATCTGCAGGGGCTTCGAGGGCCAGGCCTGGGCCTGGGCCGGTTGCACGAGGCAAGCCAGGGTCGAGATTGCTAGCGCAAACTTCAGAAAGTTCATGCAAGTCTCCAAGGTGGTGAAGTTGAGATCAAACAACGGCCGCAGCGCGCGGACCCAGCGAGCAGGCTGTACGTGTCCGGCAGCGCTGCATAGAATTTCTGCGGGCCGCATCGGCCCGTCTGATGGAGACCCCATGACCGAAGCCGCGGTGCTCGTGAGCCGCCGAGATCTCGTCTGCGAGATCACCCTCAACCGACCTGCGCATCGCAATGCGATGTCGCCTGAAATGCTGGGCCCGTTCCAGCAGGTCATCGACCAGGTGAAGGCCGACCGCGACATCCGTTGCGTCATCATCACCGGCAACGGCTCCAGCTTCTGCTCGGGCGCCGACTTTCGCAGCGGCATCCTCGACCGCGGCAACGAACAGCCCCAAGACGCGTCCTACGGCATCTACCGCCCGTTCCTGACCATCCTGGAGGTGCAGGTGCCTGTGATCGCGGCCATGAACGGCCACGCCATCGGTGGCGGTTTCGGCCTCGGCCTGGTGTGCGACCTGCGCGTGGCCAACCGCGAGGCCCGGTACGGCGCGAACTTCGCCCGCTTGGGCATCCATTCGGGCATGGCCATCAGCTACCTGCTGCCGCGCATCACCAGCGTGCCGCGTGCGGCCGAACTGCTGTTCACGGGGCGTGTGTTCTCCGGCGCCGAGGCGGCCGAGATGGGCATCGCCAACTACGCCGTCGAGCCCGGCCAGGTGCTGGCGAAGTCGCGCGAACTCGCCGCCGAGATCGCCGCCTGCGCGCCGGTGGCCGTGCGCATGATGAAGCGCAGCCTGTACCGTGGTCTGAACTGGGACCCCAAGGCAGCCGGCGAAATCGAGGCCTTCGCGCAGTCGCGCACGCTCGAGATGGCCGACGCGAAGGAGGGCGTGGCTGCCCTGCTCGACAAGCGCCAGCCGCAGTTCCGCGGCGTCTGACGGCGGCTGCGCGGCGGGTGTGATCAGCGCCTGCATGGTCTCAAGCGCTCAGCCCCCGGTGGGCTGACCCGATGTGACGCCGGCCTGAACCAGTGCGGCGACCTCGGCCTGCGAGTAGCCGGCTTCGTGCAGCACCTCGGCGCTGTGCTGGCCCAGCCGCGGCGGCAGCCGGCCGATGGCCAGCGGCGTCTTCGACCAGCGCGAAGGCGGCCGCAGGCTGATCACGGTGCCCTCGGTGGGGTGTTCGTGGCGCTCGAAGAAGCCAACCGCCTTCAGGTGCTCGTCGTCGAGCAGCGACTCCAGCGTATGCAGCGGGCCGGCGGGCACGTCGGCCTTTTCCAGCAGTTCGAGCCACTGCGCGGTGGTGCGCGTGCGGAAGGTGGTGTCGAGGAAGGCATAGACCTCGGCCGAATGGTCGGTGCGGGCCTGCAGGTTGGCGAAGCGGGGGTCCTTCATGCGCTCGCCCTCGCCGATGCCATCGAGCACGGCGCGCCACTGGCGGTCGTTGATGATGAAGGTGCAGAGGTAGCCGTCGAGCGTGCGGAACGGCCGCCGGTCGTGGCTGAGGTGGCGCGGATAGCCGGGCGGACCCAGCGCCGGCTCGAAGCTGGCGCCCATCAGGTGGTCGCCCAGCACGCCCTGCACCAGCGACTCGAACATCGGCACCTCGACCGCCTGGCCCTCGCCGCTGCGCAGCCTGTGGACCAGCGCCCCGAGCACGGCGTTGACCAGGCAGAGGCCCGAGTAGCGGTCGGCCATCGCCATCGGGATGTAGCGCGGCCCCTCGGCGCCGGCGCGCTCGAACAGGCTGGGGAGGCCCGACATGCCCTGCATCAGGTCGTCGAGCGCGGGCTTGGCCGCATACGGGCCGTCCTGGCCGAAACCGACCCCGCCAACGTAGACGATGGCCGGGTTGGCGGCGGACACGGCTTCGTACGACAGACCCAGCCGTGCCATCGCGGCCGGCCGCACGTTGTAGATAAAGATGTCGGCGTTGCGGGCCAGCCTGAGCACGGCATCGCGCCCGGCGGGCTGCTTCAGGTCGAGCACGATGCTGCGTTTGTTGCGGTTGTTCTGCTGGAAGATACCGCCCATGCCGGGGCTGCGCGTCGGGCCGATCGCGCGCACGAGGTCGCCTTCGGCAGGTTCGACCTTGATCACGTCGGCACCCATGTCGCCGAGGATCTGGGTGGCGAAGGGGCCCATCAGATAGCCGGTCAGGTCGAGCACCCGGATGCCGTGCAGTGATGTCAAGTCGGGCTCCTGTCGGCAGCCTGGGGCTGCATCGTCATCGGTTGGTGGCGGCCACGATGGCTTGCCAGGCGCCGGGCGCACCGGCGTCGCGCAAGGCCTGCACCAGTTGGCGCGCCCAGTAGGCCTCGGCGCCGTGTTCGTCGCGCCAGGCCAGCATGCGGCGCGTGCTTTGATGCAAGGGGTGTTCGGCGGTGACGCCCATCGCGCCATGAAGCTGGTGTGCAATGCGCACGCACAGGCCCGCAGCCTCGCCGGCGCGCAGCTTGGCCGCCGCCATCGCCGCCACCGACCAGCGGCCGTCGCCGGTGTTTGCGGCCGCCTGGACCGCGACGCGCACGGCGGCGGTTTCTTCGGCGAGCTGCGCCAGCTGGTGCTGCACGGCCTGGAACTGGCCGATGGCGCGGCCGAACTGCACACGCTCGCCGGTGTAGGCCAGCGTCAGCGCGAGCACCCGGCGGCAGGCGCCGGCGATCTGCGCGGCGCGCAGCAACGCGGCACGGCCGAGTACCTCGGCATGGCGCAGCCCCCGCAGGCGCTGGCAGCTCACGCCGGGCGCAGACAGCGCCAGGTCGAGCACCGCAACGCGGTCGCGCGGGTCGCCGGCCGGTGCGCGGTCGGGCGTGGTCGTGTACGCACCGTTCGGCAGGTACAGCAACCAGCCCTCGGCGCTGGCGTTGGTGCCGGTGCCGACCAGCACGATCCCGGCACTGCGTGCCGCCCATGGCACGTTGCGCGCCTCGATGGCGACGCGCCCTTGTCGGTGCGCTGCGGCCAGGTCGACCGTGGTGCAGGCAAAGCTCGGCGGCCCGGCCACGGCCGGCAGGCCGGCGCGGTCGAGCAGCCAGCCGGCGAGTACGGTTTCGGCCACCGGCAGGGGCAGGTTGAATTCGCCGGCGCGTTCGAGCAAGGCGCAGGCGTCCAGCCAGTCACCGCCCGCGCCGCCGCGCTCCTCAGATACCAGCAGCTGTGCGGGCGTCAGGGCCTCGAGCGCCGACCACAGCGCCTGCGGCCAGGTGCCGGCATCGGCGCTGGCGACGACATCGGTGCCGCAGCGCTGCGCGAACAATCGTTCGGCCGCCTCGGCCAGGGGGCGGGCGAGTTCGCTCATTTGCCTTGCAGGTTCTTCGCGATCATGTTGCGCAGCACTTCGTTGGTGCCGCCGCGCAGGTTGTAGGTGGGCGCCAGCGGCAGCGCGTCGGCCATCAACTGCTCCAGCGCGTCGTCGCCGGCCACGCGGGGGTCGGCGGTCATTGCCTCGCGCACGATCTCGATCGCGTCGCGCTCGAAGTTCGTGCCCAGGTCCTTGACCATCGCGGCCTCGATCGCCGGCGACTGGCCGGCGCCGAGCGCGCCCCAGACCCCCAGGCTCATGTTGCGCAGCGTCATCAGCCGCGCCAGAAGGCGGCCGGCGGCGATGTCGCCCACCGCAGCCGGGCCGGCCAGCACGAGCTGCAGGCAGCGTTCGACCAGCGGCATCGTGCTGAGGAAGCGCTCGGGGCCGCTGCGCTCGTAGGCCAGCTCGCTGCTCACCTGCTTCCAGCCGTCGCCGGCGTTGCCCACCAGGCGCTCGGCCGGCACCTGCACGTTGTCGAAGATCACCTCGTTGAAGTGGTGGCTGCCGTCGAGCATGCGGATCGGGCGGATGGTCACGCCCGGGGCCTTCAGGTCGACGATGAGCTGGCTCAGGCCGGCATGGCGCGCCTTGGGGTCGGCCGGCGCGGTGCGGCACAGCACGATGGCGTAGTGGCACAGGTGGGCGCCGCTGGTCCACACCTTGCGTCCGTTGAGCACCCAGCTGCCGTCGGCCAGTTCGGCGCGGCTGCGCACCGAGGCCAGGTCGGAGCCGACATCGGGCTCGCTCATGCCGATGGCGAAGTAGGTGCTGCCGGCAGCGATGCGCGGCAGGAATTCCTGGCGCTGCGCCTCGTTGCCGAAGCGCATCAGCAGCGGGGCGCTCTGGCGCGCCGCGATCCAGTGCGCGCCGACAGGCGCGCCGGCGGCGAGCAGTTCCTCGTTGATGGTCAGCGTGTCGAAGGCGTTGCCGCCGCGCCCGCCGTACTGGGTGGGCCAGTGGTAGCCGATCCAGCCGCGTTCACCCAGACGGCGGCTGAAGTCCGAGGCAAGGCTCTCGGTCCACGAGTTGCACCGCGGCGTGATGCGGCCGCTGGTGATCTCGTCAGCGACGAAGGCGCGCACGGCACTGCGCAGGCCGGCGGTGCTGGCGCCCACGCAAGGAAGTTCAAAATCGGGTCGGAGGAACAGCATGCGGCAGTGGCGTGAGGCGGGGCCGGAGCCCGGCCCCGGTGAACACAAGCAAGCCCGGCGGGCTGGCGTATCATGCACCGGAGAGAGTATCCTGCCAACTGTTAGTTTGATCTCTCCGGCGCAACCCGAACCAAGGCCCCACCATGTCCAACCGCTCGCTCGACGACCTCAACCCCGGCGACGTCTTCAAGAGTTACGGCCGCACCGTGACCGAGACCGACATCGTCAACTTCACCTGCCTGGCCGGCCTGAAGCTGCCGATCTTCATCAACGAAGAGTTTGCCAAGAAGCACACCGACTTCGGCGGCCGCATCTGCCCCGGCCTGCTGACGGCCAGCATCGCCGCCGGGATGATGGAGGAGATCCTCGGCCCGGCGACCATCGCCGCGCTCGAACTGACCGACTTCAAGTTCACGGTGCCGGTGCGCCCCGGCGACACGCTGCGCGCCGAGATCACGGTCGAGGGCAAGAAGAACCTGTCGGACGGCAAGCGCGGCGTGATGAGCGGCCGCGTGCGCGTGTTCAACCAGCGCGCCGAGCAGGTGTTCGAGTTCAGCGAGAAGCTGATGATGCGCCGCGGCCGGGTCGATAACCTGGTCTGACGGGTCAGCCCTTCGCGCGCGGCACGATCAGCGCATCCAGGGCGAGCGCGCCCTGGCCGCGCGGCAGCACGACGAAGGGGTTGATGTCGATGCTCTCAATGGCGGCCTCGTGGCGCGCAGCGTAGACCGACAGCGCCGCGATGGCTTCAGCCAGCGCCGCTTCGTCCGACGGCAACTGCCCGCGCAGTCCGGTCAGCAGGATGCGGCCCTTCACCTCGTCGATCATCGCGCGCGCCTCGTCCACGCCGAAGGGCGCGACGCGGAAGGCGACGTCCTTGAAGGCCTCGACGAAGACCCCGCCGAGTCCGAACATGACGACCGCGCCGAACACCGGGTCGCGCACCACGCCGAGGATGGTCTCGACGCCCTTGCCGGCCATCTGGGCGACGACCACGCCGTCGATCCGCGCCTGCGGCGCATGGGTCTTCGCGCGTTGCAGCAGCGTGCCGAAAGCCGCGCGCACCTGGGCCTCGTCCTGCAGGCCGACGATCACGCCACCGATCTCGCTTTTGTGCGCGATGTCGGCCGAGGCGATCTTCAGCACCACCGGATAGCCGATCTCCACGGCGCCGCGCGCGGCAGCGTCCGCGGTTGCGGCGACGAGTTCGCGCACGACCGGGATGCCGGCGCTGGCCAGCACGGCCTTGGCCTCGGCCTCGTTCACGGCATGCCGCGGCGGCGCCAAAGCGGGCGCCGGCAGAACGGGTGGCGCTGAGCGCGTGCGGGCGCGTTGCGCTTCCTGCGCGAAGTGCACCAGGGCCCGCGCGGCGCGCACCGCTCGCGTGGGTTCGTCGAACAGCATCACCCCGGCGGCCTCGTAGACCTTGCGCACCTCGGGCGAGGCCAGCATCGACACGATCACCGTGCGGTCGGGGAAGCGGGCCAGCACCTTCTGCAACTGCAGCAGCAGCGCGCTGCTCAGATCGAGCACCTGGCCGACGCTGGACAGGAAGGCGACGATCAGGTCGTAGCCGCCTTCTTCGAGCATGAGCACGAAGTTCTTCTCGAACAGGCTCAGGTCGTTGACGAGCTGGGCCGTCATGTCGACCGGGTTGCGCGGGCCGCAGAACGGCAGGATCTCCTTCAGCCGGCGCTGCGCGTCCTCGGGCATCGGTGCCACGTCGAGCCCGCACTCGGCGGCCACGTCGGCCATCAGCGCGCCGACGCCGCCCGACACCGTCAGCAGCCCGAGCCGGCGACCCTGCGGCGTCGGTGTCGACAACGAACAGGCGTAGGCGATGTCGAAGAGTTCGTCGATGCTGCGCGCGCGGTACACGCCGTACTGCCTGAACAGCCCGTCGTAGACCTGATCCGACCCGGCCAGCGAGGCGGTGTGCGACGCCGCCGCCTGCGCACCGGCTTCCGAGCTGCCGACCTTCATGACGACGATGCGCTTGCCGTTGTCGCGCGCCAGTTCCAGCGCGGCGATCAGCCGGGCCTTGTCGGTGGCGGCCTCGATGTAGCCGACGATGACCTGGGTGCCCTCGTCCTGCGCGAAATGGCTGACGCAGTCCGCGAAGTCGACATCGCTCTGGTTGCCGGTGGTGACCCACAGGTTCAGGCCCAGGCCGCGCTGGCGGATCAGCGACAGGCAATAGCCGCCGAAAGCACCGCTCTGGCTGACCAGGCTGATGCGGCCTGGCACCAGCCCGAAGCCCGCGGCGCTGGGCGTGAAGGTGCCCAGGATGCGGCGCTTCACATTGATCACGCCCATGCAGTTGGGGCCGACGACGCGCATGCCGGTGCGGCGCGCGAGCGCGCTGATGCCGAGCTGCCATTCGGCCCCCTGACCGCCGACCTCGGCAAAGCCCGAACTGAGCACCACCGCAGCGCCGACGCCCTTGGCGGCGCAGTCCTCGAGCGCGGCCAGCACCGCCGGCGCCGGCACCGCGACGATGGCCAGGTCGACCGGCCCCGGCACCGCCGACACGGTGGCAAACGACGGCAGGCCCTGGATCACGGCCGCCTTCGGGTTGATGGGGTAGAGCGGCCCGTCGAAGCCGCTGCCCTTCAGGAAGTCGAGCGGCCGTCCGCCGATCTTGGTGGGGTCGGACGATGCACCGTAGACCGCGATGGCACGCGGGTGGAACAGCGGGCTCAGCGATGCACGCGTGGCCTCGGTGGGGCTGCCCATGCCCGGCTTCAGTGGATCGACATGCCGCCATCGGCACCGATGAGCTGGCCAGTGACGTAGCTCGCACCTTCCGAAGCCAGGAACACCCACACTGGCGCGATCTCTTCGGGCTCGGCCCAGCGGCCGAGCGGGATGCGATCGAGCGTGCGCTGCTTGAAGCGCTCGTCGGTGCGGATGGTCTCGGTCATCGGCGTGGACGCACCCGGCGCCACGCAGTTGACGATGATGTTGTAGCGCGCCAGCTCGCGTGCCGCCGACTTGGTGAAGCCGATCAGGCCGGCCTTGGCCGAGCCGTAGTTGATCTGGCCGATGGTGCCCAGGATGCCGGCGGTGGAGATGGTGTTGATGATCCAGCCGCGCTGGCGTTCCATCATGCTGCCCACCACCGCCTGCAGGCAGTTGAAGCTGCCGCTCAGGTGCACGGCCAGCACCTGGTCCCACTGGTGCGGCGTCATCTTGTGCAGCATGGCCGTGCGCGTGATGCCGGCGTTGTTGACCAGCACGTCCACCGGGCCGAATTTGGCCACCGTCGCGGCGACCATCGCGTCGACGCCGGCGCGGTCCGACACGTCGCACTTCAGCGCCACGGCCTGGCCGCCGGCGGCGCGGATCGACTGCGCCACCTGCTCGGCGGTCTCCAGGTTCCAGTCGACCACCGCCACCTTGGCGCCCTGCGCCGCGTAGGCCCGTGCCACCGCCGCGCCGATGCCCTGGCCGGCGCCGGTGACGATGGCGACCTTGTTGTCGAGTGCTTTTCCGTTGAACATGCTGTGATCTCCTGTGCTGAGGCCGGCCCGGGCCGGCATGGCTGGCCGCTCGTTCGCTCGTTTCTTCGTTGATGGACCGAACGGCCGTTTGTTAGACTCGCACAATGCCACAGAGACCGCCGGAGCGCCAGCCGTGAACCACCTGAAATCCACCATGCAAGCCATCGTCCTTCAAGGCTATGGTGGGCCGGAGCAGTTCGCTGCCGTCGAGCTGCCCGTGCCCGTGCCGCAGGACGGCGAGGTGCTGGTGCGGTTGCGCGCCACCGGCGTCTGTTACCACGACGTGATGGCGCGCCAGGGCCACTTTCCGCGCACTGCGCTGCCGGGTGTCATCGGCCACGAGATGGCCGGCGAGGTGGCCGCGCTGGGCCGGCGCGCGACGGACTTTGCGGTCGGTGACCGCGTGGCCATCCTGATGAAGGACCACTGCGGTCATTGCCGCCAGTGCGTGCGCGCCCGCGATCACCTGTGCGAGAACGGCTCCGGGCTGTTCGGCGAGGCCACGCCCGGCGGCTATGCCGAGTACGTGGCGGTGCCGGCCAGCGCCTTGGTGCACATCCCCGCCGGCGTGAGCTACGAGCAGGCGGCCGTGGTGCCTTGCGCGCTGGGCACGGCCTACCACGGCTTGCAGAAAGTGGCGGCGGTGCAACCGGGGGAGGCGGTGCTGATCACCGGCGCCAGCGGCGGCGTGGGCATCCATGCGGTGCAGGTGGCGCGCATGCTGGGCGCGCGCACCATCGCCGTCACCACGTCGGAAGCCAAGCGCGCCTTCCTGGTCGAGCATGGCGCCGACGACGTCATCGTCAGCCCCGACCTCGACTTCGCCGCCCAGGCGCGCGCGCTGACCGGCGGTGCCGGCGTCGACGTGGTCTTCAATATCGTCGGCCAGATGGCCTGGGCCGCGGCGCTGAAGGGCATGGCGCTGGGCGCGCGCCATGTCTTCGTCGGCAACCTGAACGCCGCGCCGGTGTCGCTGCGCCCGGCGCACGCCATCCTCAAGGAGATGTCCTTCCTGGGCACCGACGGCGTCACGCTGGCCGAGGTCGAGACCCTGCTCGAGCTGGTGCGGCTGGGGCGGCTGAAGCCGGTGGTCGGCGGCAGCCTGCCGCTGGCCGAAGCGGCGCGCGCGCACCAGATGATGGAATCGCGCGAGGCCTGCGGGCGTCTCGTGCTCACGATGTGACGGGGGTGGCACGATGATCGACCTGGCCGGCAAGCTCGACGACCTCGGCGACGAGCAGCGCATGCTGCGCGACGCCGGTGCGGATTTCTTCGCCAGCGACGAAGAGGGCCGGCCACTGCGCGACTGGCGTGGCCGCGCGCCGGGTTACGACCGCGCGCGCTGGCGCAAGATGGCTGCGCTGGGCTGGACCGGCCTGTGTCTGCCGGAGGCTTATGGCGGCAGCGGCTGCGGCCTGGCGCAGGCCGCGCTGCTGCTCGAGCAATGCGGGCGTGCGCTGGCGCCCGAGCCGCTGGTCGGCGGTGCGCTGCTGCCGGCCTGGGCGCTGCTGCATGGCGACAACGAGGCGCTGCGCACACGCTGGCTGCCGGCGCTGGCGCGCGGCGAACAAGCGCTCGCGCTGGCCTGGCAGGAACGCGAGCACGAGCAGTCCCTGCGGCCCCAGTCCCTGCGGCCGGACAGCCTTCGCGCCACGCCGCGCGGCGACGGCTTCGTGCTCGACGGTGCTAAACGCTTCGTGGCCGCGGCCGAAGGCGCGGGGGCCTTCGTCGTGTCGGCGCTTGCGCCGCAGGGGACGCTGCTGCTGCTGGTCGAGGCCGGTCAGCCCGGGCTGACGCTGGGCACGCTGGCGCGCGTCGACGGTGGCTTCTGGGGCGAGCTGCAATTCAAGGGCGTCGAAACGGGCGCGGCGCAACTCGTCGCCGATGCGCCGCGGGCCGACGCCGTGCTGCAGCGCGCGCTCGATCTGGCGCGCATCGCCGCCGCCGCCGAACTGCTGGGCGTGATGGGGCGTGCGCTGGACAGCAGCGTGCAGTACATCGCCGTGCGCGAGCAATTCGGCCGCCCGGTCGGCAGCTTCCAGGCGCTGCAGCACCGCGCGGCGAACCTGCTGATCCAGGTCGAGCTGACGCGCGCCGTGGTGGCGCAGTCGGCCGCGCTGGCCGATGCCCAGGGCACTGATGCTGGCCGGCTGTC
>CALMQI010000255.1 GCA_937871935.1 uncultured Burkholderiales bacterium
ATGAGGGTGCGAATTTCGTCCATCTTCGCCTGATCGGGCTTGTTTGCCTCACGAATGCCACGAATCTGCTCTTTTTGGGCTTCGGTCAGCTCGATGCCGCGCATAAAACCACGCATTCCGTGTCGACCGTGCTTTTTGCCGCCAACACCTTTGCCGCCAAATTTGCCAAAACCACCACGATGGCCCTTGAACGGCTTTTCGGCCTTGTTCGGGGCGGTTGATGGCGCATCGGCTTTGGTATCCTGGGCCGTTGAAACGCTCGAAAACGCAGCAATCAGACCTGCGACCGTAAGTGTAGAAATAAACTTAAACTTTAATGACATAACTATTTTAACCTCGTAATATTCAAATTGGCTCGTCGCCCGTTCGTGTTGTTTGACGCGCGAAACAGCCGTTTGGTCTTACGTTTTTACGTCCTTATGTGTAAAGAAGTGTCAGCCAAAACGCCTTATGCTATTTACCAATCGCGTCGCGGCAAGCTAAAATATCACCTTTAGATAAGCGTTCACGCATGAGATTTTTATCAGAGATAAATTCGCCCGCCGATTTACGGCAACTTCGAGTCGAGGATCTGCAAGAGGTCGCAGACGAAGTTCGCCATTTCATTATCGACACGTGCTCGCGCGTTGGCGGCCACACGGGAGCAAGCTTAGGCGCCGTCGAGCTGGCTGTCGCGATGCACTATGTATTTGACACGCCAAACGACCGGCTCGTGTGGGACGTCGGCCACCAGGCTTATGCTCACAAGATCCTCACCGGTCGCCGCGATGAGCTTCACACTATCAAACAGTATGGCGGACTGAGCGGTTTTCTTCGCCGCGACGAATCGGAGTATGACACGTTCGGCGCCGGTCACGCATCGACGTCGATTTCAGCCGGTTTGGGAATGGCCATCGCACGCGACACGAAGGGCGAAGACTTTCACGTCTGCGCGCTGATAGGCGATTCCAGCCTGGCGGGCGGTATGGCGATGGAAGCGATCAATCAGGCCGGCCATCTCAAATCGCGGCTGATCGTTCTGCTAAACGATAACGAGATGTCCATCGCACCGGCGGTCGGCGCACTGAGCCGTTATCTGAATAGAATTAAGGAAGCCCAATCCTATCAACATCTGAAGGAAGAGATCGGCGACGCGCTCGAGAGCGTTCCGGGCATCGGCGGCAAACTTCGCGCGGCGGCAAAGTCGGTAAAAGATGCGATCGCGGCAGCCGTTCTGCCCGGCGCACTTGTAAATGAACTCGGCTTTAAATACATCGGTTACGTTGACGGACACAACGTTTCGATGCTCGTGCGTGCACTCGGCTTGAGCCCGCAGCAGGCGGGCATCTTTCTCGGCGGCACGATCCACGATGTGGCGCAAGTGGTCGGTGCCGGCTACAGCCTGTCGGCCGAGACCGGCGACGTGGCCACGCTGGTGAAGCTGCTGCGCGTGGCGATGCTGCTGCCGGTGATCGTGCTGGCCGCGGCGATCACGCGTGCTCGCGCCAGCGCTGGCAGCGACGCAGGCGCAGCGGGTGAACGGCCGCCGCTGCTGCCGGGCTTTGCCGTGGCGTTCGCGCTGCTGGTGGCGATCAACAGCACCGGCTGGGTGCCCGCCGCCGTGCAGGCGTTCGGCAACGACGCGTCGCGTTGGTGCCTGGTGGCAGCGATTGCCGGCATCGGCATGAAGACCCAACTGAAGGAACTTGCCACTGTGGGCTTCAAGCCGGTGGCGCTGATGATCGGCGAGACTGTGTTTCTCGCCGCGCTGGCACTGACGCTGATGCGTTGGTGGATTTGACAACTCACACACTCCAACGGGGACGAGAGACAGAGATCCATGACACCGCACCACCGCGCTCACCACCACCGCACCACCCGCCGGCGTCTCCTGGCCGGCGCTGCCCTCGCCACGCTAGGCCTGCCCACCGCGCGAGCGCAGACGTTTCCGAGCAAGCCGCTGCGCGTGATCGCGGCCGGCCCGGCTGGCGCCACCGCCGATCTGATCGCGCGGCTGATCGCCGACCCGCTGGCCAAGGAGCTGGGCCAGACGGCAATCGTCGAGCCCAAGCCCGGCGCCGCGGGCGCCATCGCCGTCAACGAGCTGATGCAGGCACCGCGCGACGGCCACACGCTGCTGGTGGCGGTGAACTCGCTGGTCAGCGAGATCCCGCACATCGTGAAGCTGCGCATCGACATGGCCAAGGAGATCCGCCCGCTCGCCGAGCTGGCGCGCGGCGGCCTGGTGCTGGTGGGCCACCCGTCGTTCCCGGCCAAGAACCTGGCCGAGCTGATCGCGCACGTGAAGGCCAACCCGGGCAAGGTGAACGTGGCCTCGTACAGCGCCGGCACCTTGAGCCACGTGCTGGGGCTGCTGATCAACCAGGCCGCCGGCATCGACCTGCAGCACGTGGGCTACAAGGGCTCGACGCCCGCGCTGGCCGACGTGATGGGCAACCACGTGCCGCTGATGTTCGACGGCATCGGCACCTCGTTGCCGCTGATCCGCGGCGGCAAGATCAAGGCGTTTGCCGTCAGCACACCCAAGCGCAGCCCGGTGCTGCCCGACGTGCCGACCTTCAGCGAGCTGGGTTTCCCCAAGCTCGAGGCGCTGGCCTGGATGGGCCTGTGGTGCACGCCGGACACGCCCGCCGCCGCGCAGGTGCGCGTGCGCGAGGCCACGCTGAAGGTGTTGGCGACGCCGGCGGTGCGCGACCGCCTGCTCGAGCTCGGCTTCGACGCCGGCGCCGCGCGCGGCGTGGACGAGATGGTGGCGGGGCTGAAGGCCGACTATCAGCGTGTGGGTGCGGTGTTGCAGTCGGTCGGATTCAAGCCGGAGTAGGCGAAGCCGGGCATCAGGCTCGCTTTGGCGGGACTGCAATGCGCCGACGCGTGGCCGAGACCGGTTGAACTACGCCCTGTCGGTGCGGTACTTCCTCGCTTGGGCGGGCCGGTTCGGGTGTCCAATTCGGAGATTGCACAGTAGGGAGTTCCATGCTCCAGCAGCCCACCGTCGCTGCGTACGGCGCGCACGAGTCGCCGCTGCTGGACGCATGGCTTGCCGGCTCGGACGATCTGGTCTTCGCTGTCGACGCCACGCTGTGCCTGACCCGGGCCAGTGCGAGCCTGGCCCGCGCCACGGGGCGAACCCTGTCGGAGCTCGTCGGCCGCAGCGCGGTCGAGACGGCGTTGTTCGGCACCGAGGCTCCGCGGCTGCAGGCGCATCTGGCCGGCGCCATGGCCGGCGCGACGCCGGCACCGCTCGAGCTGGACTGGCAGGACGGCGAGGGCGCCAGCCGAACCTATCGCATCGACCTGGTCGTGCGGCGCGATGAGGCGGGGCAGGCGACGCACCTGCTGGTCAGCGCGCGCGACATCTCCGAGCAGCGCCAGATCGAGGCGCATCTGCGCCGCCGCGAGTACGAGTTCCGCACCCTGGCCGAGAACTCGCCCGACGCCATCATCCGCTACGGGCACGACCTGCGCGCCACCTACTGCAACCGCGAGATCGAGGAGCGCGTCACCGTCAGCGCCGCACGGATTGTCGGCCGCACGCCGGCGGAGGCAGCGCCGCCCGGGATGGTGGGCGTGCAGGAGTACGAGGCGCAGCTGCGTCGCACACTCGCCAGCGGCGAAGCGGGGACGGTCGAGCTCCTGGTGCCGCATCCCAATGGTGAGATCCGGGTCCATAGCGTGGTCTTCGCAGCCGAGCGCGCGCCGGACGGCAGCATCCGCGGGGTCATGGTGGTCGGTCGAGACGTGACCGAGGAGGTCCGGATTCGCCAGGCCGTGGCAGAGAAGGAACGTGAATTCCGCGCGCTCGCGGAGAACTCGCCCGACGTGATCCTGCGCTACGGCCTGGACACGCGGGTCGTGTACTGCAACTCGAAGATCGCCGAGGTCTCGGGCGTACCGACGCAGCACCTCATCGGGCGCCGCGCCAAGCATGCACTGCCGGTGGAATGCATCGGCGCGGACGCCTACCTGAGCCAGCTCGAGCGGACATTGACAAGCGGCGAAAACGGTACGGTGGAGCTGCAGTCGTTCCACGCCAACGGCGTCTGGCGCGCCTACAGCGTGGCCTTCATCGCCGAGCGCGACGACCGCGGCGCGCTCTCGGGCGCGCTCGCCGTGGCGCGTGAACTGACCGAGCAGGTCCGTGCTGCTCGCGCCTTGCAGGCCAAGGAGCGCGAGTTCCGCACCCTGGCCGAAAATGCGATCGACAACATCGCACGCTGGGACACCGATGCGCGGATGACCTACTTCAATCCTGTCATGTCGCGCATCTTCGGAGCGAAGGGCGACCGGGCGCTCGGGCTTACGCCGACCGAGCTGCATCCGCACTTCGCCCCCGTGCAGGAGGCCGTGGTCCGCGTGGCGCGGGAAGGCCAGCCGACGCTGCTCGAACTGCGTTTCCCCGCTCCGGTCGGTGCGGGTAGCCAGGTGCACGAGATCCGGCTCGTCCCGGAGCGCGACGAGTCGGGTGCGGTCTGCAGCGTGCTGGGCATCGGCCGCGATGTCACCGAAAAGATCGTGCAGCTGGAGACGATCGAGTCGCTCGTGCGCACCGACTCACTGACCCGGCTGGCCAATCGGCAGGCGCTGCACGAGCGTGCGCCGGCGATGCTCGATGCGGCACGGCGGCGCGGCCAGATGGTCGGCGTCATGCTTCTGGACGTCGACCACTTCAAGTCGGTCAACGACGGGCTTGGTCACAGTGCCGGCGACGCGCTGTTGCGCGAGATCGCGGACCGGCTTGGCGCCTGCCTCCGATCCAACGATCTGCTCGTCCGCCTGGGGGGCGACGAGTTCGTCATCGTGGTGCCCGACTTCGACGACCCCGCCTTGCTCTCCGTCGTGGCCGAGAAGCTGCACCGCGCGCTCGACGTGCCGTTGCCGATCGGTGTGCGCGATTTGCACGTCACCGCCAGTGTCGGCGTCGCCGTGTTCCCAGGCGACGGCGAGGGCATCGAGCAGCTTCTCTCGCATGCCGACAGCGCGATGTATCACGCCAAGCGCGGCGGCCGGGCGCGCACCGAGTACTACCGCCGCGAACTGAGCGATGCCATCCAGCGCCGCCTGCTGCTCGAGACCACGCTGCGCGAGGCCTGCCATGGCGACGGCCTCGAGGTCTACTACCAGCCGCAGGTGTGCATGGCACGCGCGGGCCTGCTGCTCGGTGCCGAAGCGTTGCTGCGCTGGCGCCATCCGGAGCTCGGGCTGCTCGCGCCCGATGCTTTCATCGGCTTGGCCGAGGAGTCCGGAATGATCGTGCCGATCGGCCGTTGGGTGCTGCGCAACGCGGCACTGGCCGCGGTGCGCTGGAACTGCGGACGGGACATGCCGCTGCGCATAGCCGTGAACGTCTCGACGCGCCAGTTCATCGACGACGACCTGCCCGCCATGGTGAGCCAGATTCTGCGCGACACCGGCTGCGAGCCCGGCTGGCTGTCGGTGGAGATCACCGAAAGCGCGCTGCTCGAGGACTCGGACCTCGTGCAGCACTCGCTCTGCGCGTTGCGCGACCTCGGCGTGCGCATCGCGCTCGACGATTTCGGCACCGGCTACTCGGCGCTCAACTACCTCGCGCGATTCCCGGTCGACTGCTTGAAGATCGACAAGAGCTTCGTCCAGGCGATCGGCCGCAGCGAGCGTGACAGCGAGCTGGTGAAGGCCTTCATCGCGATGGCGGGCGCGCTCAAGCTCGGGCTGGTGGCCGAAGGTGTCGAGACCGATGAACAAGCCGCCTTCCTGCTCGCCCATGGTTGCGGGACCGGACAGGGTTACCGCTTCGGACGGCCGATGGCCGAGGACCGCTTCGAGCAGCTGCTGCGGCCCAGCGTGCCGACCTGATACGGCGTCAGTTCCACGCTCCATCAGGTGCCCCCCGGGGCGTCTCCCGGGAAAGACCCATGGACACCACTGAACCCGCCCCGCCACCCGCAGAAGCACAGCCTCGCGGCACGGGGCTGGCGCGCCGGACCTATCTGCCCCGCATCGTTGGATTGGGCATCGGTGCGCTGTGCGCCGGCGCCGGGTTGTACCAGGCCGACGCGCGGCCTTGGGTCTGGTGCGTGATGCTCGTCTACTGCTTTGCCTGGCCGCACATCGCCTTGCACATCAGCCTGCGCTCGGCTTCGCCCTACACCACCGAACGCCGCAACCTGCTGGTGGACTCGTTCGCGGGTGGCGTCTGGCCCGTGGCGATGGCCTTCAACGTGCTGCCCAGCGTGCTGCTGCTGGCCGCACTCGCGATGAACAACTTCGCGACCGGCGGCGCCCGGCTCTTCCGCAAGGGGCTGCTCGCGCACCTGGCCGGCGCGGCCGTCGCGCTCCTGCTCGTGGGGCCGAAGTTCGTGCCGCAGACGAGCTTCCTGACCGTGCTGCTGTGCGTGCCCTTCCTGCTCAGCTATCCGCTGGTGCTGGGGGTGGTCATGTACCGCCTGTCGATCGAGCTGAGCCGTCGCAAGGACGAACTCGTGCTGGAAAAGCGCCGCGCCGACGAAGCCAACCTCGCCAGGACCCGGGCCCTGGCCGAGCTGGCCTCGCGCGACGAGCTCACGGGGCTGTTCAACCGGCGCCACATGAGCGATCTGCTGGCGCAGCAGCGCCTGGGCTGCCAGCGCAGTGGCGACGGTTTCGCGGTGGCGCTGGTCGACCTGGACCATTTCAAGCACATCAACGACAACCACGGCCACGCGGTCGGCGACAGCGTGCTGCGCGCGTTTGCCGAGCAGGCGGGCGCGGCGATGCGCGGCACCGACAACGTCGGACGCTGGGGCGGCGAGGAGTTCATCGTCATCTATCCCGGCAGCACGGCGCACGAAGCGGCCCAGGGTGCGGACCGCCTGCGCGAGCGCGTAGCGGCCACCGTCGTCACCACGCCGGCCGGCCGGTCCCTGACATTCACGGTGTCGATCGGCCTGACCGAACACATGCCGCCCGAGTCGGTGGATGCCTTGGTCGAACGCGCGGACCGCGCGATGTACCAGGCCAAGTCGCAAGGTCGAAACCGGGTGGTCACGCTGTCGAAAGCGAAGGCGAGGGCCTGAATCGAGACGCCGTGGTGCCGATCATGACGGCGCCGCGCTGTCGCGAACGACCGTCGGTCCTTCGACTCGAACGCGGCGACCCAGCGCTTCACGTAGTCGGCCGTCTTCTCCAAGGGAGCTTCGTGCCGCCGCTCAAGTCTTCACTTCGACCACTTGCTCGAAGCCGCCGAAGATCATGCGCTTGCCGTCGAAGGGCATGGGCGGATTGCCGGGTGTGGACGGGTCCATGCGCGGGTCTTCCGTCATCTTCTTCATGCCAGCGTCGCGCGTGGCCTTGTCTGGCCATTCGACCCACGAAAACGCCACCGTCTCCTCGGCCGTGGCCTGGACTGCGCGGCGGAAATCGGTGACTTTGCCGTCGGGGACATCGTCGCCCCAAGCTTCGATCACACGGATGGCGCCCAGCTCGATGAACAGCGAGTCGAAATGGCGCGCGTGCTCGATGAATTTCTGCTTGTTGGCGGTGGGGACTGCAATCACGAAGCCGTCGATGTAGGACATCACTTCACTCCTGTTGGGTTGGCGGTGGGGGCGCCGGCCCGAGGGCGCCCCTTAGACCGTCGACGAACGGAAGGATGCCCAATCGACCGGGCCTGCCAGCGCGAAGGTGCCACACGCCTGGGAGGGACAAGGGCCGAACGGCCGGTTGACATCGCGGCGAACTCACCATCCCGACCCGATCCTGCCATCCGGATGTTGAAGCGGTCGTTCCGCGGTACGCCCCTCTCGCACCGGGCTGCGCCTAGGGTTAAACACCCTTGTCCGGTGTTTGATCCGACTCCTATAGTATTTAACGAGATAGTACATAAATCAATTCGCCTGCGCTTCTAAATGAAAGACGCACCCCATGCCCGACTCGCCCACGCCGCTCGAACCCGCCCTGGCCGAAATGGGCCGCCGCTGGCAGGAAAGCGGCATTCCCACCCTCTATGTCGGAGGCGACGCCAGCGCCAGCCGCGAGCGCGCGCGCTGCATCCGCGCCTTCCTGTATCCCAGGCCGACGATCGATGTCGCTTCGATCGAGCCGATCGACCTTCCCGGTCCCGGCGGCCCGTTGCCATGCCGCGTCGTGAGGCCGCAGGGCCCGGCCATCGGCACCGTGCTCTTCTTCCACGGCGGCGGCTGGGTGCTCGGCGATCTCGACTCACACGAGGCCCACTGCACGCGCCTTGCCGCCGAGTGCCAGGCGGTCGTCCTGAACGTCGGCTACCGCCTCGCACCTGAACACCCGTTCCCGGCAGCGGCCGAAGACGCCATGGCGGCGCTGCGTTGGGCCTTCGACCGCGCCGACCGGCTCGGCGGTCACGGCAAGCCCGTGGCCGTGGCCGGCGACAGCGCCGGCGGCAACCTGGCCGCCGTGGCCGCGCTGCATGCGCGCGACGGCGGGCTGCCGCTGTGCGCGCAGTTGCTGATCTACGCGGCCACCGACATGACGCGCCGCCTCGACCCCGAC
Source organism: uncultured Burkholderiales bacterium (assembly GCA_937871935.1). Lineage (GTDB taxonomy): Bacteria > Pseudomonadota > Gammaproteobacteria > Burkholderiales > Burkholderiaceae_C > JAEUPI01. Next base: position 8,485 of record CALMQI010000255.1, read on the forward strand.
ATCGCCCGCTGGTACTTCGGCGAACGCATCGATGAACAGCGAGCCGACTGGCGCGCCTCGCCGGCGCTGGCGACGCGCCACACGGGGCTTGCGCCGGCGATCATCGGCGTCGGCCAGCACGACTTCCTGTACCAGGACAACCTCGCCTATGCCGAGCGCCTGCGCGCCGCCGGTGTGCCGCTGCAGCTGCGCGAGTACCCCGAACTCAACCACGGCTTCTTCAGCTTCACCAAGGTCTCGACGGGCTCGCTGCACGCCGCGCAGCAACTGTGCGCCGACCTGCGCCGCCACCTGACGGAAGCCGCCGCGTGAACGCAGCGCGCTTGGTCACGGCCCTGCTCAAGGGCTTCCTCGCCTTCCTGTTGCTGGCCATCGTGGTGATGGTGTTCGGCAACGTCGTGCTGCGCTACGGCTTCAACTCGGGCATCGACATCTCCGAGGAGCTGTCGCGCTGGTGCCTGGTATGGATCACCTTCATCGGTGCCGCGCTGGCGCTGAAGGAGAGCCGGCATCTGGGCGTCGACGCCTTCGTCGTCCGGCTGTCGCGGCGCGGCCGCAGCATCTGCTTCTTCGCCACGCGCG
>CALMQI010000256.1 GCA_937871935.1 uncultured Burkholderiales bacterium
TGCTGGGCATCAGCCTGAAGACGCTGTACAACCGGCTCAAGGAGTACGCGGCGGAGCACGGCGAAGCGGCCGATAGCTTTCGGTAGCGGCCGCACCGCGGGCGTTCTCGCGGCACGCCGATTGCCGCCATGGGCGCGAACGACGATGCACCCAAGGCCGCGCGCCCGGTCTCGTCGCCGAGGGTCGCACCTGCTGGCGCTGACAGCCGGCGAAGACGCGACATCCGCAATCCTTACCGGACGAGCACACCATGGGCCAATACGATCCCAAAACCGACTTGCCGCCGCTGTCGAATCCGACCACGACGCAACGCCCGGCCTACGGCCAGGCCGGTCTGGCGCCGCAGAGCGGCGTCGACATCGACGGTGGTACCGCGAGCAGTGGCGGCACGGCGACCGGTACGCCCGACCCGATGCACCGGGTGGTGCAGGGTGCACACCAGACGATCGACAAGCTGGCGCAGCGCGCTGCACCGGCCGTGCAGCGGGTGCAGCACGGTGCCGAGCGCGCGCGCGAGACCGGCGACGAGTGGATCGAGAACCTGCGCTCCACCGTGCGCGAGAAGCCGATCGCCTCGCTCACCACCGCGCTGATGTTCGGCGTGGTGGTCGCGCGTCTGATGCGCTGACGTCACGACGCAGGCGCGCGCGAATGGCTGCTGTCGATCCGGCCGCCGGCGCTGTCCCGGGCGGTGCCGAGCCGAGAGGCTCGCTGTTCGAGATGGCCGCCTCGCTGTGGCGCGAGCTGCCGGGGCTGGTCAGCGACCGGGTCGAGCTGTTGTCGCTCGAGCTGCGACGCGCCGGCCGTGCGCTGGCCCAGATCGTCGCGCTGGTGATCGCGACGGCGATCCTCGGCGTCACGTTGTGGCTGATGCTGTGGGGCGTGCTGGTCGCGCTGCTCGTCGTGGAATGGGGCTGGCATTGGGCGCCGGTGCTGATCGGCGTGGCGCTGCTCAACGGCCTGGCGGCGATGCTTGCGCTGCGGCGCGTGCGCGCGCTGGCGCCGCTGCTCGCCCTGCCGGCCACGCAACGCCACCTGACGATCCGGCCGGCGCCGGCGGCGAATCCTGCGGCGCCGCCGCCCGCGCCGGGTGGATCCGTCGGCGACGGCACCAGCGCCGGCAGCGTGCTGCCGTGAGGCACCTGCCGGCAGGCACACCTGTGCGAGACGAAAGGACTGCCATGACACGCGACGCTTCCAGCCGCCGTGAGCCGCGCCGCTCGCCGGAGCGACCGATGTGCGGGCCGAGTGCCGAGCGGTCGCGCGCGCGGGCGGTGATGCCGGTCCGGCGTGCGTCGGCGGTCGAGGACGACGACGACGAGGATCCCGACCTGTCGTTCCTGGACGAGCTGCGCGACCCCGAGGGGGCACCGCATTCGTTCGACGACCCCGAGACCACCGAGGCGCAGCGCGACCCGGAGCACGAGAAGGACAGCACGCCCGATGACCAGGAAGACCAGGAGCTGCCGCCCGGCCGGCGCGGGCAGCTTCGCGGTGGCCGGTCCGTGGCCGCGACCCGTCGCAGTCGGACACGCTGAACGAGGCGGATCGATCGGCCTGCGCGGCAAGCCGCATTCCTGTCCAGCCGCTGCCGGCCGGGCCGCCGGCACGGCATGGCGCTTGCCTTGCTGACTGGGCAACCGCCATCGCTTGTTCGCCACCGGCGGCTCCTACGAACCCCTTGGAAGGACTTTCATGACACAGACGCATCGACGACTCTGCGCGCTCGCGCTCGCCGCCGCGGGCATCGGCGCCGCGCCGGCCGTGCTGGCGCAAAGCACCGCGCCGGTCGACCAGAGCTCCAGCACCCGCTCCAGCGGCGGCATGTCCGCCTCGGGCGACGGCTACTCGATCCTGCCGTTCACGCGGCGCGGCTACTGGGGCGTGAGCCTCGGCCAGTCGAAGTACAAGAACCCCTGCGGGAGCGCGCTGTTCTCGTGCGACGACTCCGACCTGTCCGGACGCATCTACACCGGCGGCATGTTCAACGACTGGCTCGGCCTCGAGGCGGGCTACGTGAACATGGGCAAGGTCGATCGCGCCGGCGGCAGCACCGACACCCATGGCATCAACCTGAGCCTGGTCGGCCGCGTCCCGCTCGGCCAGTTCAATGCCTTTGCCAAGGCCGGCACGACCTACAGCCGCACCGAGGTATCGAGCGCGGCGTTGTCCGGCGTGGCCAGTGGCAGCGAGAAGGGCTGGGGCGGCTCGTACGGCCTGGGCGTCGGCTGGGACTTCACGTCGAGTTCGGGTCTGGTGCTCGAGTGGGAGCGTCACGACATCCGCTTCCCCGGCGACGTGAAGGATCCGGTGGAGTCGGCCACGATCGGCTACATCCAGCGGTTCTGACCGCCCCCACGCCAGGACTGCCATGAATGCCGATTCCGTGGTGACGACCAGGGACGACGGCGATCACTCGCGCGAGCATCTGTGGCAGATCGTGCGCGGCACGCGCTTCGCGATGGTCACCACCATCGGCGAAGGCGACGCGCTGCGATCGCGCCCGCTGACGACGCAGAATCACAGGCACGACATCGGCGACAAGCTGTTCTTCTTCGTGCCGGCCGCCGGCGAAGTGGCCGACGACCTGCACCACGACCCGCGCGTCGGTGTCGTCTATGCAGACACCGACAAGGATCGCTACGTGTCGATCAGCGGCGTGGCCCGGGTCGTGCACGACCTTCGGCGCCAGGCCGAGCTGTGGTCGCCGCTGGCGCAGGGCTGGTTCCCGGGTGGGCCGGACGATCCCGGCCTACGCCTGCTCGAGGTGCAGATGGAGAGCGCCAAATACTGGGACGTCAAGGCCAGCAAAATGACGCAGCTGTTGCGCATGGCCAAGGCAGCGGTCGTTCGCCGACCGCCGACCGACATCGGCGAACACCGCGACGTGCCCGTGCGCTGAACGGTCTGCGGCGGCTGCGGGCCGCGGCGCGGCCTGTCGGCGCGTCGGATCAGGCCGGCACCAGCAGCGCGCGATCGGGCTGCGCCGGCGTCGAGATGCGCCGCAGCGTGTCCTCGACGGCCGACGACGGATGCCGCGCGGCCAGGTCGCCCAGCGCCACGATGCCGACCAGCCGCGCATCGTCGTCCAGCACCGGCAGGCGCCGGATCTGCACGGCGGCCATCTGCTGCAGCACCTCGTCGGGCGACTGCCACAAGGTGCACGAGCGCACGCGGTCGCTCATCACCAGGTCGACCGCGGTGATCGCCGGATGCAACCCGGCGGCAATGGCGCGCACCGTGATGTCGCGGTCGGTCACGATGCCGAGCAGCTGGTCGCCGTCGCACACCGGCAACGCGCCGACGTTCAATTCGTCCATCAGCCGCGCGGCATGCTGCACGCTGTCGTCGGGCCGCACGGTGACCGGCTCGGGTGTCATCAGGTCGGCAATCGTGGCCATGGCGCGTCAGGGATGTCGGCGATGTGGGTGTCTGCGCTACGAATCCGGCAAGGCCCATGCCCGCGGGGCGGCGAGCGCATCGAATCCGCGGCCCGCATGACGATTCGGCGCAACGGCCGCTCGGGCCAAGCTCAGCGCAGGGATGCCACTCTCAACTGGTTCTGCACGACCGCGACGCCGTCGACTTGCGCGGCCACTTCGGCGGCGCGCGCGCGCGCCAGCGGATCGGGCGCCAGGCCCATCAGGATGACGCGGCCGCTCGCGGTGTCGACCTCGATCTGCGCGCCGTTGAGCGCCGGCTCGCGCGTCAGCGCAGAGGCCACCGCCGCACCGATGGCGGCGTCCTTCACCTTGTCGGGCGCGGCGTCGGGGCTGCGCTGCGCGACCCAGCTCGGCACGCCGGGTGACGGCAGGTGCGTCTCGGCCACCTGCCGGTTCGGCGTCGCAGCCGACCTGGGCGCCTCGTCCGACGCGAGCATGGCCTCGGGCCGCTGACACGCCACCAGCCCCACGGCCAGCGTGGCCATGCCGGCGGCCACCCGCGCGCGGCGTCGATCGAAGAGAGCTGGCGAGTGCATCGTCACGCCGGGCTGCAGGCATGCGGGATGCCTGCGCCGGGCCGGGCGCGCACCCTGCCGCGCCGCTGAAGGACAAGGCGATGGCCACTTTCCTGACACCCCCGCGCAAACGCGTGCCCCGCGCGCGCAGCCGCCGCCCGCTGGTCGGCGGCTTCTGGCGCTGGTTGCACGGCTTCTATCAGACCGGCCGCATCGAGCCTGCGGGCGAGCGGCGGCCGGCATCGTCGGGCTGCGTCCGCCGCGCCAGAGCGTCGCGATGATCGCGTCGCGGCTGGCGCGCAGCCGTCGGCTACGGGGCGCGGCCGCGACGCTGGCGCTGCTGGTCGTGCTGCTCGCCGTCGGCGAGGCGAGCGGTTGGCCGATGCTGCGCGTGCCGCTGGAGCGGCTCGCCGCGCGCGCCGCCGGCCAGCCCTTCGCGGAAACGCTCCAGCAACTCCAAGACGTCGGACGGCCGCAAGATCGTCAATCTGTCCGGAAACGGGTCTAACCTCGCTTGAGCAGCTTCATGAGGTCCTTCAGGGGCCGGGCGTTGAGCACGTCCCCCGGTTCGATCCAGCCGCGCCGGGCCTGATCCACGGCAAAGCGTAGCAGGTCCAGATCGGCGGCGCTGTGCGCGTCGGTCGAAAGCGCCAGCTTCGCCCCCATG
>CALMQI010000257.1 GCA_937871935.1 uncultured Burkholderiales bacterium
CGCAGGGCCGGGACGCCGGCGGTTGAGCGCCAGGGCGTGCCCGCCCGCAGCCTTGTACGCTCGGTCTCGCGAAGGCGCGCAAGGCAACAAACGACCGCAACGGGTCGATGCCAGCCGGTGCATTGGATCAGCCGCGGCTCGAACGGTGCCGCCGTCAATGGCGTCTAGTTGCGCTGCAGGCGCAGCACGTCGGAGTCGCGCCGCATCGAGAAGCGGTTGAGGAAGCTGTTGCCGAGCAGGATGATCGGCATCTCGGCCTGCACGATGGCGGCGTCGACGTTGAACACCTCGACGTCGCCGATGCGCAGCGAGTTGAGCGACACGTGATAGGTCGGCACCACGCCGTTGGCGGTCTGCGTCAGGCTGCGCTGGCCGCGCTTCCAGTCGACGCCGAGCCGTTCGGCCTCGCTGCGGCTCATCGCCACCATGGTGGCGCCGGTGTCGACGAGAAACTGCGCCGCCTTGCCGTTGATCTGGCCGTTGGCGACGAAGTGGCCGCCCGGACCCACCGCGATCGTGATCTCGCGTCCGCCGCCCGTGCCGCCGCCACCACCCACGCTGGTCGGCGAGCCGCCCAGCGTGACCGGCAGCAACTTGCCGCCGATCTCGACCTCGACCGCGCCCGGCATCACGCGCTTGAGCGTCACACCCTTCACGGTGGAGCCCACGGCCACCGTGTGCGGCGCGCCGTTGATCATCAAGAGGGCCTTGCTGTCACCCATGCTGCCCGCCAGCGAAACGCTCTGCGCTTGAGCCAAGCTCGCCAGCACGAGCGCGCCAATAACGCTGAGCACGCCCAAGCGGCCAACGCGAATCCGGCTCTGCCGGTTCGCTGTTGGCGCCCCCTTGAGGGGGGGCGGCCGAAGGCCGTTACGGGGGTGGTTCATTCAATCCCTGAAGTTCTTGTACGTCAGCGGCAGATCGGTGACGTCACGCTTCAGCAGCGCGATGGCCGACTGCAGATCGTCCTTCTTGCCGCCGCTGATGCGCACCACGTCGCCCTGGATCGCGGCCTGCACCTTGAGCTTGCTCTGCTTGATCAGCGTCTGCAGCCGCTTGGCGTCCTCGCCGGCGATGCCGGCCTTGATCGGCGCTACCAGCTTGACCTTGTCGCCACCGATGCGCTCGCTGTCGCCATCGAACTCGACGAAGCGTGCGTCGACGCCGCGCTTGGCCAGCTTGCCGAGCAGGATGTCGCGCACCTGGCCGAGTTGGAAGTCGCTGTCGGCCAGCAATGTCAGCGCCTCTTCGCCGAGCTCGATGGCCGCGCTGCTGCCCTTGAAGTCGAATCGCGTGCCGATCTCGCGCTGGCACTGGTCGACCGCATTGCGCAGTTCGACGCGGTTGGGTTCGACGACGGCATCGAAGCTGGGCATGTGTGGATGTTGACAGATCGGCGGATCAGCGAAAATTCTGCCATGCCCACCTCCAACGGAGCACTGCCCGTCGAACACGGCGTGGCCTTGCGTGCATACAACACGTTCGGTCTGCCCGCCATCGCCCACACGCTGGTGCGCGTGACGAGCGACGCCGACGTGCGCCGTGTGGTCGACCATCCGGAGCTCGGCCGCGCGCCCAAGCTGGTGCTCGGCGCGGGCAGCAATCTGATCCTGACGCGCGACCCGGAGGCGGTGGTCGTGCGGGTCGAGGTGAGGGGCCGGCGCCTGGTCGAGGAACGCGCCGATGCCGTCATCGTCGAGGCCGGTGCCGGCGAGACCTGGCACGACGTCGTGGCCTGGACACTCGACAACGGCTGGCCGGGCCTGGAGAACCTGGCGTTGATTCCCGGTACCGTGGGTGCGGCGCCGGTACAGAATATCGGAGCCTACGGACTCGAACTGCGCGAGCGCTTCGAATCGCTCGACGCGGTCGACCTCGTCACCGGCCGCAGCGTGACGGTCGACGCGGTGGCCTGCCGCTTCGGCTACCGTGACAGCGCCTTCAAGCGCAGCGGCTACGGCGGGCTGGCCGGCAAGAGCGTGATCACGCGGCTGCGCCTGAAGCTGCCGCGGCCGTGGCGGCCGGTGCTCGGCTACCTGGACCTCGAACGCAAGATCGCCGAGACCGGCAATACCGTACCCGACGCGCGCACGATCTTCGACTGGGTCTGCGCGATCCGTCGCGGCAAGCTGCCCGACCCGGCGCAGGTGGGCAACGTCGGCAGCTTCTTCAAGAATCCGGTGGTCAGCGCCGAGCAGTGTCGCGACATCATCGCGCGCGACCCGCACATCGTGCACTATCCGCTGGCCGATGGCAGCTACAAGCTGGCCGCCGGCTGGCTGATCGACGCCTGCGGCTGGAAGGGCAAGTCGATCGGCCGCGCCGGCGTCTACGACAAGCAGGCGCTGGTGCTGGTCAACCGCGGTGGTGCCAGCGGTGCCGAGGTGCTGGTGCTGGCGCGCGCGATTCAGGAGAGCGTGTACGGGCGCTTCGGCATCCGGCTCGAGCCGGAGCCGGTCGTCGTCTAAAGCGGCCTGGAGCGCGAGTCGGGGCTCGTGCAAGTCGATCCGCGACGCGGCTCAGGGCGCGGGCGCTGCGTCCACCAGCCCTTCGCTGGCGCACAGGTTGTGGCTGGCGGCCAGGGTTTCGTCGAAGCGCTGCAGCGCCAGTGCCAGCCGGGTGGCGTTGAGCGTGTCGGCCAGCTGGTTGACACGGTCGGCGGCGTCGGCCAGTGCACGCAGGCCGAGATTGAGGGCAGCACCCTTGACCCCGTGCGACGCCTGCCGCAGCTCGGCCGCATCGGCCGCGCGCAGCGCCTTGTGCATGCGCTGCGACGCGTCGCGGGCCTGCGCGAACAGCGCCGCGAAGAGCGCCATCGTCTCGGCACGCGGCAGCAGCTCGAGCAGCCGCGCCTGCAGGGCGCGGTCGATCAGCGGCGCCGTGTCGGGCGGGGCCTTCGGCGGCTCGGCGATGCCCGTCATGCCAGCCGCCGAACCGAACAGGCGGATGAGCAGCGCCTTCAGCTCCGGCATGCCGAGCGGCTTGTTCATCACCTCCATCATGCCGGCGGCCACGCAGCGCTCGCGCGTGTCGGGTAACGTGTCGGCCGTCAGGCCGACGATCGGCATCTCGGTCGCATGGCCTTCGAGATCACGGATCGTGGCCGCGGCGACGATGCCATCCATCAGCGGCATGTGCACGTCCATCAGCACGATGTCGAAACGCTGGTTCTGCACCGCCTGCACCGCCTGCCAGCCGTTCTGCACGAAGGTCGCTTGATGGCCCAGCAGTTCGAGCAGCGAAGCCATGTACTGGGTGTTGACCGGGTGATCCTCGGCCACCAGCACGGCGAGCGCGCGCCGGCGCGTGGTGGGCTCGGCCGGCGCCGTGGCGGGCGCGCCGGCTTCGGCCGGCGGGGTGCCCGGGCCGGCAGTGGGCAGGTCGAGCGGCAGGCGCAGGCAGAACTGGCTACCCTGGCCCGGCGTGCTGGCAGCGGTGAGCTCGCCGCGCATCAGGCGAGCGAGCTTGCGCGCGATCTCCAGCCCCAGGCCCGATCCCTGTTCGCGGCGCGAGCGCGACGAGTCGACACGGCCGAAGCGCTCGAACAGGCCCTCGAGCGCCGCGGCGTCGAGCCCTACGCCGGTGTCGGTCACCGCGAATTCGATCATCGGCGCCGTCGCGATCGCCCGGTCGACGCGGCAGCGCAGCGTGACGCTGCCGGAGTCGGTGTCCTGCACCGCGTGCGTCAGCAGGTTGAGCAGGATCTGGCGGGTGCGCGTGCCGTCAAGTCGCACCGCAGCAGGCACGTCGCCGTCCACCTGCGTGCGCAGCGCCAGGCCTTTGGCCGTGGCGCGTGGACGCGCCGAATGCTCGACGCTGCGCACGAGGGCGAAGGGGTCGAGCGCCTGCGGCAGCAGCGACAGCGTGCCGGCTTCGATCTTCGACAGGTCGAGCACGTCATTGAGCAACGCCAGCAGATGCCGGGCGCTGTCGACCGCGCTTGACAGGTAGTCGTGCTGGCGAGCGTCGAGCCGCGTCTCCTGCAGCAGCGACAGCATGCCGAGCAGGCCGTGAAACGGCGTGCGCACCTCGTGGCTCATGTTGGCGACGAACTCGCTCTTGGCCTGGCTCGCGCGTAATGCATCGGCGCGCGCTTCGTGCAGCCGAGCTGCCAATGCCTCGGCGGCGCGCTGGGCCTGCTGCACCTGGCGCAGGCGGCGCAGCGCGATGAAGCCGAACAGCAGCACCAGCGCCACCGCGATGGCGGTGAACATGACCTTGAACACGGTCAGCTCGCGAAAGTAGAACTGCGCGGCGAGCTTGCGCGAATCGCCGAAGCCCGCCATCTCCAGCGTATAGCCGAAGGCGAAGCCGATGAGGCCGAACACCCCGTAGGACCACGGGTTCGCGGCGCTCACGGCGGTCAATGCATCGAGGGGGAAGTTCATGTGCCGCTCCTGTCAGAGCCACAGCTTGCGCACGAACCAGGCCAGCAGGTACGCGCTGGCGAAGATCGCCAGCATGATCCCCCACGATCCGGCCGCGAGCGTGGCGCCGCCCGACAGCGCCTGGCCCGAGGTGCAGCCGCGTGCCAGCCGCGCGCCGTAGAGGAACGACTCGCTGCCGAGCCCGACGGTGAGCCGGCGGCGGTGATCGCGAGCCCGGTCGTTCAACAAGCCTACTTGGGCATGGCGGCGGAGGAGCCGGCGTGACGCCGCCGATCCTCGAACTCAACGCCGTGCAGACGCACATCGGCGCGTACCACATCCTGCATGGCGTGGACCTGCAGGTGCCGGCCGGCCAGGTGACGATGCTGCTCGGCCGCAATGGCGCCGGCAAGACGACGACGCTGCGCACGATCATGGGCCTGTGGCCGGCCAGCGGCGGCGAACTGCGCTTCCAGGGTCACTCGATCAAGGGCCTGGCCACGCCCGACATCGCCGCCAAGGGCATCGCTTATGTGCCCGAGGCGATGGGCATCTTCACCGACCTGACAGTGCAGGAGAACATGGTGCTGGCGGCGCGTGCCGCACGCCACGCCGGCGAGCTGGACCGTCAGCGGCTGGACTGGATCTTCTCGCTGTTTCCGGCGTTGCAGAAGTTCTGGCTCCACCCGGCGGGCAAGCTCTCCGGCGGCCAGAAGCAGATGCTGGCCGTGGCGCGCGCCATCGTCGAGCCGCGCGCGCTGATCCTGATCGACGAGCCGAGCAAGGGCCTGGCGCCGGCGATCGTGCAGAACCTGATCGAGTTGCACGGCGGTGCCTTCGAGCTGCACTCCGAGCTCAGAAAGGGAACCGAGGCGATCGTGATCTTCCCCAAGAAGCGGGTGCTGGCGGCGGTGCCTCCCCTGCAGCCGCTCGGTCACGAGCGCCATCGCGGCGGTCAGCCGGAGGCAACCTCCCGGCCCGCGCGCCTGCGCGGTCCGTCACAGCGGGTGGCAGCCGGCTGAAGCGGCTCTGCGCGGCTCGGCTCCGGTTTTCTGCGTGCCGCCGGAAACTCGATTTCCGGCAGGCTGGTCGTCGAAGGCGATCCTCCCTATATGGAGGCTGATCGTTGGCTGCCGGGCATTCCGGCATGGCCGGCGTGCCACCTCTCGCTCGAGGGCTGCACGGGGAGTTGTTGCGGCGCCATGGAATCGCCCTGCACGAAGGTTTGTGTGATCGACCCGCTGAGCGGGCTCTGCCAGGGCTGCCGGCGGACGCTGGCCGAGATCGCGCAGTGGGCGTCACTGACCGAGATCGAGCGCCGGGAGATCATGGCGAGGCTGCCGACACGAGACGCATCGAAGCCCAGGTGAAACAACCATGAGCAAATGGGTTGCGCTCTCGATCGCGGCGCTGGTCGGCCTCGCGCTGCTGCTCCGGGCGAACGCGGGCCGGCTCAGCGGTTTCGGCGAAGCCGAGATCGTCGCGCTCGTCGCGACCGGCGGCCTGCTGCTGTTCGTCGGTCTGTCGGCGCTCTCCGACTATCGCGGGCGCATGGGCGAGGCGTTCCGCGATCTGTTCGCCTGGCTCGCGATCGCGGTTGCCCTGGTGGTGGTCTACGCGTTCCGAGACGACTTCACAGCGATCGCACATCGCGTCGCCGGCGAGATTCTGCCGCCCGGCCAGGTGGTGGCACTCGGCCAGGACAACGAGGCCGGCGAGCGCGCGGTCCGTATCCGTCGCCGCGGCGATGGCCACTTCGCCGCCCGCACCGATGTCGACGGCACGGCCATTTCGATGCTGGTGGACACGGGAGCCTCGAGCCTGGTGCTGCGCTCGGCCGACGCGGAGGCGATCGCCCCCCTGTTCACGGACGAGGGCTACCCCGAAGAGCTCGATCGGCGGTTCGGGGCCATGATCAACTTCGGCAAGACGGCCGGCTACCGGGACCTCCACATGGGCCACCGGGTGGTCGACGAGCTCGTAGAAACCGCGGGCCCGCATCTGTGGGTGTTCGTTGGTGATGCGCGGATCCCACGCTCGCGCCGCTGGAGAACCACCGGCCTCGGTCGCCGCTTGATGGCCACCGCCATTCAAGTCCGGCAGATCAACTTCCCGCAACTGCTCGCCCTCGCGGCCTGAACTTCTTGCAGAAAAGCGGAGAACTCACAGACAAAGAATCTATCCTCTATCCTCTCTATCCTCAAAGCCGCATCGACTGGCCTATCCTCCGCTATAGTAGTGTTCATGGCGGCGCTCAACACAGTCCTCGAACAGGCGCTGCAGCTCTCTGACGAGTTGAACCTGGGCGCCGGATGGCGCGCGGACGTTGCCGCGGCGGCTCGGTACGACGAG
>CALMQI010000258.1 GCA_937871935.1 uncultured Burkholderiales bacterium
ATCTGCGTCGCCTCGAGTGGGCGAACAGCGCGAGGAATGATGGCGGCTTCGGCTAGTATCGAAAGGATCCCCGAGAGCTTCTGGCTCTCCTGGATCGATGTTGCGGCGGCCGCGCCTTTGCGGTCCGGCAATGCGGTGGCTCGGGTGGTTGCTCGTTCCGGCATCGCCGACGCTCGCCACTGACGAAGTTATCCATCGATTGTGAACTATTCATACTCACGGCACAAGTTTTCCTGGCAATGCTGCCATTTTCAGGGAAGCGGCCTAGTGATAGTCACTAGTCATGCGGGCCCGCATGTCGTTTCTCGATCAACCAACAGACCCAATGGAGTAAGACAGATGGCCAAGTACCTTTTTGTATTCCACGGCGGCAAGGCACCGACCGACCAGGCCGAAATCAAGAAGACGATGGACGCCTGGGGCGCCTGGTATGGCTCGATGGGCGCTGCCGTCATTGACGGCGGCAATCCGGTCGGCAAGTCGAGCACGGTGCGCTCGGACGGCTCGCTGATCGACGACTTCAAGATCAGCGTGACGGCGGGCGCCGTGCAGGCATAGTCCGCCGCGTCGCCACTGCGCAAGGCCGCCATGTTCGTCGCCCTCTTGATCACTATCGCTCTCGTCGCGTTGACAACCGTCATCCACTACGAGGTGCTGGGCGCGCAGAACGGCATGCTGATGGTCACGGCCAGCGGCACGGCCGTGAAGCTCGGGTGATGCGGGTGCGCCGTGCGCGCGGCCTGGCGGGCGCTCGCGGAGCGCGCGGAACGGTCGTGGTCATCGACGTCCTCCGCGCCTTCACGACGGCGGCCTACGCCTTCGGCTCCGGGGCGCGCGCGCTCGAGCGAGAGACCGCGCTCGCTCTCGCGCTCAGCGGCGGGCTCGGCTATGCCGGGCCGCGCGTCGCCATGCTCGTCGTGGCGGTGATGTTCTTTCTCGGCAGCCTGCGCCAGACGCGCATGGACTGGGACGTCGCGGCGCCGGTCACCGGCCTTTCCACAGGCCTCTTCTACGGCGTGGCGGTGCTGTTCGGCGCGGCCGCCTCGCTGATCATCGCCCGGGACCTGTGGCGGCTGCTGCGCGGCCGGCTCAGCGACGCCGAACTGATCGGCGTCGTCGAGAGCGAGGAGCAGCGGTGATCCTCGCCGTCTTCCTCGTCGGACTTCTGCTGCCCATGCTGCTCGGCATGCCGGTGGCCTTCGCGATGCTGGTCTGCGGCGTCGCGCTGATGCTCACGATGGGCCAGTTCGACGTCACGCTGATCGCGCAGACGGTGGTCAACGGCGCCGACAGCTTCCCGCTGCTGGCGCTGCCGTTCTTCATCCTCGCTGGCGAGATCATGAACGCGGGCGGCATCTCGCGCCGCATCGTCGACGTGGCGGTGTCGCTGCTCGGCCATCTGCGTGGCGGCCTCGGTTATGTCGCCATCCTGGCCACCGTGATGCTGGCGTCGATGTCCGGCTCGGCGGTCGCCGACGCTGCGGCGCTGTCGGCCTTCCTCGTGCCGATGATGATCAAGGCCGGGTATTCGCCGGCACGCACGGTGGGCCTCATCGCCGCCGGCGCGATCATCGCGCCGATCATCCCGCCGAGCATCCCCTTCGTCTTCTTCGGCGTGCTCGCCGGCGTCTCGATCACCAAGCTCTTCCTGGCCGGCATCGTGCCGGGCCTGCTGCTGGCGTTGTCGCTCGTCATCACCTGGTGGTGGATCATGCGCACCGAGGCGCCGCCACGCCTGCCGCGCGCAAGCGCACGGCAGATCGGCCGCGCCTTCGCCGACGGGCTGTGGGCGTTGGGCATGCCGCTGATCATCGTCTTCGGCCTCAAGTTCGGCGTCGTCACGCCCACCGAGGCGGCAGTGGCCTGCGCCGTCTACGCCTATCTCGTCTCGATGCTTGTCTATCGCGAGCTCGCGCATCGCGACCTGTACCGCATCTTCGTTCGCGTGGCGATGACGACCAGCGTCGTGATGCTGCTCGTCGCCACGGCCATGTTGTCGGCGTGGCTGGTCACCGTCTCGGGCATCGCGCAGACCGTGGTCGAGCTCGTCGGTCCTCTCGTGCAGAGCCCGATCCTGCTGATGATGGTGATCATGGTGCTCGTCGTCGTCATCGGCACCGCGCTCGACTTCGGCCCCACCGTGCTGATCCTGACGCCGATCCTGATGCCGGTGGTCAAGGCGGCCGGCATCGACCCCGTCTACTTCGGCGTGCTGTTCGTCGTCAACAACGCCATCGGCCTGATCTCGCCGCCGGTGGGCACGGTGCTGAATGTCGTCGCCGGCGTCTCGCGCGTCAGCATGACCGAGGTCATCCGCGGTGTGTGGCCGTTCATGTTCGCGCAGCTGGCGGCGCTGGCCGCGATGACGTTCTTTCCCTGGCTGGTCATCGTGCCGGCCGCCTACTTCGCCCGCTGAGGGCCGGCGACCCTTGGGTCCCACAACCAGGAGACATCGATGCCCATGATCCAGGTCCCGAACACGATGCGCGTCTCGCGCCGCCAGCTCGTCATCGGCACGGCGGGTGCCGCGCTGCTGCCGGCACCGCTGCTCGCGCAGGTGCGGGCACGCGAGTTCAAGCTCGGCTTCCAGTCGCCACGCGGCAACTCGGTGGCCGAGGGTGCCGACAAGTTCGCCGAGGCGGTGGCGCGGCTGTCGGGCGGCAAGATGAAGGTCAATGTCTTCGCCGGCGGCGCGCTCGGCGGCGACCTGCAGATGATCTCGGGCATCCGCACCGGAACGATCGACATCGGCACGCTGTCGGCCGGCCTGCTCGTCGGCCTGGTGAAGGAGTTCGAGCTGCTCGACCTGCCGTACCTGTTCGACTCGTCCGACCACGCCGAGGCCGTGGTCGACGGCCCCTTCGGGCAGAAGCTGCTGCAGACCCTGGACAGCAAGGGTGTCGTGCCGCTCGGCTTCAGCGCCTGCAGCTTCCGCAACCTGACCAACAGCCGGCGTGCGGTGACGCGGCTCGAAGACCTGCAGGGCCTGAAGATCCGCGTCCTGCAGTCGCCGCTGGCGCTGGACCTGTGGAAGGCGCTCGGCACCAACGCCGTGCCGATGCCCTTCCCGGAGCTCTTTACCGCGCTCGAGCAGAAGGCCGTCGACGGGCAGGAGAACCCGGTGGCGCTGGTGCTGGCCACCAAGTTCTTCGAAGTGCAGAAGTTCCTGTCGATGACGCGGCACGTGCTGCTGGCGGCGATGGGCATCTTCAGCAAGCCCGTCTGGGACCAGCTCAACGACGAAGAGCGCACGGTCTTCCGCCAGTCCTGGGCCGAGGCGGTCAAGGTCTGGCGCGCAGGTGCCCGCCGCGACGAGGAGCAGGCGCTGGCGCGCCTGCGCACGCTGATGAGCGTGAACGAGATCGCGCCGGCGGAGATCGCGCGCATGCGTGCCGCGGCGCGGCCGGTGGTCGACAAGCACAGCGCCGGCGCCAACCCGGAGGTGCTCAAGCTCCTGCTGAGCGAAGTCGAACGCCTGCGTCGCTGAAAGAGGCGCGGCGCGGCGATGGACCCGGTCATCCGCAACATCCTCGACGTCGCCGTCGCCGAGTTCGCCGAGCATGGCCTGGCCGGCGCGCGTGTCGATGCGATCGCGGCGCGCACGCGCACCAGCAAGCGCATGCTGTACTACCACTTCGGCAGCAAGGAGGGCTTGTATGCGGCGGCCCTCGCCGATGCCTATGCCGGCGTGCGCACGGCGCTCGAACAGCCCGACTACGAGAGCCTGCCGCCTGCCGCCGCGCTCGGCGCCTATGTCGGCCACCTCTTCGACCTGCACCTGAAGTCGCCGCAGTTCGTGCGGCTCGTGATGGGCGAGAACCTCCTGGGCGGCCGCTTCATCGAGAGTGCCGAGTCGGTGCGGCAGATGAGCCACCGCAGCCTCGAGACGCTGGCGCGCATCGTGCAGCGTGGCCAGCGCAGCGGCGAGTTCCGCGGCGACCTCGAACCGCTGGACATCTACGCCAACATCGTCGGCCTGTCGTTCCACTTCGTCTCGAACCGCCAGACGTTCTCGGCGCTGTTTGAAGCCGGCGCTGATGTGCGGCTCGTGGCCGAACGCCGGCGCGCCGTGGTCATCGACACGATCGACAGGCAGATTCGCACCGACACGGCCGCCGGTCTTGCCTGTCGCCTGGACGCCGCACGCGGTAGCGACCGCTGCCCTTGATGCCCGCAGACGCGGGTCGACCCGAAGCGGTCATGCGACAGCAGGCGATGCTCATCGCGTCACCACAAAACAACGACCGAGTCACGCGCATTCCGGCGCCCTACAGGCGCCCGTGCTGACGCGCACGGATCTCAAGCCGACCCTGCTCATCCCGCAAGAGTCGGCTGATTCGACGCAACTCGCGAACCTGCGCCTCGACCACTTCGCGCTTCGCGGCCAATAGCCGGGCCCCATCGAGACAGTTGATGCCCTGCGACCTCAGCCCATTCAGCACCTGCCGGATTTCATCCAAAGAGAAGCCAAGGGCTTGCATAGCCCGAAGAAGCTTGAGTTGCTTGACCAGCGAGGACGGGTAGTCGCGGTAGTTGTTGGGACCACGTGGCACCACACCCAGCAATTGCCTGCGCTCGTAGTAGCGAATGGCATCTCGGCCGAGACCGGTCTGCGCTTCAAGTGTCTTGATGTCCAAAGAAAACTCTTGACTGTGAACCTGACTTCACACTCTAGCATCTGGCCATCCTGTAAGGAGCCAGATGTACTTGCTCGCCCACACAGCCACGTTCATCGAGTGCCCACGAGATGTGGCGTTCAACTACGCGGCGAACCTCGAGAATTTTGCGGAATGGTTTCCTGGAGTCATTCAGATAGCCGCAGCAAACAGCCTCCCGTTCGATGCGGTGGGCAAGCAGTACCGCGAGACCGTCGCCGTGCCATTGCGTGGACAGCGTCCAGTGCTGCTGCGTGTTGTCGAGGTGACGACTCCCTCTCGGATCGTCACGGAAGGAGCACTTCCCACTGTCCTGCCGCGGATGGAGATCGAATTTCGCGAAGCAGGCCCTGACAAGTGCGAGGTTGACTGGCGAATGTTCAGTCGAACAACCAGCGGCCTCGGGCGATGGACGATCCTTCCCTTTGCACGTCGCCTCATGACGAGGCGCGCGCGAGCAGGCATGCGGCGCCTCAGGCATCGCCTCGAGGTCGACCGATGTCTTCGGTTGTGATTCGTCACGACTCTGCGGCACTCCACCTCGCCGTGAATCGCGTAGGTCTTGGAGCGCGGACGAGAGTGCAAGGGCTAAGGCGCGTGCCGCACGGGAAACTGCATCTCAACCACCGCTTCGTGCATGTGCTCGGGGTCGGGCCGCTGCAGGAACACTTCGCGGCTCGGGCCGTCGAGTTGGTCGCCGTTGGCGGCTACGAAGCGGCCGATCTTCGCCGTCACCAAGTGAGCGTCTTCGGGTAGTCCCACGCGCACACACACGACCATACGCGGCACCGCGGTCAGGTCGCGCAGCGTCAGCTCGCTGTGGCGCGGCGGCGTGGCGAGATCGAGGTGCTCGACAGCGTAGCCGAACTCGACATCGATCTCGTCGCTCTCGAATTGAGGCGCATGCGCCAACGCCATCAGCTGGCAGCCGTGTGCCTTGGGCAGCAGCTTGCGCGACTGCTCACTCAACGTCGAAATCAGGCCGCGCGCTTCGGCGAACGATGCCACCTGTCGCCGCAACGACAACAAGCGACGTGCAGGCTCGGCTCGCTCGACCACGTCGTCAACTGACAAGTGTCCTTCGCTTTCGATCTGCGCGATGCGAGTTTCAATATGGCGCAGGCGCTGCGACTCCTGTGTCAACGTGCGTTCAATGTCATTGCGCCGCAGTAGCAGCATGCGGCGCAGTTCGTCGGCGGCGGGCGGCGACTTGAGCATGCCGCCGATCTGTTCGAGGCTGAAGCCCAGCTCCTTCAATACCGTGATGCGGTTGAGCTGTGCCAACTGCGCCACTGTGTAGTGACGGTAGCCGGTCTGCGGGTCGGCGTGTGCCGGCGCCAGCAGACCGATCTCGTCGTAGAACCGCAGCAGCCGCGCCGACACGCGAGCGATGCGTGAGAAGTCGCCGATGCGGAACATGCTGCGCCCAGTCTAGTGCAGCAGTTGACCCAGGAACGTTCCGTCTAGACCCATCTGTTGCACCATCGGCTGTTCAGACCGCAGTGCCTCGGCGACCTCGGGTACGCGAACAACCTGTTCGTACAGCGCAGCGAGCTTCGGGTAGCGTTTGCGGTCGAGCGTTATGCCCGTGTACTGCAGGGTGGTCAGGTTGGACATTACGGCCAAGTCGGCCACTGACAGTGCATCCCCGGCCAGAAACTTGTTGCCCGAGGCCCGTTCGAGGTAGCCGAAGACCTCGGGCAGCACGCGGTCGAGCACATCGCCGACGAGGGCTTGGTCGGTGGCAGTGTTCCGGACCTTCGGGTGAACGAACAGCTCGTGGAACAACGGGCGAACGACATCGCGGAACACCGTTCCGCTGGCGTACTGCTCCAGCCACAGCGCGTGGCCGTAGTGCCGCACGTCGGTCGGAAGAAGCGACGGCTTGGGCCACTTGCGTTCGAGATAGGCGCAGATGGCCGCTGAGTCCGCCAAAGTGAAGTCGCCATCTTGCAAGGCAGGCACCATACCGGTAGGGCTGAGCTGGCGCCAGTGGGGCGGCAAGCTGTCGGGCATCACCGGTACCACCGGGATCAGTTCGAAGGGCAGGTTCTTGAGTCGCGCGGCAATGATCACTTTGCGCGTGTGCACAGAGATCGGCACGCCATAGATCGTGAGCATGGGTCACTCCTGTTGGGGGTCGGTTGGAGGCCCAATGTCGTGTTTGACGCTACGTGAGAGTCAATACCCCTTTTCATTGATGTGCACAGGCCTCGGCTCGACCCCGGAAGCCCGAACGTGGAGAGCTCGGCGCTGGCGCAGGAGAGGGGCCCGAGCCTAGATCGATTGGCCACTTTCGTTGCAAGAGCTGACGCCGTACGCCGGGCGGCGACGACCGGCTCCAAACGCTGCGTTGCGGACCCTGACGGTGCGTAGCACGGCATGATCGGCTGGGGTTGCCGGGGTACCGCCGGCACCCGCGTCACGCAGGTTCCAGGCTGGTCCTTGTCGCCATGACGCTGCCGCGTTGGTGCATGGCGTCGAACCACCGCGCAAGCTCGGGTCGGGCCGCCAGCGCGCCTGCACCCTCAGGTGCCAGGGCAAAGTAACGCAGCATCGGGTAGGCGTGCAGATCGGCCAGCGTCAGTGCATCGCCGGCGAGGTGCGATCTCGAACGCAGGCCACGCTCCAGAACGTCAAGGACCACCGCCACTGACGCAAGCGAGCGCGTGATCGTCGCCTCATCGGCAGCGTTTTCTTGAAGCGGACGGCGCACGCGCTGCACGAAAACACCCCACACCATCGGCCGATACGCGTAGGCGTCGAGTAGACCGATGGTCTGATTCATGAGCGCTCGGGCTTGCGGTTCGGTGTGCTGCAGCTGCGGACCGGCAAACGCCTCGTCGACATACCGCGCAATCGCCGCTGTCTCAAAGAGTCTGAATCCGTCATGCTCGAGCACGGGTATGCGACCGAACGGATGGCGCTGAAGGTGATCCGCCGGCACGCCGGTGTCGCCGAAGATCTCCACTTCACGAAGCTGGTAGGCCTGGTCCTTTTCATGCAGCGCCAAGCGTGCAATGCGCGTGTAGACGCTGCGTTCGAGTCCGAAGAGCGTGACTGCTGGCATTCGGAGGTTCCCCAACAAATTCTGCCTGCAGTCGGAGCGGCAGGTCGAGACCTTATTGCCGGCTCACCCTTTCGCGCCCGCGGCGCCGAGGATGCCGATCACGCGCCCGGCCCTCACGCCTTCGTCGGCAGCAGAAACCTCGACAGCGCCGGAATCAGCACCACCGCGCCCACCATGTTCCAGACGAACATGAAGGCCAGCAGGATGCCCATGTCGGCCTGGAACTTGATGGGCGAGAGCGCCCACGTGGCCACGCCGGCGGCGAGCGTCACGCCCACCAGCACCACCACCTTGCCGGTGAACTGCAGCGCGCGCCGGTACGCCTCGGCCAGCGGCACGCCGGCGCGCTGCTGGGCCAACTGCACCGAGAGCAGGTACAGCGCGTAGTCGACGCCGATGCCCACGCCGAGCGCAATCACAGGCAGCGTGGCCACCTTGACGCCGATGCCCAGCGCGACCATCAGCGCCTCGCATAGCACCGAGGTGATGATCAGCGGCACCACCGCCACCACCACCGCGCGCCAGCTGCGAAAGGTGATGAAGCACAGCACGATCACCGCCGCATACACCAGCAGCAGCATCTGCGTCCACGCCTGCCGCACCACGATGTTGGTGGCGGCCTCGATGCCGGCGCTGCCGGCGGCGAGCAGGAACTGGCGTTCCGCCGTGCCGTGTTCGGCGGCAAAGGCGCTGCTCGCCTGCACCACGCGGTCCAGCGTCTCGGCGCGGTGGTCGGCCAGGTAGGCGATCACCGGCATCACCGAACACTCGGTGTTGAACAGGTCGGGGTTGTTCACGCTCGCCTGCTGCGCGCCGTAGTTCAGCACGTCCTGGTTGCGCGCGATGGTCAGCCACTTGGGGCTGCCTTCGTTGCTGCCGGCGGTGATCTGGCGCACGGCGTTGGTGAGCGCCGCGGTGGTCTGCACGCCGGGCACCTGCTGCAGCGCCCAGGCCAGGCGGTCGGCCTCCACCAGCGTCTGGTACTTGAGGCAACCTTCCTTCTCGGTCTTCACGATCACCGCGAAGCTGTCGCTCGACAGCGTGTAGTGCCCGGTGATGTAGGCGTTGTCGCGGTTGTAGCGCGAGTCGGCGCGCAGCTCGGGCGCGCCGGGGTCGAGGTCGCCGATCTTCAGCTGCGTGCTCACCGCGTAGCCCAGCACCAGCAGCAACGCGGCGACCGTCACGGTGGCCTGCGCCCAGCGGCGCTCGACAAAACGCGACAGCACGCCGAACAGGCGGTTGAAGCCCTTGTTGCGCGCCGCCTCGCTCTCGGAGCGCAGCGCGCGCGCCGCGGCGGCGTCGCTGACGCCCACGTAGCTCAGCAGCACCGGCAGCAGGATCAGGTTGGTGAAGATCAACACCGCCACACCCAGGCTGGCGGTGAGCGCCAGGTCCTTGATCACCGCGATGTCGATCGCCATCAGCACCGCGAAGCCCACCGCGTCGGCCAGCAGCGCGGTCAGCCCGGCGAGAAACAGGCGCCGAAACGTGTAGCGCGCGGCCACCAGCTTGTGGGCGCCGCGGGCGATGTCCTGCATGATGCCGTTCATCTTCTGCGCACCATGGCTCACGCCGATGGCGAACACGAGGAAGGGCACCAGGATCGAATACGGATCCAGCTCGAAGCCGAACGTGGCCACCAGGCCGAGCTGCCACACCACGGCCACCAGCGAGCAGGCGATCACCAGCGCGGTGGAGCGCGCGCAGCGCGTGTACAGCCAGATGATCGCAGCAGCGATCAGCGCCGCCAGGCCGAAGTACAGCGCCACCTGCATCAGGCCGTCGATCAGGTCACCCACCAGCTTCGCGAAGCCGATCACGTGCACACGCGTCGTGCCCGATGCCTCGACCCGCGTGCGCAGTTGCTCGACGGCATGCGACAGCGCGCGCACGTCGATGCGCTGGCCGGTGCCGGGGTCGGTGTCGAGCAGCGGCACCACGAGCATGCTCGACTTGAAGTCGTTGCCGACCAGGCTGCCCACGATGCCGGCGCGCGCGATGTTGGCGCGCAGCGCCTCGGTGGCAGCGGGCGAGCCGTCGTAGTTGTCGGGCATCACCGGGCCGCCGCGAAAACCCTCTTCGGTCACCTCGGTCCAGCGCACGCCCGGCGCCCACAGCGACTTGACCCACGCGCGGTCGACACCCGGCGTCAGGAACACCTCGTCGTGGATCTTGCGCAGCGTGGCCTGGTAGGCCGGATCGAAGATGTCGCCGCGCTCGTTGGTCACCACGATGCGCAGCGCATTGCCCAGGCCGCGCAGCTCGCTGCGGTGCTCCAGGTAGTTCTGCACGTAGGGGTGGCCGCGCGGGATCATCTTCTCGAAGCTCGCGCTCAGCGAGAGCCGGGTCGCGGCCAGCACCGCGAGCAGCACGGTGACCAACGCGCACGCCACCATCACCGCACGGCGGTGGTTGAACACGGCGCGTTCGAGCAACGAGCCGCTCGTCGAGTCGAAGCCTGCTAGCGAGCCTTCGTCGGCGCTCAGTGTGGCGGCAGGGGCGTGCATCGCGGCCTGCCCGTCAGCTCGACGCCACGGTCTGGATGCCGCGCGGGCCGGCCAGCACCAGCGTCCCGGCAGATGCGCCCACCACCGCGGCGGCGGGTTGCGCGCGCTGCTGCTTCAGCGGCGTGAAGCTGGCACCGTCGTCGCTGCTCGCCAGCACATGGCCGGCCTGGCTCACCAGCACGATGCGGCCGCGCGCGTCGAGCGTGCCGGCGGTGAGCCCCACCGCCACGCCGGTGGGCACCGCCTGCCAGCTGCGGCCGCGGTCGGTGCTGCGCACCACGTTGCCGCGCAGACCGAAGGCGAGCACCGCACGGTCGTGGCCGACGATGCCAAACAGCGTGCCGGGGTAGGGCGTGGTCAGCGCGACGAAGCGGTCGCTGTCGCGATCGAACTTGAGCAGCAGGCCCTGCTCGCCGGCCACGTAGAGCTCGCCGCCGATGCGGCGTATGGCGTACAGGTGCAGCGCCTTCGGGTTGTCGGTGGCGTGCAGTAGCGGCTCCCAGCTGGTGCCGCCGTCGGCCGTGCGCAGCGCGAGGCCGAAGGCACCCACCACGTGGCCGTGGCGTGCATCGTCGAACCACACGTCGAGAAACGGGTTCTCGGCGCCCTGGGCCGCGAAGCGCCTGGCCTCGGCGAGCCACTTGTCGTCGCTGTTCTTCGTGTAGTGCGCCACCAGCACGTCGCCCAGGCCGCGGCCGTCGAGCTGGCGCGTCCAGGTCTTGCCCGCATCGGCACTGTGCAGCACAACGCCGTCGTGGCCCACCGTCCAGCCGCTGTCGGGCGTCGCGAAGTGCACCGCCACCAGGTCGGCACTCACCGGCACGTCGGCCTGTTGCCAGCTGGTGCCGGCGTCGTCGCTGAGCAGCACGTGGCCGCGCTGCCCCACGGCCACCAGGCGCTGGCCCGCACGGGCCAGCCCGGTGAGCACGCCGCGCGCGGCCAACGGGCTCTTCTGCGCCGGCGTGTCGAGCACGTCGCGCCAGGGCGAGGGCGTGGTGGGTGCCGCCGCGTGCACCGCGAGCGGCAGTGCGCCGCCCGCGGCGAGCGCCTTGAGCAGGCTGCGCCGTTGCATGGCTTCAGCGATTTGTGTGGCGGGTGTCAGCGTATGCCGGCGCCGGCCAGCGAGTCCGCCGTCCACTCGCGCTCGGGCAGCGGCTTGGTGTGCTTCAGGCCGCCCGTCTCGGCGATGAAGCCGGTGAGCGAGTAGATGCGCGAGACGAGGTCGTAGTGGCCGAACATGTCGCTGTACGGCGCGGGCTGGTCGTAGCTGGGTGCCATGTAGGCGAAGCCGGTGCGGTAGAGCTGGCCGCGCGCGTCGTACTCGTCGCTGGCCACCGCGGCCCACGAGTCCTCGTCGAGATAGAAGGTGCGCTTGCTGTAGACATGGCGCTTGCCCTGGCGCAGCGTGGCCTCGACCACCCACACGCGGTGCAGCTCCCAGCGCACCAGGTCGGGGTTCAGGTGGTTGGGCTTGAGCAGCTCGTCCTGCTTGGCCTGGTACACCGCCGCATAGGCGTTGTACGGCACGACCATCTCCTTCTTGCCCACCAGCTTGAAGTCGAAGCGGTCCATCGAGCCGTTGAAGATGAAGGTGTCGTCGAAGGTCGTCGCGCCCGCGGTGCCGGGGTTGGGTGTGTCGTGGCTGAGGTCGGGCGCCACCTTCACGCGGCGCTGGCCGGGCAGGTAACTCCAGGCGCGACGGTCCTTGGTGCCGATGTCGAGCGGGTCGATCAGCATCAGCGCTTCGCCGGCGCGGCGCGCCGGGCCGGTGTAGCTGAGCTTGATGCGCCAGAACGTGTCGGCCGAGGTCTTGCTGTTGTCCCAGAACGGATATTCCTGGTTGCTGATGCCCTCGGTGGCCAGCGTGGTGCGGCCGCTCGCGTCGACGCTCAGGTTGCGGTACTTGGCCTCGTAGGCCTGACCGTTGAAGCGCACCAGGTGGTTCCACATCGCCTCGTAGCCGGTCTCCGGCAGCGGGAACGGAAAGCCCGCGTGCGCGCCTTCCATCGAGCGGCCGTCGTTGAGCGTCTTGGCTTTCACCGCGTTCTTCGCGGTGTTGTCGGCCACCCACTTCGGGAACGCCACGCTGCGCTGCGTGGGGTACACGTCGACGCGGAAGCTGGGGTACTTCTGCAGCAGTGCCTTGGTGCCTTCTGTCAGCTGCGCGGCATGCGCGGCCATGTTCTTGGCGTCGATCACCAGGCGCGGCTTGTCGGCGGCAAACGGGTTGGGCCGCAGGCCGTCGCCGGCCTTGTAGCCGGCCGGCAGCGTGGTCACGCCGCCGCTGTAGGCGGGGATGGTGCCGGCCGCGTTGGCCGCCTTGTCGGCGCCGATCGCGGTGAGCGTCGTGCCCAGGGCCTTGGCTTCGTCGGCGCTGACGGCGGCGGCGACCGGTGCGTTGAAGGCCGTCGCCAGCACGGTGGCGAGCAGGGTGTGCTTGGTGTGCATGAAGTGTTCCTCAGAAGGTGGTCTTGAAGGTCAGGCTGACGAAGCCACGATCCTTCAGATAGGTCGTCAGGCCGTTGGTCGCGGTCACCGCGGTGCCGTTGTCCTTGTAGCGGCCGATGAAGTCGATGTACTTGAGGTCGAATCGATAGCGCTGCTGCACGTCGGCCGACACGCCGATGGTGTAGTTGCCCAGGCCCTGGTTGCCGCCGAAGGTGACGGCGGCGTTGCCGTCCACGCCGATGGCATAGGTCATCGGTGCCGACAGGTCGACGCCGGGGAACACCTGGAACCAGGTGGGCGTGAACGCGAAGCCCACACCGACGTACTGCTTGGTCACGCAGCCGTCCCATCTGTTCTTCGCCGCCGCGGTGGCGGTGGCGTTGCACGGTGCATAACCGAGGGCGTTGAACAGGTTCTCGCCGCTGCGCACCTTGGACCAGCGTGAGAACTGCACCTCCGCGGCCCACGACGCGGCGTCGAACAACGGCGTCTTGGGCAGCGTGCCGAGCAGGTTGACCAGAGCGTGCAGGGTGTCGCCGCGCGGACCGGCGGTGTCGCCCGGCGTGGGCAGGCCCGCCACGACGCCGAGCACCTGGCTGTTCAGCGGCGTGTTGCGGCGCTGCGAGATCTCGGCGCCGAGGCTGATGCCGCCCACGCTCTTGGCCAGGCTGACGCCGAACAGCTCGATGTTGTCGGCATAGATGTAGTTGTACTGGCGCGTGGCCGCCGGCAGCGACGTGAGAAACACCTGCGGCAGCTTGTCGGCGAAGTTGCGGTAGTACGCACCGAGCGTGCCGTCGAGCCAGGCCGGGCTCCAGCGTGCCGAGACGCCCCACTCGCCGCGCTGCTTCGGCTCGCTGGCCGTTCCGCGCATCGCGAAGCCGGGGCCGCCCACGCCGGCCGGCAGCTGCAGGAACTGCCGGTCCGGGCCGTTGAACACGAAGTCCACCGGGCCGAGGTAGGTGCCGCCCTCGGGAAAGCGCGCCGACTCCCACTCGAACATGGCCTGCGCGGCCAGCGACAACGTGTCGGTCACCTGGGCCTGCAGCGACAGCTGGTTCAGCGGCCGGAACAGCTCCTTGGCCTCGGTGCCCGGTGTGGCAAAGCCCTTCTGCAGGTCGAGCGGGTTCTGCGCGTAGGCCACGCTGTGCAGGTTGCCGCCGAGGAACAGCGACTCGCCCCAGTACACGGTGTGGCGGCCGAGCTTGGCCTGCACCGGGACGCCAGCCACGTCGGCGCGGCCGAAGACGAACGCGTCCATGATCTCGCCGGTGCCGCCGCGGTACAGCCGCTTGGTGGTGCTGCTGTACTGGTTGCCGATGTAGCTGGGGATGGCCACCAGCGGCGGGTTCGGGTTCGAGCGGCTGGTGCTGCCGTACGCGCCGTCGTACCAGGCGGTGGCGCTGACGCGGCCGCCGAAGCGCTTTTTGTAGACCACGTCGAACTCCGACAACAGGTCGAAGCGCTTGGCCACGAAGTCGCCCTTGTCGAAGCTGTAGGTACCTTCGTCGGCGAGTGCCGAGTTGCCGATCTTGTCGTCGCGCGACTCGACGCGGGTGGCTGCGTTGAGGCGGATCGTGTTGTCCCAGCGGATCGACAGGTCGGGGTTTCCACTGACGATCTCGAACGACAGGGCTGGGCCTGCCACCACGGCGAGCGCGGCCGCGACGATCACGACCGCGATGGGCACGATCACCTCCGGCGTGTTCGACGCCGGAGACGTGGACGGCGACGGGCTCGGCAACGTGTGCGATCCGTGCCCGACGCTCGCGGACGCGGACCCGGTCGACGCGGACGGGGACGGGGTCGGCGACCTTAAGGGCATCGAGTCCAAGCTCGACTATATCGCGGCGCTCGGCGTCGATGCGATTTGGCTGTCGCCGATTCATCCTTCGCCCAATCGCGATTTCGGTTACGACGTTGCCGATTTCAACGGGGTTGAGCCGACGTTCGGTTCGATGGACGATTTCGAACGTCTCGTTCAAGAGGCGCACCGGCGCGGGCTCCCGGTGTTCTTCACGCTGCACGACTTCTGGCTGCAGTGTCCGCGCTTCGGGCAGCGCATCCGCGATCGCCTGGGCCCGTTCGGGGGGGGTCACGACATCTTCGGCGCCCACGATGACGAGCGCAGGAATGGAGGCGAGGGTCGGCAGCAGGACGAGGCTGTCCGGCCGGTCGCGCAA